>CAKPLP010000005.1 GCA_934167695.1 uncultured Bacilli bacterium | reverse complement strand
CAAAATTCCATTTGATTTGAATATCTCTACTATTTGTTTCTTCATTTAACTTTCCAATATAGATTTTATCTATAAATTCATCGACAATAACTCTATTTAATTCTTCTAATTTTTGATATTTATTAAATATCTCTTTATTATTTTTTGAAGATTCTTCTTTCATTTTATAATAAACTATTTTCTTATTAATATCATCTCGTTGTTTTTCTAAAGATATAATTTTTTTATTAAATCTATTTTCTTTCTTTTTTGAATCTAAATTTTCTAATTCATTTTCATCATAAAACTTTTGAATCTTCTTATTAATTGCATCTAATACTAGATTTGCAAGTTCATCATATCTAATTGAAGACTTATTTATACAATCATCATAGCCATCACGATTTACAGAACATAATAGATATTCATGTTTAGTAGAGTTCTTTTTTCTCATATAATGTTCACATTCTTATTTGATGTTCTTAAAAATTTTGAAATAATTGCCTTTATATAATCTATATTAAACATATTATCAATCCTCTTAGATATTAACATATCTTTATCTAATACCATTATATCATATTTCCTTATTAAAATTGGTTCTTCGAATTTGAGGGGACCTGAAAATTTTATATTAACATTAGAAAAAGGGAATTTTTCCCCTTAATTGTTGTCATTATTTTATATTAAATGTCTTAACTTCTTTATTTTCAATTTCTTTTAGTGCAACCTTTTCATCACTAAATTTCCAATCAATTTGATAATCAGGTAATAATTTAGATTTGATAGGGTTAATTCTAGGAATTAGAATAACTGCTTCAAAATTATTTAATAATTTTAAATCTTCAACAGTAATTAGTGGTTCAATTCCTTTTTCAGTTTGCTGATTTCCACATAGTTTTGAAATATCTTCTAATGTTTCAGTATCATTCGCTAATAAATAAACAATATTTCCAAACACCATTTTTAATATTTCAGTTCCCTCTGCACCATAAATATTTCTTAACTCTAATATACTTCTAATAAATATACTAAATTTAATATTAAAACCTCTTGCAAGTGTAAGCATATTGTTGAAATCCTTAATTGGAATTAAGTTTTCGAAATCATCAATTACGACATTTAATCTACGAGTTTTATCATTAGTATTTGTTGCAGCATAATAACATTCTTCAATTATTAAAGGAATTAATCTTCTAGAAATTGACTTATTATTACTTATAATAAATAATGCAGTTTTATCTTTTTGAATATTTGTCATATCAAAGTTAGATGAAGATAACATTTTTAATAATGTTTCTCTTGATACAAATAATCTCATATTTTGTATAAATACTGATAGAATACTACCTTTTGTTTCATTTGGTGCTAATATAATATTAGAAAGATTAATGTATGTTGGAGAAGTCTTATCATATTTTTTAACTTCTTCTGATAATTTATCAAATTCTGATACTAGATTTAATAAACTACTAATATTTACTTCTTCTTCCTTTGCATTGTCAAATAGATATAGTGCAAGTCCTATGAATAATGATGTTGCAGAATTGTTCCAAAATGGATCAATACTAGCATTAAATGTTTCATTACAACAGAAATAGTAACCAACATTCTCTAATAATTCTATTGTTTTGTCCTTTTGACCATTCTTATATAATTCATAAGGTAAACTTAATGGATTATAATTATTACCAAGAGTAGGATTATCTAAATTGATTACAATAGTATTGTAATTTTGTTTTTTTAGTTCTCCTGATAAAATATCATAAATTTCTCCTTTTACATCATGAACTATAAATGACTCTTGTGCTTTAACTGCAAGTCTTAATTGTGGTAACATTGTTGATTGAGTCTTACCACTACCTGTTGAACCAATAACCAAAGTATGAACTTCATCATCTTTAATATAAAGATTATTTTCATCATACATCATTGGTATTCCTGATTTTTTAATTTCAGAATCATAACTGACTGGGGTTAGTTTAGATTTTAATTCTTCAACTGTTGCCCATCTTGAATATGCCATGCATATCACTCCCTTTCAATAACATTATAGCATTTATATTTTTTGACAAACTTAAACAAAAATGACTTTTATGTAAAAAGTGTGGTATACTGCTAAATAAGGGGTGATACTATGTTTTCCAACGATTTAGTTTGTAACATAATTGAGTATTTAAATAATAACATAAATAAAGAAATAACTATTGATGAGTTAAGCTTGTTATTTTACTTTGATAAAGCATACATAATGAGAAGATTTAAGAAAGAACTAAATATATCTATACATGAATATATCAATACAATGAGAATATATAATAGTTTGAAGTATTTTAAAGATGATAATTATATATTAAGTATTGCCTTTAAAAACGGCTTTAATTCATTAGAATACTTTTCGGAAGTGTTTAAAAAGAATATGGGAGTTAGTCCAAATATTTATAAAAAATATTCAAATTATAAAAATATTACTGATAAAGAACAAGAAAAAATCCTAGATAATTTATCTAGAATTATTAACATCAAAACTAATGTTTTAAATTATTTAAATCACAGAAAACCTATTATCAGCAACTATGTTAAAAAATTTGAACTTAAATGAAATTATTCTTCTATGAAAGTTTCATTAACATCTCTTGCTAATTTAGTTCCAACTGCTTTTTCGAGATATAGAATAATATCTGCATCATAATTACAGATTGTATTTAATTGAAGCATACTAAAATTATCAGGATTATTTGTATATTCATCATTTTCATCGCCAGAGAAAACCTCCACCCACTATCTGCTTCGTTAGTAAGGTTTTCTCTATACATATAACCGACTTTTTATCCATCAACAGTAATTCTATCTGATGCTATACAACCACCTTTAACTGTTGTAAGTTCCTTAATTTCATTTTCCTTTAGTTTAAACTCTTTCATTTTTTCCTCCTTTCATTATTTTATATCAAATGTTAAACATTTAGATATTACACTATTGTTTGCAGTTTCTTTAAAAGATTTATTAGAGTTAATATTTCTCTCATTAACATCAGCACCATTATCAATTAGTATTTTGATAATTCGTGAAATATCTTCTTTGATTTCATCAGTTAACACTCTGTCTTTGCTTAATAAATCTTTTTCTATATCATAATAAGGTAATATTTGCCTGCAATCAAGTAAAGCACGATCTAAACAAGAATTATGATATGAATCGTGTACGTTAACATCAGCGCCTAAATCAATAATTTTTTTAATAATGAAAATGCTTTATCTGATTCTTCTTTTGTATGGAAAACTTTTATATTACCATCAAAAGTATTCCATCTTGTATTCATAATTGCAGTTCTTAAAGTATCATGAATAACAGGGGCTTTCCATTCATTAGTTGAATCTTTTTCTATAAAATTAACATTAGCATTATTATCTATCAAATAATTTGTTATATCAATATTATTGGTTTTTATAGCAACTTGTAATGGGGATTGACCATTGTCTTTTTCTAATCCCTTTATTGAAATTGAATTTACTAAACTAGCATCTGAACTAATTAAACCCTTAACTAATTCAATGTTGCTTTTTCTAATAGCATCAAATAATTTTTCTATTTTTTCCTCCTTAATTACATTGACATACCATGTTCCATTTCTTCTTCCATTTGTTGTTGCTCAATTTGTTGTTGTCTTTTTTGTTGTTGAAATATATCATTAAAATTTGGAACTTGCTTTTGACCCAAACCCATTTGTTGAGTTCTTTGTGGAATTGAGCTCGTCTTAAATCTTGTCTTTGTTTCATCAATTCTTCTTTTTCATTACTTGTCCAGGGTGTTTGTGCTTGCCTTTGAAATGCCTTGCCTGTAACAATATCTATTACTTCTTGCCTTTTATAAGGGCTTTTTACAGGAGTGTTTTTTTGTGCAATATTATCAGTAAACATATATTCATTAGTTCCTTTCACTTTGCCACTAGATTTTTGATACATATCTTGCTTCAATAAATCTACTTTTTTTGTTATTGATTTTTTCCTTCAACAATTCTATCTAATAGCATTTCGGTTTCTTGTGGTGTTTTTGTTTTACTAGAAGCATATTTTCTAAACATTTCACGATATTGTTCATCAGGAATCTGTGCCAGTCTTGCAGCACGATAATTTAATCCTTCTAATACTTCATAAGATATTTTGCCAATGTTAGTTAAAGCAATTTCAAATCGGTATTCATATACCTTTCCAAGTTTTCTTACGCTTACCATAGTTATCTCTCCTTCATTATAAAACTTAATGAAACGGAAAAATGCCAGCATTTCGAATGCTGACATTTTATATAACTATGTCCACAATAATTGTCCACGTAGATTTTTTATTGATTTTTATGGGGGGGTTCCACGATTCTGTCCACGTTATTTATGCTATGTGGACAAATCGTGGACAAATTGTCATCTGTGGACAAATTTATTATTTTTTCTTTTTTTAACAATTCCTTATTTTATAAGGATTTGCGAGGTTATTTGCCACAACAGTTTTTGTACTTTTTGCCACTGCCACAAGGACACAACTCATTGCGACCTACTTTTTTTACCTTTTTTGGTTTCTTCTTTAATGTTGTTTCTTTATCTTCATTAGTCATCATTTTATCTTTTTTAATTTCTTTTCTTTCTATATTTTTTCTTATTTCTGCTTTTAGTAAAAATACAGTAATGTCTTTATCGATTTTTTGAAGCATTGAATCAAACATTTGAAATCCTTCCATTGTATAGGCGTGTAAAGGATCTTCTTGGCCATAACCTCTTAGATAAATTCCTTCTCTTAAATGAGCCATTGTATTAATGTGTTCCATCCAATAATTATCAATTACTTGAAGTGTTATGGCTTTTTCAAATTCATCTTTTACTTCATCTGGTATATCACCTATTTTTTCTTCATATTCATTTACTACTAATTTATATATTTTATCGATAATTTCATCTTTATCTAATGATTTTAATGATGATTTTTTAATATCCTTTTTTAATAAATTTTCATTTGCAAATTCTGTTATTTCATCTATATCGTCATCGTTTATTTCATTATCTATTACATAATGTGAGTTTATTAAATCTTCAATGTGATGTCTAAATGTATCTAATGTTTCTGTATGAATAGATTCACTATCTAGAATATTATTTCTTCTTTCGTAAATTATTTCTCTTTGATTATTTATTACATCATCGTATTGTAATAGTTGTTTACGAATATCAAAGTTGTTTCCTTCTACTCTTGCTTGGGCAGTTCCTATAGAGTTTGTTATAGTTCTACTTCTAATAGCTTGTTCACCAATACCCATGCTTTCCATCATTGTTTTAATTCTATCAGAACCAAAACGAACCATCAAATCATCTTCCATTGAAACAAAGAATTGAGTATATCCCGGATCTCCTTGACGTCCTGAACGTCCTCTTAACTGATTATCAATACGACGTGATTCATGTCTTTCTGTTCCGACAACACATAATCCACCTAATTCTCTTATTTCATCAGATAATTTAATATCAGTTCCACGTCCTGCCATGTTTGTTGCAATAGTTACTGATTTATGTAGACCTATTTTTGATATAATTTCAGCTTCTCTTTCATGGTTTTTAGCGTTTAAAACTTCATGTGGTATATGGGCTTGTTTTAACATACTACTAATTAATTCACTTGTTTCTATTGCGATAGTTCCGATAAGAACTGGTTGTCCTTTTTCATATCTTTCTTTAACAAATTTAATAATAGCTTTATATTTAGCAGCTTTACTAGCATATACCAAATCTGGAGCATCTATTCTGATAACTTCTTTATTTGTAGGTATTTCAATTACATACATGTTGTAAATATTTCTAAATTCTTCTTCTTCTGTTTTTGCTGTACCAGTCATACCAGATAATTTTTTATACATTCTAAATAAATTTTGGAAAGTAATTTGAGCTAGAGTTTTTGTTTCCTCATTTATAGTAACTCCTTCTTTTGCTTCAATAGCTTGATGAAGTCCATCACTATAAGCACGACCCTTCATAAGACGACCTGTGAATTGATCTACTATTACTATTTCGCCGTCTTTTACAACATAATCAACATCAGCACTCATAGCATAATTTGCTCTTAAAGCTTGATTTATATAATGTAATAATGTTGCATTATCTATATCGTAAAGATTTTTTATATGAAAAGTCTTCTCAGCCTTTTCACTTCCTTGATCATTAAGGTTAACACTTTTTGTTTTTTCATCGTAAATGAAGTCTTCTTCTTTTTTTAATGATTTTACAAATCGATCTGCATCTATATATAAGTTGGCACTATTCATTTGACCGCCGGAAATAATTAATGGTGTACGTGCTTCATCTATTAAAACTGAATCAACTTCATCAATTATGGCAAAGTTTAATGGTCTTTGAACACGATCTTCCTTGTTAACTACCATATTATCTCTTAGATAGTCAAATCCTATTTCATTGTTTGTAGAATAAAGAATATCACAATTATATTGTTCCTTCTTTTCTTTTGTTGTTAATTCTCTTAAGTTTACTCCTACTGTTAATCCTAAGAATCTATGAATTCCACCCATCCAATTAGCATCACGACTAGCAAGATATTCATTTACTGTTATTATATGAACACCTTTTCCTGTTAAAGCATTTAAATAGGCAGGTAGTACACTTGTTAATGTTTTACCTTCACCTGTTTTCATTTCAGAAATATTTCCGTAATGGATAGCACAAGCACCTAGTATTTGAACGTAGAATGGTTTTTCACCTATTACTCTGTAACTTGCTTCACGTGCTACAGCAAAGGCTTCAACTAAAATGTCATCTAATGTTTTTCCATTTTTTAAAGCTTCTTTAAACTCTTCTGTTTTAGCTTTTAATTCCGTATCAGTAAGTTTTTGCATTTCTTCATCAAGTTCCATAACTTGATCTGCTATTTTTGAGAATCTTTTTAGTTCTTTATACTCATGATCGAATAATTTTCTTAATATTTTCATTTATATCTCTCCCTAACTATTTATTTTATCAAAAAAGAAGTCCTAAATAAAGGGCTTCTTGGAATTTTTTCTTTTATTCTGAAGTTATTACTCCATAGTCACCATTTTTTCTTTTATAAACTACTGATGCCTTATTAGTATCGCTATCAATATACATATAAAATTCATGGTCAAGGAGTTCCATTTGTAATATTGCTTCCTCTTCATTCATTGGTTTCATAGAAACAGTTTTTCTTTTTACTATGTTATCTTTAGTTTCTTCATCTTCTTCTATTTCATCAATTAAAAAGTCTTTATCAATTTTATTTTGTTTAGAAATTTTAGTTTTATTTTTTCTAATTTGTCTTTCTAACTTATCAACGGCTTTATCTATTGCTTTATAGAAGTCATCTTGTGTTTCTTCTGATCTTAAAATAAGAGATTTTAATGGGATTGTAATTTCTACGATTTGATCAATATTTCTGATTTTTACTACAACAGTAGCGCGAACTGATTCACTATTTTCTAGATATTTTTCTAGCTTTCCTATTTTCTCTTGTATGTAGCTTTTCATAGAATCTGTAACTTTGATTTTATCGCCTCTAATAATTATTTCCATATCATCATCCTCCTCACTTGTATTATAACATTTTTCCAGAAAAAAAACCACTATTTTGCAATAGTTGGTTCTTTTACAAGATTAACGTCCAATGCTTGAAACCCTTTGTCTGTGTTTATTAGTTTAAATTCTACATACTGACCTTCTGTTAAAGATCTATACCCTTCAGAATTAATAGCTGAATAATGAACAAAGATATCTTCATCTTCCTTATACTCAATAAAGCCATACCCTTTTTCATTATTGAACCACTTAACACGTCCAATCATACATACACCTCACCTTCACTTCTTTTTGCTTAGTTAACTAAACTATTTTTTTGTTTGTGCGCTATTTCAGTTTACCAAACTTTTAGGTTATTTGAACCCTATTTCCTCGAATTGTAATTTTCAGGGCATTTTTGGCATTTTTTTTACCGAATTTTTAGAATTTTTTCAATTTCATACCCTTAATTTATTTAAAAAAGCAATATAAAAATATCGACTTTTTTTTCTGATATAATCACTTTCGTGAGGTAGGTAGTATGAAAGAGAAGTTCTTGGATGGAGCTATTAATTTAATAGCCAAATATCAAAAAATCAATGAAGGTGATACGTTGAAATTGAGATATGGACTCGAGGGACTTTACTTAACAACCACTAAAACAGCTATTATATTTGTATTAGCTTTTATATTTGGAATCTTTAAAGAAATGCTAATCTTATTATTATTATTTAATATAGTTAGATTTACTGGATTTGGATTTCATGCAAAGAAAAGTTGGGAGTGTTTACTTGTTTCCA
The DNA here is from genome assembly GCA_934167695.1 of uncultured Bacilli bacterium. GTDB lineage: Bacteria > Bacillota_I > Bacilli_A > RF39 > UBA660 > UBA2730. Next base: position 81,380 of record CAKPLP010000005.1, on the reverse strand, counting down.
TTTTATCATTTGTAATGTTTCCGTTTTTACTATTAAATTTATATATTAATAAAAATGTCTTATTTATAACGGGAATACTTGGTACTATATATCTTTTCTTTTATGCACCCGCTGACACAATAAAAAGACCTCTTCCTAATAAAAGAAAGAGAGTCATTAGAAAAATTATTACCGTATCAACAGCAACAATTTTTACTATTATTGCATTATTTTTAAATGAATATAGATTTTCACTTCTATTAACCGATGCTGTGGTCTTGGAAGATGTAATGGTTAGTCCCATAACTTATAAGGTTTTCAAACAGCCATATAAGAATTATGTAAATTATAAAAGAAAAAATGGCTTAATATCAATTAAATATGATATTTAGTAAATTTATAGGAAGGGATGTTGGTAGTATGAAGATATTAACAAGACTTATAGCAATGGTTGCAATGCTTATAGTTGGAAGTGCTAATATGGGGTGTGTAATGTTTTTAACAGATGAACCTCAGCCATTAGAATCACTTATTGATTAAAATGTTATTCATCTTATTATAAATATAATTGATGTTATAAAAATACTATTGGTTAATTATGCCAATAGTATTTTTATATTGTTATTTTGTTTTTTCTTCACTTTTAATTAATTTGTTTTTATCTATTATAATCTTTTGAATATATAGGTTGTTCATTATTTTGGTTTCAGAGGAAATCCAATCATTTTTTTCAATTAATCTCTTTGCTAAATAGCGACCTCTTCCATGATTCTTTCCTTTTGTTGTATATCCATTTTTATCTACCTTGTCTAAATCTATTTCTTGATCTTTGAAGGTATTAGAAAAAACAAATTCAACTTTATCTTCTAATGTGTATATTTCTATACCAATTAATTTTTTACCACTTTCATGTGATGCCTCTATCGCATTATCCAAATATATTCCTATTAAATTACAAATTAATTTTGATTGTTCTATATCTAAGTTGTTTAGTTTTCCTTTAATAGTTGAACTTACATCTAGACTGACTTTTAATTTATTATCCATTGCTACAATAATTTTATAATATAATAAACCTTTAATACCACCTTTTGGTAAATTTTTCAAACTAGTTAAAATTGCACTATCTTGCTTCTTATTCTCAGCAATTATGTCATTTATTATATTTAATGATTTTTCTTTTTGATCATCTTTAATGTAACTTTTTAACATTATTAACTCATTCTTGAACTCATGGTTACTTAAATTAATTTTATCCATACTACTTTCAAATGTTTGAATATATTTAAATAGTGAATCATATTGGTTTACTAAATTTTGATATTTATTATTGTCAACAAAAAATATTAATAATACTATTACAAAAACGATTACTATTAAAACATTTATAAAATATGACATATTAAGTGTAAAAATGTCACCTAAATTTGCTAAAGTACATATTGCTAAAATAAAAATAGATGCGCAAATTATTATAGATGAAACTATGTTGTTATCATTTAAATTTTTTGCTACTAATTTTAGTTTATCTGATACAAATTTAATTCTAAAAATAATGTATGAATATAACACTGTCATAACATTAGATATTAACATAGCGATAGGAAGACTTCTAACTTCTTCTAATGTATAAAAATTCATTATTATAGCAGAGTTTATAATATCTCCTAATATATTTATAATCATAGCTAATGTTAATATAACTGTAGTTTTATATATTGACTCATCAAATATTAATTTGAATACTATAATATTTGCTATAACTCTTACGATTACAGCTTGTATAGAATATTCTGTTGTATATGATACAGCGACGATGATAATTAATATAAACAGCAATAAGAAATTTCTTTTACTTAATATTTTTACATTTGAATTAAGAGTTCCTTTCATTATACAGAAGTATAATATTGTAATTAATACAAAACAAAATGTTTTAGTTATTATTTCTAACACGATTCATCAACTCCTTCTTGCTTTCTCTTGATACTAGGTTAGATTTGTATTCATTTACAAAGTAAATGGTATTTGTCTTTGAGTTATATTCTCTTATCTTTTTGATATTTACTATTAGACTTCTACTTGCTTTCATGAAATCTCCATCTAGTTGATTGTAAATATCATTTAATGAACATTGTACATATTTGATACCATAAGTGGTTACTACAATGCATTTCTTACTATCTATTTGTTTTTCTACATAAATAATATCTCTTAGTTCTACTCTATGAATTGCTCTATCGTATTCTAAAGTAATACTTTTACTATTTCTGGTATATTGTTTTAAGACGTTCTTTAAGTCTTCTTCTAAGTTGGAGTCAAAGTTGTTCAATTTATTTAGAAAATCAAATAAATATAATCTGTTACTTAATGCTTCATATCTGAACTCTTCATGTGATGTTACAATCATAATTATAGAGTTCCAATCGTCATACTTTTCTCTGATCATTCTGGTTGCATCTAATCCAGAACCTCTTTTAGTTTCTATATCTAGAAAGTATACTTTAAAAGTATTTTCAGATTCTACTATTCTTTCAAACTCTTTACCATATCCAGAGAAAATATGATATTGACATTCTAATTCTGGATATTTACTCATAAATTGTTTTACTTTTTTTCTTAGTAATATTGTGAATTCTTTATTATCATCACAGATTACAAAATCAATCATTTTACCTCACCTCCCATATAAGTTTAATATTTTACCATAATTTTCCAATTTTGTGTTAAAAATCAACAAAAAAAAAATTACTTTTTTTGTAATTTTTTCTTCTTTTTAACCTTTTTCTGTGGCTTTTTAGGCATTTTAATTTTTTCTACTATTTTTTCTGTTAATTGTGGGGTTTTATCTGAAATAATACTCGTATGAAATACGAACCAAACTATTATTAAAAATAAAATAATATATAAAGTACTTCCTAGTTGAGGATCTTTAACTGTATAAAGTATTGTTGCTAATGAGAATAATATATCTATTATATAGATTATTATAACTGTTGTTCTTTGTGAGAAGTTCATTCCTAATAGTTGATGGTGTAAATGTTGTTTATCTGCTGAAAAAATTGGTTTTCCTTTTAATGTTCTTCTTATTATTGCAAAGAATGTATCAAGAATTGGGATTGCTAAAATTATTATTGGTACAAAGAATGATGTTAATGCTGGTCCTTTAAATTCTAATATTGAAATTACTGCAATAATAAATCCCATAAATGTGGCGGAGTCTCCTGCAAAGATTGTGGCTGGATAAAAATTATGAAATAAAAAGCCTAATGTTGAACCTAACATTACAAAGGTTAATACCATTACTAAACTTCCTGCACGGCCTTGATATAGTCCTATTATTCCAATCGTTAGGAAAAATATTGAACAAATACCTCCACTTAATCCATCTAGTCCATCTATTAAATTAATAATATTAGTGCATGCTACTATAAATAATAGGGTTATTGGATATGCCCAAATTCCAAAGTCTAATGAAAAACCAAATGCGGTAACATCGTTTAGGGTTATTTTTCCATAAAAGACTAGAACACATGCAGCAATTAAATGTCCTAAAAATTTATAGGTAGCTTTTATTGGTTTTATATCATCGGTTATACTCGTTAATATTACTATAAAACTTCCTATTAAAATTGAATTCATCTGAATGCTTTGACTTCCAAAAATCATATATCCTATTAAAAAGCTTAGAAATATGCCTAAACCTCCAAATTTTGGAGTAGCTTTTTTATGGATATGTCTATTACCTTCTTCGGATCTAGGAACGTCTATAGCACCAACATGAGTCGCAACCTTTTTCATAAGTGGCATAATCAGAGCAGAACATATAAAGGTAGTTATGACTATTTTCAAACTCGTTATTATTTCCTGATTCATAATACTCCTCTTTTCTTAAATTGATTATACTATAATTTGTTATAAAAAAAAAGAAGATTTAATTAACTGTTGTCTTCTTCTAAAAGTTTTATATTGTTTAAAAGTACTCCTGTTCCTTCTGCTACACAGGTAAGGGGAGAGTCTGCTATTAACGTAGGTACATTTAATTGTTCTTTAATTAGATCTGTTAGTCCTGTAAGTAATGCTCCTCCTCCGGTCATAACAATTCCTCTATCAACAATATCAGCTGATAGTTCTGGTGGTGCTTGCTCTAAAACATTTGTTGTTGCTTTAATAATTTTATTTATACTTTCATCTAAAGCTTCTTTTGTTTCATCCTGAGTAATTGTTACTGTATGTGGAAGTCCTGTAATTAGGTTTCTTCCTCTTACTTCTAATTCTAATTTTTCATCTGGATTATATACATTGGCAAAGTTTATTTTTATATCTTCTGCTGTTTTTTCTCCTATTAATAATTTATATTTATCTTTTATATATTTTATAATATCCTGATCAAATAAGTTTCCTGCTATTCTAACTGATGCTGATGTTACCATATCATTCATGGAAAGAATTGCTATATCTGTTGTTCCTCCACCAATATCAATTACCATATTTGCACTAGGTTTTGAAATATCCATTCCTGCTCCTATTGCAGCTACTTTTGGTTCTTCTTCTATATATACCTTTCTTGCTCCTGTTCTTTCTGCAGCTTCTTTTATAGCATTTTTTTCAACTGGAGTAATATTTGTTGGACAACATATAAGTATTCTTGGTCTAGTAAAAAGTGTCCTTGCTTTTATTTTTCTTATAAAAGTGTTTAGCATTATTTCTGTTACTTCAAAATCTGCTATTACACCATCTTTCATTGGCTTAATAGCTTTTACATGTTCTGGTGTTCTTCCAAACATTTCACTTGCTTCTTTTCCAACAGCTATTACTTTTTTATTTTCTGTATCTATTGCTACAATACTTGGTTCATTTAAAACTATTCCTTCTCCCTTTATGTAGATTAATACATTAGCTGTTCCTAAATCTATTCCAATATCTTTCGCTAACACTTTTATCACATCCTTTCACAACGTATATTATTTTACCATAAATAACCAAAAATTTATAATGTTTTTTGATATTTTTTTCTAGTTGATTCTCCACCTAGATAATATCTTGTATCTAAGTGTTTTTTAAAGACTTTTTTTACATTATTATATAGACCTTTATCTAGTTGGATTAATCTTTCTTGCATATCTTTATGTATTGTACTTTTACTAACTCCAAGGTGTTTTGCTAACTCCCTTAAAGTTATTTCAGTATTTATTATTATATTAGCTTCTTCTATAACTCTTCTTGCAATCATCTTATTCATAAAATTTTCTCCTTACTTAAGTATATAAACGTTAAGTTCATTTTATGAAAAAAGAAGATTACTCTCCTTCTTTTTTTGTAGTATTGTCAGTAGTTGTATCATTAGTTGTTGAAATTTCTTTGTCTAAATATAGTGTTGGATCTACAACTTGACCTTTTATATAAAGTTCAAAATGTAAATGGTTTCCCATATCTTTGTCAATTTCATTTGTACCACTTTTTCCTATTACTTGTCCCTGTGTTACTGTATCACCCTTTTTTACATTTACTGTACTTAAACTTTGATAAACACTTACATAGTTATTATCATGTTTTATTTCTACTACTTTTCCTAATAGGTCATCTGTTGTTACTGATGTTACTGTTCCTGATAAAATACTTACTACATCAAAACTTTCTTCTAAAATATAGTCAACTCCAGAGTTTTGAATATATGTATTATCGTGATATGTTATAGAGTTTTCTTGCTTATCACTTTCACCTTGATAATCATAGAAGTATTTACCTATAGTAACACTTTCATTTGTATATGGTTTTTGCATTTTAAGTGTTTCATTAATTACTGGTTGTTCGTTATCTAAAATAGTTTCTGATACATAATCTATATTTTGAGTTTTATTTTCTTGAATTGGAGTTTTTTTAGTTAACATATTTGAAACTACTAGAGTAATATAAAAGGTTGCAACAAAAAGGCATACATATAAGCTTGGTAAAACATAGGATTTTAATTTTAATTTCTTTTTCATTTTTCCACCTCATTAAGAGTTTTTACAGAAATTAAAATTTTATACTAATTTAATAAATTTTTGTTACTAAAAAGAAGTCCCAGATAAAATTGGTTATTAAATATATAAGTGCTAATGCTAATAATAAGTATAGTACTTTTGCTTGTAATTCTTTATTTTTTTTAAAAATTTTTGTAATATTTACGGAATCTAATGCCCAAATTACTAAAATTGATACTAGTATATATATAATTGATTTAACACTCATAGTTATTTTCCTCATATTTTGTTATTTTATTTATTCTTTTTTGATGTCTTTCTATATTTGAAAATGGTGTTTCTATAAATGTTTTTATATATGTTATGGCATCTTCTAATGTTGTATTTGATGAGAAAGCAATTATATTTGAATCATTATCATTTCTTGTATAGTATGCTTCTTCTTTTGATGATATCTTTGCACATCTGATTCCTTTAACTTTATTGCAAGCAATAGATATTCCTATTCCACTTCCACATATAGCTATACCAAATTCAACTTCATGTTTTGCTACTTTTTCACCTAATTTAAAGGCATAATCAGGATAATCCACAGATTCTGTGGAATATGTTCCATAATCTATTATTTCATATTCTGTTAATTTATTAATTATATTTTGTTTTAGTTCATAACCTCTATGATCACTTGCAATTCCTATTTTCATGTTATCATTCTCCTTTAATTATTTCTTAAATATAGTATATCATAACTAAATTTTATTTTTTCCACAAAAATTGTGGAAAAAGAAAAAACTGCATTAAGCAGTTTCTTTTTTATCAAATCCATATTTTTTATTAAATTTGTCAACACGTCCTGCACGTGATGCTCTGTTTTGTTTTCCAGTATAGAATGGATGACATTTAGAACAAACTTCTACTGTTATTTCATCCTTTGTGCTTCTTGTTGTGAAAGTTTCTCCACATGCACAAGTTACTTTACTTTCTTTGTATTCTGGATGGATTCCTGCTTTCATTTTTATCTCTCCTTCCGCCATGATTAAATATTAATCATAGTAATTAATAGCGTTATTAGTATAACAAGTTTTGTTTTATTTTGCAAGCTAAAAAGTCCTTTTTAAAACAATTATTTTATTTTTATCTATATATTTTGTTATTTTATTTGCTGTTTTTTCTAGTATTTGATCTAATATATTGTATTTTTTTAGATAATTAAGCGATTTTACATAGTCTTCTAATATAATTATTTCACTATTTTCTACTAATGCTTCTGCTAATGTATAATTATTAATTATATTTAAAAATTTATAATAGTCTTTTTCTCTTTTTATCTCTATAGTCATTTCATATATTGTGTTAAAAAGAATATTCCATTCTTTTTGTGAAATATTTATTGGTGGTAACTGGTAAATATCACAATAAAGATCTATTTCTTCCATTAATAGTGATATAGATGCATTTTTATCTATAATATAATTGCTTTTTAAATTCTTTTTATCGTTATTTGTATCTATTACTTCAACAATATCAATATCAGAGATAGGATTTTCTTTTAAATAAATCGAATGATCTCTATTTATCTTTGAAATATCTTTAAATTTATTATATTCGACTTGATATAGTTCATTATCTAATGTTTTTACTACTGTATCCATATTATCTCCTTTTTTATCTATATTATAATTAATTTTTTTGATATAGTCTAATTATTTTTTTAGATATTTCTTTATATGCTAAATTATTAGGATAATAGGAATTAGGATTATCAAAATATATATTATTTTTAGATATAAAAGTTGTATCTATATAGATATCATTATTTTTTTGGGAATATTTTTTATATTTAGCATTTAATTTTTTTATTAAATTATCGTATTTTGTATTATTTTCATAATAGCCTATTATATATATTGGATATTTATAATATTTTTTTATTTCTTGAATTAAATTTTGGTAATTATCAAATACTTTTGTTACAATTCTATCTTCTTCATATATTGTAAGTGGTTTTTGATTAATATTATATTCGAATATTAGATCATTTAATCCTATGGACATGGTAACTATATGGGCTTCTCTTAGTAGTCTTTTTAAATTATATGAGTTGTTTTCAATTAGTGTTTTTTTGTCTGTTAGAAGATCTTTATAGATATCATTTATAGTTTTTGTTTTATCTGTGAATGTTTTATTATATCCTGATAGTAGTTCGTTTTTTTGTAAATAATCTTTAAAGTAGTCACTATAACCATAGTTTGTGGCACCATAAGAGTTTTCTCCTAATGATAGAGAATCTCCTATTGATACATAAATTAAATTATTTTTATTTGTTAATGTATAAATAAGGTAAATAGATATAATTGTAATTATAAAAATTATTAATTTTAGGTGCTTTTTCATATATTCCTCCAAAAAGAAAAAGAGTCTTTTGTATATTTATATTTCTCGACTCTTTATTTTAGCACCTACTTGAGTTAATTTTTCTACTATATTTTCATAACCTCTTAAAATATGTTCAACATTGGTTATCATTGTTTTATTTTCTGCGATTAAGGCTGCTGCAACCATGGCAGCTCCTGCACGTAAGTCTGTTGCTACTACTTCTTTTCCCTTTAGTTTTGTTGAACCAATTATTGTAGCTGTTTGATTTTTAACAATAATATCTGCTCCCATTTGACATAAATATGGTACATGCATAAATCTATTTTCCCAGATTGTTTCTTCAACTTTACTTTTTCCTTCACATTGAGTTAGTAATGTTGAAAAAGGTTGTTGTAAATCTGTTGGAAATCCCGGATATGGAGCTGTTTTAATGTTTGTTGCTTTATATTTTTCTCCTCTTGTTATAGTTATATAATCTGATCCAATTTCCATTTGAGCACCAATTTCTTGAAGTTTTGATATTAAAGATTCTAGATGTTCTGGAATAATATTATCTATTTTTAACTGATCACCACATAAGGCTCCTATAATAACATAAGTTCCTGCTTCTATTCTATCAGGGATTACTTCATGAAAGCAGCCATGTAAATGTTTTACTCCTTCAATTTTTATTGTAGAAGTACCTGCTCCTGTGATATGAGCTCCCATATTATTTAAAAATGTTGCTATATTTACTATTTCTGGTTCTTTTGCTGCATTATCTATTGTTGTTTTACCTTCTGCTAAGACTGCTGCTAGCATTATATTTATAGTAGCACCAACTGATGCAAAATCTAAATATATAGGACAACCAATTAGTCTTTCTGCTTCTACTGTATATTTATTATCTTCTACCTTTACTGTTGCTCCTAAAGCTTCAAATCCTTTTAAATGTAAATCTATAGGTCTTGCTCCAATAGAACAACCTCCCGGAAAATACATTACAGCCTTTTTATATTTTCCTAAAAGGGCACCCATAAAATAATATGAAGCACGCAATTTTTTAGAAAATTCCTCATCTATTTCATTATTATGCATGTTAGATGAATTTATTATTATACTTTCACTAGCTCTTTTTGTTGTTACTCCTAAATGGTTTAAAATTTCGCATAAATTATCTGTATCAGTTATTTCTGGTATGTTGCATATAGTAACTGTTTCATCTGCTAAAATTGCAGCCGGAATTAAAGCTACTGCACTATTTTTGGCACCACTTACTCTTATAGATCCGCTAAGTTTTTCTCCTCCTGTTATTTCTAGTATCTTCATGTAATCCTCCATCATTATATTGTATTAAAATTGTCTTTTTTAGTTCATTTTTTCTGCAATATTAAATATTGTATTATTTTTATACTTAAAAAGTTGTTTTTAATTTCTATAAGTATCATATTAAAGATATTGCTCTTTGTCAAGAAAGCAAAAAAAAATAGTTATATTTGTTAACTATTATTTAGAAACGACTACTACTGCTCTTATACCAAATGGAGCATAAGCATCATAATTTTGGACACTTCCATGGGAAGAAACAAACCACGCATAATAAATATTTGAAGGATAAGCATTCATAGTCCAGTAACCAGTGTTTCTATCTGTTGTATCATTTATTGTTCCTCCATAACTTGTGGATTGTGGTAAATAATTATTCATCCAGATTGGACATGATTTATCAGTAGCTGTACATCCTAAATATTTTGCTTCTTGTATTGTTATCATTCTGGCCTTTGCTGTTCTTGATGCTAATGTATAAGTGTTGGTCGCACATGAACTATATGTACTACAACCAGTGTAGGCATTAGTTTTGAAAGTTGTTGTACCCATTGTATATGTTTGGTTATTTACATTAGTCCAGCCTGCGGTTGCACTTTCTAGTGCTGGTAATGCTACAATCGGACCAGTTGTGTTAGAAAATCCATTAGTAGGATCTGATTGATACCATCTTGTACCATACAAAATATTTTTTTGACTTTGCATTGTCATAGTAGATCCAGTATCATACATTACATGAAAAGTCACTATATCTGAATCGTTTACTTTGTACTTTATGATTGTTCCCACAGGACAACTGCCACTTGTTTTTGTTTTATAGCATGTTGATTTTACACATGTTGATTCATTACCTGTGATACATTTTGTTGATGTTGCTGTACTGTATTTATATACTCCTATAAAGTTGCCCATTTTTCTTAAATATATTTATTGTTCTACTAAAGTGACCCCCCCCCACTAGAACATTTGATTGACACTCTCATACTTCCTCCTATTATTAGACAACTAAAGTATACAACATTTTATTTTTATCATCAACAAAAACATAGATAAAATAATTATCTATGTTTGTCCTTTTTTGTAAACTTTAAAAGCCTTTTATAATATTCTGTACCTTTTAAATATTCATTAAGTATTTTTTTATGATTCATTTTGTTCACCATTTATAGTATAATCAAAATTTAAAAAAATATTTTAAAGATAATAAAAATAATAATATACTTCCTATAATATTGGCTTTGTTTTCTATTTTTCTATTTAAATATTTTCCTATAGTTAATCCTATAACTGTAAATAAGGCACTTATAACTGAGAATATTATACTTGCTGTTATTGTATATTCATCAGTTAAAGAAAGACCTAATCCTATAGTAAAACTATCTATACTTACTGTTAGTGCTATTAATAGTAAATATATATAATTTATTTTTAAATAATTTTCTTTTTCTTTTGATGTTATTAATTCTATACTTAATATTAAAAATATTGCTCCTAATATGTAATCTGCTATTTTTTCTAAATTAAATGATATTAAAGTACCTAGGTAGTTTCCTAGTAGAGGCATTAAAAAGTGTAGTATTCCTACTATTATTGGAAATATTATCATTTTTCTTTTATTTAGTAAATTACTTGTTGCCATACAAATTGATATAGAAAAGGCATCCATACTAAGTGCTATTGCTATTAGGAAGTCTGTTATTATTGTATTCATTTGCTCACCTAATATAATTTATTAAGTTTGTTTATTTTTATTCTAAAAATATTTTTTCAAGAGGTCTTTTACTAGAATATGATATTCTGTATCTGTTGTATTTTCATCTACTAAGCATAGTGGTGGAAATAATACACACCAGAAGTTATTTCCTTCTGCTTTTCCTAGTTTTACTACTAATGATTCATAATTACCAGCGTTATATACTACTCCTTTATATGATTTACTAGGAAAGTAATTATTTCCATAATTGATGGTATATTTAATATTAGAATTATTTTCTTTTAGGGTATTTTTTATTGTTTGTTCTAATAATGGTAAATTATTTTTGATAGACTGTTTAGCTTTTTGAATATTATTTTGATTTTCTAATATCTTTTCTAGATCTTTATCTAAAGAGTTTCTTACCTTAATTTTTAATGCTTGATCAGCTTCTGTATTAGAGTTTGCAATTACTCTAAATCTTATAGATTCTTTTGGTATAACTACCTTTTCTTTTGTTAAGTCATTTGTTACAAATATTCCTGTTATTATACTTAAAATAATTATTGCTTTTTTCATTTAAAAATCACCTTTCATATTTATAAAGGGTGATTTGGTTTTTATTATACAGTTTTTAACTATCTTTTTTCGACTTTATTAAACTATTTGAAAGAACAAATATCATTCTGTTTCTATCTTGCATATCTTTTTTAGTAATAATTGTAATGTCGTTTAATTTTTCATTTAATAATTTAACAATAGGATCTTTTTGTTCATACCCTATCTCGAATGCGATTAGATATTTTTCTTTTAAATTATTTTGAATATTATTTATTATACTTCTGTAATAGTCTAGGCCATCTTCTCCTGCATATAATGCTAGATGTGGTTCATTATTTTTTACTATTTCCTCTATTTCTTCATTAGTTTTTATATATGGAGGATTACTTATTATTACATCATATTTTTCATTTAAATTCTCTAACATATTATTTTTAATAAATTTAACTGGTAAATTTAATTGTTTACTGTTTTCTTGTGCTACTTTTAGAGCATCTTCTGATATATCTAATAGTGTTACGTCCGAGTCTTTTATTTTTTGTTTTAGGGTTAAACCTATAACACCACTTCCACATCCTAAATCTATTATGTTTACTGGGATATTAAAGTATTCTTTTATGTAGTTTATTGTATTCTCTACTAGTTCTTCTGTTTCAAATCTTGGAATTAATACTTTTTCATTTACTATAAATTTATTTCCATAAAAATTAGTATATCCTAAAACGTATTGTAATGGTTTGTTTTCTTTTATTGCTTTTACTTCTTCTTTATATATAAGTGCTTTTTCTTCTGAAACTTCTTCATCTAAGTGTATTAATAGTTCTAATGGATTTAGATTTAATAAATCTCCTAGAAGAATTTTGGAAATATCTGAATGGCAGTATTTTTTACCATAAACTAATAGGTCTTCTACTCTCATTAAAACTATTCTTCTCCTGCTAGTTTTCTTGCTTGATCTTCTTTTTGTAATGATTCTATAATACCATCTAAGTCGCCATCCATAACTCTATCTAGGTTTTTAGTAGTATAACCGATACGATGATCTGTAACTCTATTTTGTGGATAATTGTAAGTACGGATTTTTTCGGCTCTATCGCCTGTTCCTATTTTACTTCTTCTAGCATTACCCTCTTCTGTTTCTAAACGTTCTCTTTCTAATTCATAAAGTCTTGCTTTTAAAACTTTCATAGCTTGTTCTTTATTTTGAATTTGACTTCTTTCGTTTTGGCAAGTTACAACAGTGTTAGTAGGTAAATGGGTTATTCTTACTGCAGAATCTGTTGTATTTACTCCTTGTCCTCCACATCCTGATGAACGATAAATATCTATTCTTAAATCTGATTGTTTAATTTCAATATCAACTTCTTCTGCTTCAGGCATTACTAATACTGTTGCTGTTGATGTTTGAAGACGACCATTTGATTCTGTTGTTGGAACTCTTTGTACTCTATGTGATCCGCTTTCGTATTTAAATTTACTATAGGCCCCTTCTCCTTTTATCATAAATTCTATTTGACTATATCCTCCAGCATCACCATCTACAGAGTTATATACTTCATATTTAAAGCCTTTTTTCTCTGCGTATCTTGTATACATTCTAAATAGATCTCCAGCGAATATATTAGCTTCATCTCCTCCTGCGGCTCCTCTTATTTCTACTATAACATTTTTATTATCATTAGGATCTTTAGGAATTAGTAGTATTTCTAGTTCTTTTTCATATTTATTTTTATTTTCTTCTAATACTTGTAGTTCTTCTTTTGCCATGTCTCCTAAATCAGGATCTTTTAGCATTTCTTTAGTATCTTCTAAGTTTTCTAATACTTTTTTATATTCTTTAAAACATGATACTACATCTTCTAATTCACTTAATTCTTTAGATAGTTCTCTAGTTTTTTTAATATCATTTAAAACTTCTGGTTTTGTTAATTCTTCAGTTATTTCATTATAATGTTGTTCTATTTGTTCTAAGTGTTCAAACATTATGATCTCTCCTTTTTAATATTAGTTATTATATCATAGTATTTTAGTTTTGAAAATAAAGAAAAAGTAATATGAAAAGTCATATTACTATCTTTCTAGATCCATTTCGTCTTCATCTAAAACTACTAAATCTTTTAAATCTTCATCATTATCATCATATGTTGCCTCATCAGAATAATCATCTTCTATTTCTTCATTTAAGATTTCATCTTCATCTACTGGTGATTCATCATCTTCATCATCTTCTTCACTAATAGCTGTTTTTAATACTTTGTCTGATGTATGACGGTTTCTCAAATCCCATGTACCATCATCTAATAATATAAATCTTTTATCAGTAGTTAAAGCTGTATAGTAATCCCCTATTTTTTCTTCAAAAGTAGATTCAGGCAAATCTAATAGCTTTATTATTTTTTTATATAAATCAGCCGTATTTAGTGGCTTTTTACTCTCTTCTAAAATTATATTTGTTATATCCTTATTGGAAAGTAACTCTAAATCTTCTTTTTTCATTTTGTCAATGCTCATTAAATTTCCTCCATTCAAGTCATTATATGTAATATATAGATAACTTGTTTATTAAATTTGATATAAAACATCGACAATATATATATCATAGTTTGTATACTTATGCAACTATTTTTTTTACATTTTTTCTGGAACATCAATTCCTAATATATTTAAAATTTGAATATTAGTATTATATACTAGTTTTGTTAATGCTAACCATGAGAGTTTTTGGGCTTTGTCAGGCTCTACTAAAATTTTACATTCATTGTAGAAAGTATTGTAACTACTAGTTAATTTATAAATATAATCTGTAAGTTCATTTAATGATTTTTGTTCTAAACATCTTGTTAATACTTGTGGTAATTTTAATAACGTTATTGCAACTTGTCTATCTGTTTTGTTTTTTAATTTTGTTATGTAATAGTTTTTCTCTTCAGCTTTATTTAACAGGGATTTCATTCTAATAGTTGAATATAATAAGTATGGTCCTGTTTTTCCATCTAAACTTACAAATTTAGAAGGATCAAATATGTAATCTGTTTCACGGTAAGGTATTAAATCTGCATATTTTAGGGCTGCTATTGCTATTTGTTTTGATGTTTCTTTTTGTTTATCTTTTGAAACAATGTCTTTATTAAGACGCGTTAAGGTTTCATTTTCTAGTAAATGAATTAATTCTTTTAGACTCATTACATTACCATCTCTTGTTTTGAATGGTTTTCCATCTGGACCATTCATAGTACCAAAACCATAGAAACCTAATTTTGTATTTTCTGGTATTAGTTTTGATTTTTTTGCTGCTCTAAATACTTGTTCAAAGTATAATGATTGTCTAAAGTCTGCAAAATACCATATTTCATCTGGATTAAATCTTTCTATTCTAGAATATAGTGTTGCAAGTTCTCTAGTGGCGTATAATGTAGCTCCATTTGATTTAATAACAACAAGAGGTGGCATAGGGGATTTGTCTGTTTCTTCTTTTATATCTATTACTTTTGCTTCTTGACTTTCTCTTAGATAGTTATTATCTTCCATATACTTTATCATTTTTGGGATATATGGATAACAGTCGCTTTCTCCTTCATATAAGTCAAATGATGTATTAATATCTTTATATACTTGCTTTATATCTTTTATTGAAACTTCTTTTATTTTATTCCATAGTGCTTGATAGGCTGGATTATTTTCTTCTAATTCTTTAGTTATTTCTACTACTTCTTGCATTCTTTCTTCATTATTTTTTGCATCTAAAGAGGCAGTAGGGTATATTTCTCCTAATTCTTCTGGAGTTATTTCGAATTCTATTTTATTATAATCTCCTGTAAAGTTCGGATTAAAATAATCTAGAGTAGGGTATCTTTTTTTTATTTCTGATATAACCATACCTGATTGTCTTCCAATATCTCCAAAGTGAACATCACTAATGACTTCTAACCCTAAATATCTGGCTAGTCTTTTAATTGCTTCACCAATATTAGCAGAACGTAAGTGTCCTACGTGAAGTGTTTTTGCAATATTTGCACCACCATAGTCCATCATAATTTTTTTAGGTTGTTCTTTATCAATATTACTAGAAAAATCGTCTAAGATTCTGTTTAATGATGTTTGTAAATAGTAAGTGCTTAATGTTAGGTTAATAAAGCCTGGTCCTGCTATATTTATATTAGTAAATCTAGGATCTTCTTTAAGAATAGCAACTATTTTTTCAGCGATTTCTCGTGGTGAGGTGTGATAAATTGAGGCTAGACGCATAGCATCATTTATTTGATAATCTCCTAAATCAGGACGTGATGATTCTACAAATGTTATTTCTTCTAAATCATAACCTGCTTGTTTTACTATTTCTTTTAAAGAACTTTTTAAATCTTTTAATATACTCATTTTACTTCCTCCATTATTTCTAATTTATATAAATATTTTTCATTATTTAATAAATATTTTATTGTGATATTTTTATCAATAACTTCAATACTTTCAGTAAAAATATCTATATCTAAATAATTGTTTAAATCTTTTAGTTGTAATTTATTATTAGTAATTTTTTTATTAATAAAATTTAACTCTAAATATATTTTTGAATTATCTCTTTTTAGAGTGTTTTTTTTATAATCATATATATTTACTGTTTTTTCTGGATCATTTTCAACATAATATAAATATTGTTTTTCTTCATCATAATTAATTATTTGAGTAAAACTTTTTTTGTCATTATCAGAATTAATTGTAATTAAAACCTTGTATCTTTGCATTTAATCACCAACTTGAATTTCTATTAGATTATAACATAACTTAGTTAAAATAGATACATAATTTAAAAGATTTGTTTAATACTAAAAGAGAAGGTGAATAATATGAAAAAGCATTTACGATGTATTAGAAATCTATTATTAATATTAATTTTAGGAGTTGGAATTATTTGTTTAAGTGCTTTTTTATATGCAAAACTTACTCCTAAACTTGAAATTAAGGCTGCTAATAGTTTAACTTTATATGATAGTAGTAAGAAAGTTTTTTTTCAGGGAAGTGGTACTAAAGAGTGGATTGATTTAAATAATATTTCTAAGAGTGTTATTAATGCCACTATATCTACTGAGGATAAGAATTTTTATAAACATAAAGGATTTGATATATTTAGAATTATAAAGGCAACTTATGTAAATATTATTAATAGAAAAGCAAGTCAGGGAGCTTCTACTATTAGTCAGCAATATGCTAAGAATTTATTTTTAGATTTTGATAAAACTTGGAAGAGAAAATGGAATGAAGCATTATATACTATTAGATTAGAGGCTAATTATAGTAAAAAACAAATTTTAGAGGGATATTTAAATACTATCAACTATGGGCATGGTATGTATGGTATTGAAAATGCTAGTCAATTTTATTTTAATAAAAGTGCTAAAGATTTAAGTTTAGCGGAAGCTAGTATGTTGGTTGGAATACCAAAGTCACCCAGTAATTATTCTCCATTAGTTAATGAAGAGATTGCTAAAAAAAGACAGAGAACTATTTTAAACTTAATGGTTAAAAATAAGTATATTACTCAAAATGAGGCAGATAATGCTTATAATGAAAATCTTACTTATTATGGAAAAAAGACTGATAATGATTCTAGTACTTTAATGTATTATCAGGATGCAGTATTAAATGAGTTAAAATCAATTAAAAATATCCCTAGTTCTTATACAGATACTAAGGGATTAAAAATATATACAAATTTAGATATAAATGCTCAAACTACTTTAGAAAAAAATATTAATGATGAACTTGCTAAAGAAGAGCAATTACAAGCTTCTGCAATTATGATGAATCCTGTCAATGGAAAAATTGTGGCATTAGTAGGAGGGCGTGACTATAACAGTTCTCAATATAATAGGGCAGTTAAAGCCAAAAGGCAAGTTGGTTCTACAATGAAGCCTTATTTATATTATGCAGCATTAGAAAGTGGATTTACTACTAGTAGTTCTTTTACAAGTGAGAAAACTACTTTTACTTTTTCTGAAAGGGATGATTATTCTCCTAAAAATTATAATGATAAGTATGCTAATAAGGCTATTTCTATGTCTACTGCTATTGCTTATTCTGATAATATTTATGCAGTTAAAACTAATTTATTTCTTGGTAGTGATGCTATGATAAATGTTGCAAAAAGAGTAGGGATTACTGCTAAGTTAGAGGATGTACCTAGTTTACCTTTGGGAACTAATGAAATTAATATGATTGAAATGACGGCAGGATATGCTGCATTTGCAAATTTGGGATATAGAATAAAACCTCATTTAATTGAGAAGATAGAGGATAAAGATGGAAAAGTATTATATAAGGCTGATAATGATAAAACTTTAGTATTAAATTCAAGTATTGCATATATTTTAAATAATATGTTAACTGCAACGTATGATCCTGATTATATTGATTATAATTATCCTACAGCGATAGGTCTTGCTTCTAAATTAAAACATACTTATTCTTTAAAAAGCGGTACTACTGATACTGATGAGTGGTATATAGGATATAATAAAGATATTGTTACTTCTATTTGGTTAGGATATGATGATAATAAAACAATTAGTAATGTTGTTGCAAAGTATGCTCAAAATATTTGGTATAAAAGTATAGAAGCGTATGAAGATGGAAAGAAAGATGATTGGTATAAGAAACCTGATAATGTCTCTGCTGTTTTAGTAGATCCAATCTCTGGTAAGGCAGTAGAGGAGGGAGCAACAAAGAAAAAGCTAATGTACTTTATAAAAGGAACAGAACCTAGTGTAGAACAATCTGTCTTTGATAGTAAATTAGATAATACAAAAGCTGAGTGATATTTTTATTTCTTTTACATAAGATTTAATGTAAGAGAAAGGAATGGAAAATATGAATAGTAATTATATGTATTCTAATTATCAAGGAAATAACTTTAGAAGTATGCCAACTAGAACTGATATGTCTGCTTCTTATAGTGATAATATATTAATGATGCATCAGGGTAAAAATGCTTCATTTTATGTATCATTTGATCATTCTAATGAGTGGAGGGATATTATCTTTAAGGGAACTATTGAGGGAGCTGGAAAGGATTACACCTTAATTAAAGATTCTACTACAGGAAACTCTATTTTAATTTGGAATGATAATATTGATTATGTTATTTTTGATCAGGATATTAATGCATAAAAAAAGCTTTTTAAGGCTTTTTTATTTTGATACTACGACAACTGCTCTTATACCAAATGTAGCATAAGCATCATAAGTTTTGACACTTCCAGTTGAGGAAACATACCACGCATAATAAACATTTGAAGGATAAGCATTCATAGTCCAGTAACCAGTGTTTCTATCTGTTGTATCATTTATTGTTCCTCCATAACTTGTGGATTGTGGTAAATAATTATTCATCCAGATTGGACATGATTTATCAGTAGCTGTACATCCTAAATATTTTGCTTCTTGTATTGTTATCATTCTGGCCTTTGCTGTTCTTGATGCTAATGTATAAGTGTTGGTCGCACATGAACTATATGTACTACAACCAGTGTAGGCATTAGTTTTGAAAGTTGTTGTACCCATTGTATATGTTTGGTTATTTACATTAGTCCAGCCAGCAGTTGCGCTTTCTAGTGCTGGTAATGCTACAATCGGACCAGATGTATTTGAATAAGTATTATTAGCTGCTTCATACCAATGGTTATTATATACAATATTTCTTTGACTTTGCATTGTCATAGTAGTTCCATTATCATACATTACATGAAATGTTACTATGTCTGTATCATTTACTTTATATTTTACGATTGTTCCGGCGGGACAACTTCCACTTGTTTTTGTTTTATAGCATGTTGATTTTACACATGTTGATTCATTACCTGTGATACATTTTGTTGATGTTGCTGTACTGTATTTATATGCACCTATAAAATTCCCCATTTTTCTTATATCTGTTTGGGTATATAATTCATCGATTGCCGCCTGAACTGTTGTAGCTAGTAAACCGGATGATGAATTTGAATAGGTTACACTACTTCCTGCGATTGTTGTTGCTGCATATACTCCTCCTAAGAAAATCATTAAAACAATTAATATTCCCAGAGGTATAAATATATATTTATTTTTTAATTTATTTTTCATTAATACACCTCTTTTATTCTGATTTTACACAACAAATGTGATGTATATATAATACATTTTTAGATTTTTGGTGATAGTCTTTGTTACTTTCTATCATAATATACAGTATACAACATATTAAAAGTAATTAAAATAAATTTTATGGATATTTTATTATTTTACAGTTTAGTTCTATTTACTGGAACCTTGCGCTTTTTTTTATTGTTTGTTATAATTACGTTAGATAATAAGAGGTGGTTTTATGAATATGAAAATACTTATTATTGTTAGCGTTATCGCTATTATATTGTTTTTTGTGATTTTATCAATCATTATTTCTAAGAAAAGAATGGGTAGGGTAAACATAAAAATAGAAGATGGTAAAATTAACATTAATAATTATTTAGAAATAAAAAGTAAACTATTGGGACAAAGTAAAAAAATTATTAATGATGATAATTACTTTGATGACTATGATGAAGCTAAATTTTCTGAATTAGATAGTTTTAAATTAAATAAAACTTTAGAAGAATATTATAGTAAATTTATTGATAAATTATATGAAGATGATGAATTAATAAAAGATAAAGAAATTATTAATTTAAATAATGAAATAAAAAGTAATGACAGTGAATTAAAGGCTTCAATTAAATTTTACAATAATAGTGTTAAAGATTATAATGAAATGAAAACAAAATTTCCAACAAATTTTGTAAAATTATTTTGTGGTTTTAAAAATTTTCAATTATATCCTGAAAAAAAAACTAATTCTCTTAAATGATGATGAATTAGTTTTTATATTTTCCAATTAATTGGTTCCATATTATTTTTTATAAGAAATTCATTTGTTTTTGAAAATGGTTTACTTCCAAAAAAGCCATTATATGCAGAAAAAGGAGATGGGTGAGGAGATTCTATAATATAGTGAATGTTATTTGTTATTAGCTTTTTTTTGCTTCTAGCATAGTTACCCCATAGTATAAAAACAACAGGGGTAGTTTTTTTATTTATTATTTCTATAACATTGTCAGTAAAGGTTTCCCATCCTTTTTTTTGATGTGATGCAGGACTATCTTTAATAACTGTTAATACTGAGTTTAATAATAATACTCCTTGTTGTGCCCATGGTACTAAAGAATTATTATCTGATATTGTAATTGATAAATCACTTTCTAATTCTTTAAATATATTTTGAAGAGATGGTGGTCTTTTAATAGAGTTGTTTACTGAAAAAGATAATCCTTGTGCTTCATGTTCACCATGATATGGATCTTGTCCTAATATAACAACCTTTAAATCTTCGTATTTTGTATAACGAAAAGCATTAAATATTTCACTCTTGGGAGGATATATAGTCTTTTGCTGATATTCTTGGTTTATAAAATTAATCAATTCTTTAAAATATGGCTTATTAAATTCTTCTTTTAATAATAAATCCCAACTATTTCCTATCATAAATTCTCCTTTACTTATGGTATTTTTCATTATTTCTAATTTTATATGTTCTATATATTTGTTCTAATAACAGTACTCTAAATAATTGATGCGGAAATGTTAATTTTGAAAAAGATAGATGAAAATTTGCTTGATTAGTTATTTCTTCATGAAGTCCATAACTTCCTCCTATAATAAAGGTTATATTACTATATTCAATATTAATTTTTTCCATTTTCGAAGCTAAATCCATTGATGTTAGTTCCGTAGCATTTATTTCTAATGTGATAATATAATCTTTTTTATTAATATATTTATTTATTTTTTCTGCCTCTACTTTTTTGATTTTTTCTATTTCATCAAAATTCTCATCTTGTATTTCGATTATTTCTAAATTTGTATATTTAGAAATTCTTTTTTTATATTCGTTTATTGCATCTACTAGATATTTTTCTTTTATTTTTCCTACACATATTATTTTAATCATTTTACACCTCTATTAGAGTACTTTCTTCATCTTGTCTTGCTATCATAAGATCGATATTTTTATCTTTTATTACTTCTTTAGTTGTGTTGTATGCTAAAGACTCTGTATTATTTTTTTCACTTAAGTGTGCTAATAATATATATTTAGTATTTGTACCTATTATTTGTTTTAAATATGTTGCAGTTGTTTTATTGGATAAGTGGCCTCGATCACTGATTACTCTTTGTTTTAAAAATGGAGGATAAGGACCATTCATTAACATTTCCTCATCATGATTACTTTCTATTAAATAAATATCTTTATTTTCCATTTTTTGTAAGTATTTTCTATTAATATAACCAGTATCAGTAACATATACTAGGCTTTTATTGGCAAAAGTAATTATATAACCGACAGAGCATGCAGTATCGTGAGATGTATGAATTAGTTCTATCTCTACATTGCCTAATTTATTTTTATCTTCTATAAATATAACTCTTTCTAATGGAACAATCTCTTGTAGTTCTTGATACATTTTTTTTGGTATTAATACTTTTAACTTTGTATGTTTAATTATTGATGATAAGCCTTTTATATGATCTGCATGAGAGTGGGTAATAAGAACACCGTAAAAGGAAGAGAAGTCTAAATAACTTTCTTCCAATTTACGTTTTAAATTTAAATATGAAATACCTATATCAATGATTAGATTAACTTTATCACATAATACTATGGCACAATTTCCTTTAGATCCACTTGCCATAGTTTTAAATTTTAAATTAGTACATTGACATGGCATTTAAAACTCTTCCTCCATAATAAGGATAACCATACCATATAGCATAATGTAAGTGTACTCCTGTTGCAAATCCGGTATCTCCCATTGTTCCTATTACTTGTCCTTTACTTACTGTTTGACCTTCTTTTACTATTTGACCTTGTAAATGTGCATATAAGGTGTAATAGCCATTATTATGATTTATAATTATGTATCTACCATTATCATATTTACTAGCAACTTTTACAACTGTACCTGACTGAGCGGCAAATATATTTGATCCTCTACCACAACCTGATATATCTGTTCCATCATGTAATGTTCCCCAACGCCATCCAAATGGACTTGAAATTGTAGAACATGTTGCTGGCCAGCCCCATTCTCCTCTTGTTGCAACAGCATTACCATAGCCACTATAGTAATTTTCTTTACCACCTTTAACAATTATTTCTGTAACTGCAGGCTTTATTTCTTCAGTGTTAGTTGTTACTATATTAGTCGTTTCACCATTAATTTTTTGTACTTTTTGAGTAACTTTATTACTACCATTTGAACCTGCTTGAACGACTTCTTGATATCCAACATTTTTGCTATTATCATATCTAGTTTCTGTTTGATATTTTTTCTCTTCTAATGCAACTATTTCATCTTCTTCTACTATATTTACTTGTGGATTTAAAATACCAATATTGACAACTTGTCCGGGGTATAATAATGCATTCTCATCTTTAAAGTTGGTATTAATTATTAAAAACTCTTCATTTGACATTTTATTATTATAGGCAATATCACTAATTGTATCTCCCTCTTTAGTAGTATAGGTTGATTCACTATCAGTTTTTCCAAATAATAAGAATTTACTAAGTTCATCTGTCTGTGTATATATTTTTTTATCTGTTGGAATTTTATCTTTTTTTATAGTTATATCATTTTGTATATATATTTTTTCTATTATTTTACCAGTATTTTTTATTGTTTGTTTTTTATTAGATTTATATATATTATAATCTTCTGTATTTATAAATGATTTTACAGTTGTATCAATAGATTTAGTAAAGATATTTTTATCTATTACATATATTGTTTTATTTTTCTTATCTGCTTTTTTTACATCTGTTGATGTTTCACCAGTGTTTTTTATTACTATTTTGTATCCATCAATAGTAAATGATGTTTTATCTTTTATTTTTTCATATATTTGTTTAGTAGATAAGATATTATTACTATAAGTTATTTCTTTTTTGATATCTATATCAGAAGATGTATATACTTTATTTACATTATATTTTTGTTTTAGACTTTCTTGTTGTTTATCAATGTATTCTTCGAGAGCTTTTTTTGATTTTATAAGCCCTATAGATTTTCCCTCTAAATAAACATGATAAACTGTTTTAGGAGTTGTTTTTAATGCTTTTGAACCCATTGCTAATACTGACATACTTATTAATGATATAAGCAGTATTTTAGTTTGAATTTTCTTCTTTTTTAGCACCCATATTACCTTCTTTCCTAATATTTAAGAATGTACTAGTATTTTTTTTGAATAATAATTCTATAGTAGCGGTTGGTCCATTACGGTGTTTTGCAATAATTAATTCACTAATACTTGTATTTTCATCATTTCTTGCTTCTTTGTTATAGTAATCATCTCTATATAGGAATGATACTATGTCAGCATCTTGTTCAATAGAACCTGATTCACGTAAATCACTCATTAAAGGTCGTTTGTCTTCTCTTCCTTCTACAGCACGAGATAATTGTGCTAGGGCAATTACTGGAATATGTAATTCCATTGCTAATGTTTTTAGGGAACGTGAAATATCTGAAACTTCTTGTTGTCTATTAGCTCCATAATTTTTACCACCAGAAATTAACTGTAAATAATCTATTATAACTAAACTTAAACCTTTTTCACTACTAGCAAGTCTACGACACTTGGCTCTAATTTCACCGATTGTTATACCGGGGGTATCATCTATAAAAATATTGGTATTTTCTAATTGACTTACTGCTTCGCTTACTCTTTTCCAATCTTCATTCAATAATTTACCAGTTTGTAATTTATAGCCTTCTATTTGACCAAGAGATGAAATAATTCTTGTTGCTAGTTGTTCTGCACCCATTTCTAGGTTAAATAAAGCTACTGTTTTTCCGGTATTTATTGCTACATTGGTTGCCATATTTAGGGCAAAAGCTGTTTTTCCCATTGCTGGACGTGCTGCTATTATAATAAATTGGTTTTCATGAAGACCAGCGGTTAATTTATCAAAATCATACCATCCTGTTGGTAAACCCGTTACTTCTCCTTTAGATTCTGCTAGTTTTTCTAAGTTTGCTTCTGCATTTGTCATAACTTCCTGAATTGATTTAAATTCACTTGATTTACGATTTTTTACTATATTTAAAATTTTTCTTTCTGCATCATCTAAGGTTTGATTTATATCTTCGGTTTGATTGTATCCTTCTGTTGCAATATTAGAAGCTGTATCAATTAAATTACGTAAAATTGCGGTATCTTCAACACTTTTTATATAATAATCTACGTTCGTCGCAACAGGTACAAAATTTAAGATTTCAGTTAAATATTCCACACCACCAACTTCATTTAGTTGATTACCTTTTTGAAGTTCTGAAGTTAATGTAGTTAAGTCTACAGGAGTTTTTTGTTCTTGTAAATTTTTCATTGCATGGAATATTTTACTATTTTTTTCATCATAGAATTTTTCTTCATCTAAACTTTCACAAGCTTTTTGAAGAGCATATTTAGATAAGAAGCAGGCCCCTAAAACGGACTTTTCTGCTTCTATATTATTTGGCATAGTTCTAAGAGCCATAATATCACCTCTACTTTATTACATGAACTTTTATATTTGCATAAATATCTTGGAATAGATTTATTCTTACTGTATGAAAGCCTAATGAAATAATTGCATTTTCCATTTCTATTTGTCGTTTATCTATTTGATAGTTTAGTTTTGATAGTTCATCTTTTATTTGTTTAGCACTAATACTTCCAAATACTTTATCTCCGACACCAGTTCTTACTTTAAATTCAATTATTGTATTATCTAATTTTTGTTTTAATTCTTGTGCATTTTTCTTTGTTAATTCTAACTTCTTTTCTTCTTGATGTTTTTCTTTTTCATATTGTTTTAAATTTTCATTGTTTAGTTGAACAGCATATCCATTTTTTATAAGAAAATTTTCTGCATATCCATCTTTTACGTTTTTAATTTCGCCTTTTTTGCCTTGTTTTTTTAAATCTTTTATAAATATTACTTTCATATTATTCACCGTCCTGATTTTTTATTGCTTTTTTTAGTATTTCTACTACTTCTCCGATTGTTTTATTTTCAAAAACAGCTGCACCGTTATAGGAGTCACCTCCACCACCAAGTTCTTCTAAAATATTAGATATATCATAATCACCTAATGAACGGGCTGATACTCCGACAACATCTTTTCCTATTTTTCCTATAACAAAGGATGCTTCTATATCATTAAAGAATAATAAAGTATCTGCTGTTTTTGCTAAATCTTCTCTTCTATAAATTACATATTGAGTACCTTTTGTTATTGCTACCTTATCTTTTATTTCTATATTTACCATTAACTTTTGTTGTTCTGCATAGGTACTTAAATCTTGTTTTAATAAATATTGTACCTTTTTAGGACTTGCTCCTAAAGCAGTTAAATAATAAGCTGTATAATATGTATCTGCTGTTGTCTTTAATGTAAAGTTATTTGTATCTAAAACCATTCCTGATAGTAGAGCAGTGCATACATATGGAGGTAAGTCTATATTATAAAAGTTAGAAATATTAACAACCATTTCGCAGGTGCTTGACATATTTTCTTCATTTATAATTAGACCATCACTTATTGAGTCTTTATTTAAATCATGATGATCTATAATTATTTTGTTTGTAAAATACTCAAGGATATTTTCTGATTGTAATAAATATTCTTTATTAGTATCCAAAATTATTAATAAGTTTTTTTTATTTCTTTTGTATAGATAAACTGGAATATCTGTACTTTTAATAATATTATAACAGCCTTCTATTTCTCGTAATACTTTAGAAACTCCCATTTCTGGATTTTTATCATCTATAACCATAAAGCAGTTTTTTCTTTTTTGTTTTAGAATACTATACATTCCTATTGAACTGCCTAGGGCATCTAGATCTAAGTTTTTATGTGCAACTATAAATATATTTTTTGATTTTCTTATTAGCTTTTTAAATTTTCTTTTACTTTCTACAATCCCCATACTTCCTCCTAGTAATTTCTAATATTAATTATATAATAATTTTAAAATATTGTCTAATATTATAAGTTGTATGGCAAGATAAAAAGGTGAAGTTATAAAATAAGATCACCTTTATAGAAAATATAGTTTAACGAATATGGTATCCTTCAGAATTTAGACCTATTTTTTTTAATACTTTTATTTTTTCATCAATACTTAGTGATTCAATATTGGGAAACACCTTTTTAATTTTTGTACTTTCAGTAATATTCATCATCATTTCTATAATGTAATTACTTTCTTCTATTCTTTGTTCATTATTAATAGGTACTGCTTGTTTAAATGGTTGAAATTCATAATTTTTATATAATGACCACCAGTATGTATTATTCCAGATTAACAAGGCTGCATAAACATTTTTATTATTACAAATAAAATATAAATTTCCTTCTTTTATTTTATTTTGGCCAATATTAAAATTATCACTATTTATTTTTTTTATATCATAGCCTTCTTCTAAAAGAATATTAGTAAGATTTTCAAATTGTTCAACTATACTACTTTGCATTAATACTACTCCTAACTTTATGCTTGTTTATGATTTCATTTAAATATTTATAATGAAATTTCATTGTTGATTCTATATAAAATCTAACTTCTGCATCCATTACTATTCCATTTTCAATTTCTGTTTTTGTTATTAAATTAGAGAAGTTTTCATCTTCTATACTCTGAATTAAATAATATGCTATCTCTTTATAATTATCATCCAGTTTTGTTAAAAATTCATCGAATACTTTTAAAATATTATTATGTTTTCTTTGTTTTTGTTCATTTTTATTTTCACTAGACAAAGTAAATAGGGGAGATGGTTTGTAAATATAACTTTGAATATTTATATCATCATTAAAATATTTATAATTTAATACTTGATTTCTAAAGTCATGGACTCTTTCTTTCATATTATTATAACCTAGACCAAAGGATATTGCATTGTCATATAAAGGACATGGCTTAAATTCCTTTGTATTGTAAAGTACAGCCCAATTATTCACATTTCTATCTGCTTGTAATGTAACAATATCAAAAATTAACATTACACTTAAAAATGTAATAATTGAATTAATTGCTTCTTGATTTAAAGTTGAAAAATTATAGTTTTTTGAATTATTTTTCTTTATATTATCAAAACTTGATAGTATAAACCAAATTTGTTCTAAATTATTTAAATGATTAAAAAGATGATGTTGTTGGTTATAACAGTTATTATTTTTTGGATCTGTTAGCATTTCTGTTATATATTTCTTTTTGATTTCTGGATAGTAGTCAAAAAATTCTTGAATTATTTCACTTCCTAATATTAGGGTTTCTTCTTTTTTATTTATTTTTTCAGTAATTACTCCATATTTATTTCCTAATTTACCTGCTCTATAGTTACAACATGGAATGCCAATTTGCTTTGCTAATTGATTAGAAAGTAATTCTCCCCAGATATTAATACATGAATCTTTCATTGGTTTAAACAAATATTTATTATCTTGATATTTGATCCAACACATTGCCGTTAATCCATTTCCTTCCATTTCTATAAAATCTTGATTATAAAAATCTTCTAAATTATTGGAATCATATTTATAATTATAACTTTCTTTTAATACTAAATCTAAATCAATTACTCCTTTATAATCTTCAAACATATTTTTCTCCTATTTTATTTAAAAAAAATTGATAGTTACTACTATCAATTTACTACTTTGTATAAGGTAATAGAGCGATTGCACGAGCTCTTTTTATTTCACGAGCTATTTCTCTTTGGTGACGTGCACATGTTCCTGTAATACGTCTTGGAACTATTTTACCTTTTTCATTAACATATTTTCTTAAAGATTCAGGATCTTTGTAATCTACAGTTTTTCCTGTACATAACATACAAACCTTTTTCTTTTTACGATAAAATTCTGCCATAATTATCCTCCTTTTTAGAATGGTAATTCATCATCACTTATTTCAATGTTTGATCCAAAATCTGCGAAAGGATTATTATCTATATTGGTAGTTGTAGTGTTATTTGATGGAGCGGCAAAATCATATGGAGTAGGTTCACATTGATTTGTTGATGTAGTAGGAGTAGATGAATTATTTCCTCTTGTTCCTAAAAATTCAACATTATCTGCAACAACCTCAGTCACATAACGTTTTTTACCGTCTTGATCATCATAACTTCTAGTTTGAAGACGACCATCAATAGCTACTTGACTACCTTGACTTAAATAATTTTTTACATTTTCTGCTTGTTTTCTCCAAACAACAATATTAATAAAATCTGCTTCTCTTTCTCCTGATTGATTAGTAAAATTTCTATTTACAGCTAGAGAGAAAGTAGCAACAGCAATATTACTGCCTGTATATCTTAGTTCTGGATCTCTAGTTAGACGACCTATTAAAAATACTTTATTCATAAAATTTCCTCACTTTTAGTCTTCTACTTTAATAGTTAAATGACGAAGTATATTTTCATTAATTCTTGCTACACGTTCGAATTCATCGATTACTTCACTTGTTGTTTCAACTACATAAAGAAAATAGTAACCTGTTTTCATTTTGTTTATTTCGTATGCTAATTCTTTTTGTCCCATTGCTTTTTCTTCTAATATAGTTGCTTTTCCATCTGTTAAAATCTTTTTCATAGCTTCTGCTGTTTTTTTAATTTCTGCTTCTTCCATATCAGATTTTACGATGAACATTAACTCATATTTTCTCATTGTTACACCTCCCTTTGGACTTATGGCCTTTTATAAAGGCAAGGAGTATTTTAAATACTCGAATGTATTATATCAGATTTATAGTTATTTGTAAAACTTTTTTATTATTTTTATTATACATTAAATCTGAAATGGCAAATATCTCCATCTTGCATTAAATAATCTTTGCCTTCAAGTCTTGTTTTTCCATTTTCTTTTACTTTTAATTCACTTCCATATTTTATTAGATCATCATAACTCATAACTTCTGCTTTTATAAATCCTTTTTCAAAATCAGTATGAATTATACCTGCACATTTTTTTGCGTTCATTCCTTTTTTAAATGTCCATGCTCTTACTTCATCTTTTCCTACTGTAAAATATGTTGCTAATCCTAGAATATCGTAAGTAGTAGCAATTAACTGATCTAAACCACTTGAAGGAATATTTAAAGCATCAAGCATTTCTTTTTTTTCATCTTCTTCTAATTCACTTAAATCTTCTTCTAATTTTGCACATAGTTTTACTACTGGGGCATTTTCTTTTAAAGCATATTCTTTTACTTTTTTAACATACTCATTATCTTCATTTGAAATTTCTTCTTCTGATACATTTGCAAGATAAATTATAGGTTTAATAGTTAGAAAACTATAAGACTTTAATATTAATTTTTCTTCTTCAGTATAATTAACCAATCTTAAAGGAATATTATTTTCTAATGCTTCTTTAGCCTTTTTCAAAGCTTCTACTTCTAACAAATCGTTTTTTTCTTTACTAGTGCGTGCTTTTTTGGCAACTTTTTCTAATCTATTATTTACAATATCTAAATCCGCGATTGTCAATTCTAGATTTATAGTTTCGATATCTCTTATTGGATCTATATTTCCTTCAACGTGAATTATTTTACCATTTTCAAAGCATCTTACTACTTCACAAATTGCATCTGTTTCTCTTATGTGTGCTAAAAATTTATTTCCTAAACCTTCTCCGTTTGAAGCACCTTTTACTAAACCTGCGATATCTGTAAATTCATAGGCTGTTGGAATAACTTTATTTGGTTTGTACATTTCTGCTAATTTTTCTATTCTTTTATCTGGTACTGTAACTACACCAACATTTGGATCTATTGTTGCAAATGGATAATTTTCTGCTAAAATGTGCTTTTTTGTAATAGCGTTAAATAGGGTAGATTTTCCTACGTTTGGTAGTCCTACAATCCCGGCTGTTAAACTCATATTATTACCTCTTTTCTTCTACTTATTATATACTTTTATCTTTTTATTAGCAAGAAAAAAAGACTTTCGTCTTAAATGGTTGGACTAACCCCCGGTCCTATTGGAATACCTATTATATACCATCCTATAATTAACAAAATCCATGTAAAACTTATAATAGCAAAAAATGGAGTTACTATTTTAAGAGAATGGTGAATTGTGATAGGTTTTTGTTTATTTTGATTATATAGATTTAAATATCCTAAATAAATAATAAAGAATGATAAAAATGGAGTAATTCCTTTTGTCATTGAATCTCCTGCACGCATTACTATTTGGGCAAATTGTGGTGAGATGTTTGCTTGCATGAATAGGGGAATTACAATAGGAGAGAAGATTTTCCACTTTGTTGTCAAACTTGTACAAAAAATATTAGCAATGGCTATAAATATTAATGTTGTTACTATTAAAGGTATATCTGTAAATTCTAAATGTGATAGTAGAGTAGCTAACCATGTTGTTATTATAATTCCTATATTACTCTTTTTCCAAACTGCTAAAAATTGAGAAAAGACAAACATTAATATTAAAATCATTCCGATATTTTTAAAATTGGCACTAGCTTTTTCTATTAATTCTCGATCATTTTTTATACTCTTAGCACCTATAGCATAGGCTAAAGAAATTATTATAAAGAAAAGTGATACTAAAAATGAAAATGCTAGATGGAAATAAGAAGATTTTCCAAATAATTGATTTACATAAGTTGCTTCTGTTGTATCTAGTAATAACCCTGATCCCGGTAAATTTGGTATTAACATGTAAATAAATATTAGAAGTGAAATTATTGTTGCAATTAATGCATAACGTAAACCTCTTTTTTCTTTTTTTTCTATTGCAATTTTATTTTGTTCTACTTCTTCTATATCTGCGATAATTAACTCTGATGTTTTTAGTGTTTCTCCTGTAGTACGATCATGAAAATGATATTTTCCAAGTTTAGGACTTATTAATTTCTCTATTATAATTGTTCCTACGATAGAAATTACAAATGTTGATACTATTGTAAAGAATAAATTTGAACTTAAGCTTATGTGGGTTGAAGTATCAATTAAATGTGCTGCACTTGTTGTAGATGGAATTAAGTTTACTTCGCTCCAACCTACGAATAGACTAACACCACTTCCGAAGGCTGTTCCGCAGAATGCAGTAATTATACCTAACAATGGATTTCTACCATTTATTTCATAGATTATTGCTGCAAGAGGAATTAATATTGCATAACCAACATCACTTATTAATGATGATATAACACCTAAAAACAATACTATAAATGTTAATTTATTTTTAGTTAATTTTTTTATTTTTCTTTTTGATAGGGTATCTATTAATCCAGTTGATTCGGCTATACTTATTCCTATTAAAGATATTATTAACATACTTAATGGAGCAAATGCTACGAAATTTGTTGTTGCACTACTTATTAGTGACTTTAATCCATTATAGGTTAAAAGATTTTCTATAGTTACTAATGTTGGCTCAAGTTCATTTGTTGTTTTATTAACTAGGTTATATGTTGCTTGAACTTCTAATCCTGATAAAATAGAACTTAGTATTAAAACTACTATAGTTGCAACTAATAACATGGTAATTGGATGAAAATAGAATTTTTTCAATCTTAATTTTCTTTTTTCTGTCATATTAATTCACTTCCTCAGAAATTATTTTTTTTATTTTTTTATTAAAATCAATGCGAGGAATTAAAATTGTATGATTACATGTTAAACATTTTATTTTTATATCTGCACCAACTCTTACAACTTCTACTATGTTACCACCACATGGATGTTGTTTTTTCATTTGAACTTTGGTACCTATGCCATATTGTTTATTATTTTCCATTGTGCACCTCTACTTGTGGATATGGTATTTTAATTTTTGCTTTATCTAAGGCTAATTTAATTTTTTTTCGCATTATTCTTTCTGTTTTATATTGTTCCATTGATGATACTGGGGCGATTATTCTATAAACTACTGATGAATCATCTAATTCATTAATTCCTAATAATTCAACATTTCCTTTTAATTTAGGTAATGTTTTATTTAAATCCTCTATTACATTATTAAGAGTTTGTTCTACTTTATCCATATCAGCATCATAATCAATTCCAATATCAACTATTGCTAATGAATTTGATAAATTGTAATTAATAACCTCTGTAATATTATGGTTAGCAATTATTTTAGTTCTTCCTTTAAAGTCTTTTATTCTAGTTGTTTTTAATCCAATAAAAACAACTTCTCCCATAAATCCATCAACTTCTATAGTATCTCCAATTTCATATTGATCTTCTGCTATTATAAATATACCTGCTAAAAGATCTTTTGCTATATCTTGAAATGCTAAACCAATAATAGCAGCAGTAATTCCTAAACCTGCTAATATAGACCTTATATTAAATCCATAAACTGTTAACACTGCTAATATCGTAAAAATAATAATCGTATATTTTAATGTATTTAAAATCATAATTTTTACAGTATCAGCTCTTTTTTGATAATGTCTTTTTTTAAAGTTTTTAAGAGTCTTTCTAGAAAAAATATTATCAATTAATTTTTTTAATATTATATATGAAACTATTCCGATTGCAATATAAACGATTGGTAAAATGAAATATTTTATTTCTATTTCATAGGTGTTAAATAATGTAATCATTTTTTACCTCCTTATTTATCAAGGTGCATTATTTCTAAAAGTCTATTTAAATCATTGGTATTTGTAAATGAAATTTCTATTTTATTATTTTTTAATTTTACCTTAGTCCCTAATTTTTCATTTAAACTGTCTTCTATATATTTATATGGGTTTTCTTTATTACTTTTTTTAACTATTTTATTTCTTCTAACATAATCATCATTTTTTGATGTTAGATTTTCTAAGTCTCTTACGCTTAATCCTTCTGTTATTACTTTGTCAGTTAATTCTTTTATTTGATAAGAGTCCTCCAATTTACTTAAAACTCTTGCATGTCCCATTGATATTTTTCTTTCATTTATTAATGATTGTGTTTCTTGTGGTAGTGATAAAAGTCCTAAAGTATTAGTGATATGGGATCTACTTTTACCTAATTTTTCTGCTAATTGTTCTTGAGTAATATTTAAATTTTCAATTAATTTTTGATAGGCATTTGCTTCCTCAATAGAAGTTAGATTTTCTCTTTGAAGATTTTCTAGAAGAGCAATTTCCATCATTTCTGAATCGGAAAATTCTCTTACAATCGCTGGAATTTCTTCAAGTCCTGCAATTATAGAGGCTTTTACTCTTCTTTCTCCTGCTATTATTTCATAACCTTTTATACTTTTTTTAACAATAATAGGTTGAAAAACTCCATGTTCTTTAATTGATGATGCTAATTCTTCTAATGCTTGTTCATCAAATATTTTTCTTGGCTGATATGGGTTACTTCTTAAATCTTTTAAAGGTATATTTACAATTTTTTCTTTTGGTGTTTGATCTATTATTTTTTCTTCTACTTTAGTATAGTCTATTGGTTCACTACTAAATAATTCTTCTAAACCTTTACCTAAGGCCTTTCTTTTTATATTAGTTTGTTCCATTTCTCTCAATCACTTCCTTTGCAAGATTTATATAAGCTTCTGATCCTCTACTTTTTGGATCGTATGCTATTATTGGTTCTCCATGTGAAGGAGCTTCCGTTAATCTTATTAATCTGGGAATTATGGTATTGTAAACCTTTTCTTTGAAAAATTTTCTAATATCGTCAACTACTTCGAAACCTAAATTAGTTCTTGAATCAAGCATTGTTAATAATACTCCTTCTATTTGTAAATCTGGGTTTAAAGTTTTCTGAGCTAACATAATTGTATTTAATAATTGCATAATTCCTTCTAGAGCAAAAAATTCACATTGAACAGGAATTATTACTGAATTTGAAGCAGTTAATGCATTTGTAGTTATTAAACCTAATGATGGAGGACAATCAATAATAATATAGTCAAAATCATCTTTTATTTCATCAATATTATTTTTTAATTGGTTTCCTTTTTGATATCCCGGTTCATGTTGACTTTTTTCTAATAATTCTATATCTAATCCTGCTAAATTAATAGTTGCAGGTATTACATATAATTTTTTATACTTTGTTTTAATCATAGCTTCTTTTATTTTACAATTTCCAATTAAAACATCATAAATACTTTTATCAATGTCCGCTTTATTTATTCCTACACCTGTTGTTGTATTTCCTTGAGGATCTAAGTCTATTAATAAAACCTTTTTTCCTAATACTGCCAATGATGCAGAAAGATTTATACTTGTAGTGGTTTTACCTACACCACCTTTTTGATTTACTAGTGAAATTGTCTTTCCCATCTTATCACCTTTTTCTCACTTTCTAACAAATTATATTGTATCAAAAAAAACAATATTTGAAAACTAATATTTATAGTTTTATATTTTAAAAGAAAAGGCATAACTTATTTATGCCTTAGTAATTACTGTCCTTATCTATTTTTATTAATATTTGATATTGATTTTCAAAATTCATCTCATCTGTATCTATTTTTGCGCCATGAGCTTCTAAATCTGCTAATGTTTTTCTGATAGCATTTACCATTTGTTGAATATTATATTGTTCTTCTTTATTTTTGGTATTGCTATTGTATGCTTCTGTCATTAGAGCCATTCCTAGTGATTTGTTTGACTTTGAATTATTATTTTCCATTTTTGTATCGATTGGTTTTTGGAATAAAGTCTGATCAAGACTTGTTAGATTATTATTTGACTTAGTAGGGGATGGAGAAGAATTTGCAAAATCAATTAAACTATCAAACTTATTTGTCGGAATGTTTGGTTTATCCATAAAGGTATTTCCAGATTGTGCACTACTACTTGAATTTGGTAATTCTATTGACATTAAATCTGGTGCTGAAAAATAATCTTCTTTATTTTCTTTATTGTTTTCACTTTCTCGCAATGCTTCTTGTGCTGGTGTAAAGAATTTATTATCTTTTTGATTATTATCAGGATTTTTTAGATTTAATAGACTATCTAAGTCATCAGTTTTATTATCTTCTTGTTGTTTAATGCTATTATAATCCGCTATATCAACAGAACTGGATTTTAATTTTCCTAAATCTATAGGCTCTGCAGCACTTGATGAAAGTTCATCAGTTGATGAGGCTTCTTCCTGTTCTTCTTCATCATTTATTTCACCATAATTTATTATTTTGTCACTACTATTATCTATTGGAGTAGGATCCATTAAAAAACTCTTTTCAGACTGTAATTTAACTGGTTGTGGATTTATTATTGATTGTAAATCTTCTTGATCTTTTATTTTTTCAGTTTCTTCTGGCATATTTTTTCTTTTTATTTCCTCTTCTAATTTTCTAACTGTCATTTTTTCTTTTATAACTCTTTTTAACATTTCCTTTTGTTCTTCTGGGGTTTCCAAGTTTAGCAAAGTTCTAGCATGTCTTTCAGATATTTCCTCTTTTAAAAGAGATTTTTGAATTTCATCTGGTAATGACAACAATCTTAATTTATTTGCTACTGCTGATTGACTTTTTCCCATCGTTTTGGCTAAATCCTCTTGAGTCATTTGATCTAATTCAATTATTTTTTGATATGTTCGCGCTTCTTCTATAGGGTTTAAATTTTTTCTTTGTAAGTTTTCTAGTAATGCAACTTTTGCTGCTTCTTTATCATCTAAGTTTCTAATAATTGCTGGTATTTTTGTTAGTCCTGCTAATGCAGATGCCTTATATCTTCTTTCTCCTGCAATTATTTCATATTTATTATTAGATTTAATTTGACGTACAATAATTGGTTGAATTACACCATGTTCTTTAATTGAAACGGCTAGTTCTTTTAGGGCTCTTTCATCAAATACTTCACGAGGCTGAAATCTATTTGGTATTATATCATCTAAATGTAGATAAATTACTTCCTTATCAGTGTCCATATTTTTTCCTCCCTTTTATTCTTTATCTTTATACCGATATTATAGCATTAATTATTATTTGGTTTCAAGTAAAAAAGCATTTTATTAATGCTTTAGAATAAAATATATATTTAATTATTTTTCTTTTTTTCTATAATTAAAATTGTTCTTGTACTGTTTTCTACAGGTAAGTTGAATTCTTCTTTTGTAACTATTTGTAAATTATATTTATTTAATTTTGTTTTAGCTAATTCTATTTCATCATCTACATGACCTTTTAATGGAATAAATTTAGTATTATTATCTATTAATTTATGAGTATAATCTAATAATTTAGATAAATTTGCAACTGCTCTAGTTGTAATAATATCAAATTTTTTTAATGGATAATCTTCTATTCTACAATGAACAACCTCAATATCTTTTAAGTTTAGTTCTTTTACTACTTCATTTAAAAATATAGTTCTTTTTTTTAATGAATCTATAAGTGTTATCTTTAAAGAAGGGTACATTATTTTTAAAACCATTCCCGGAAATCCTGCTCCTGTTCCAAAATCTAATAGGGTAGTGCAGGTATTTAAATCTACTACTTTTGTAATAGTTAAACTATCATAAAAATGTTTTAAGTAAACATCTTTTTCATTAGTAATTCTAGTTAAATTTATTTTTTGATTCCATTCTATTAATAAATTATAATACTTTTTTAATTGTAGTAACTGAGTGTCAGTGGGAATAATATTTATTTCTTTTAATGATTCTATAAAATCTTTTTCACTCATTATTTCCACACCTTCTTAAATATACCATTAAAATGGAAATATCTGCTGGGTTAACTCCACTTATTCTGCTTGCTTGACCTATTGATGTTGGATGAATTTTATTTAGCTTTTCACGTGCTTCACTGGCAATATTCGGTATTTTATTATAATCAATATTTGATGGTATTTCTTTATTTTCTAATGCTAGCATTTTTTCTGCATCTAAATTTGCTTTCTTTATATATCCACCGTACCTAATATTTATTTCTACTTGTTCTTTTACTTCATCAGAATAATCTATTTGTAAAAAATGTTCTACATTTTTCATAGTTATTTCAGGTCTTTTTAATAAATCATACAATGTAATGCCATCTTTTAATGGTGCTGTTTTAATGCTTTCTAAGTAAGAGTTAGTATCTTTTGTTGGTGTTATTTTATTTTCTTTTAATACTTTATATAAACTGTCAATATCCTCTAATTTTTGTTTAAATAGATTGTATTTTTCATCTGATATTAATCCAATATCATGTCCATATTTTCTTAATCTGATATCTGCATTATCATTTCTTAAAAGTAAACGGTATTCAGCACGAGATGTAAGCATTCTATAAGGATCTTTAATTCCCTTTGTTATTAGATCATCAATTAATACTCCAATGTATGCTTCATTTCTTTTTAAAACTAATGGTGGCTTTTGTTCTAATTTTAAAGCTGCATTTATTCCAGCGATAAGCCCTTGACCTGCGGCTTCTTCATATCCACTTGTACCATTTATTTGACCTGCGGTATAAAGATTCTCTATAATTTTTGTTTCCAAACTTTGTTTTAAATCCCTAGCATCGATTGCATCATATTCGATTGCATAAGCATATTTTAATATTTTTGCATGTTCTAATCCGGGAAGAGAGTGAACCATTTCTTCTTGAATGTCATAAGGCATACTTGTTGAAAATCCTTGAAGATATATTGTGTTTCCATAATCTGGATTATTTTCATCATTACTTTCTGGTTCTAAAAATAATTGATGACGTTCTTTATCTGCAAAACGAACTACTTTATCTTCAATAGATGGACAATATCTAGGACCAACACCTTCTACATAACCTCCATACATACTTGATTTTTCAAGATTTTGTTTTATTATTTCGTGAGTTTTTTTTGTTGTATATATTAAGTGACATGGAATTTGATTATTTACATCATAATAGGCAATATTATCAAATGAAAATGTATGAGTTTTTTTATCTCCTTGTTCTATTGATGTTTTACTGTAATCTATAGTTGTTTTATCTATTCTTTGAGGAGTTCCGGTCTTTAAGCGTAAAATTTTAAAACCTAATTTTTCTAAATCTTCACTTAAATACTTACTAGGCCTTTCTCCATGTGGGCCTCCACTTGTTTTTTTACTTCCTACTAGTATCATTCCTTTTAAATATGTACCTGTTGTTAATATTACTGCATCCGCCTTTATTTTAGTTCCATCCTCTAAAATAACACCTTTTATTTTTTTATTTTCTACTATTAAATGCTCAACAAGGGATTCAATTATTGTTAAATTTTTTGTGTTTTTTAATGTTTTTAACATTTCCTTAGGATAAATTACTTTATCAGCTTGAGCCCTTAATGCTTGAACTGCTGGTCCTTTTTTTGTATTTAACAATTTTATTTGGAGAGTTGCTTTATCAGCGTTTCTTCCCATTTCTCCACCTAGGGCATCTATTTCTCTTACGATTATTCCTTTAGCTGGTCCTCCGATTGATGGATTACAAGGCATATCTGCAATATTATTTATATTTCCTGTTATTAGAAGAGTTTTATGATTTTTTCTTGCTGCTGCTAGAGCTGCTTCACATCCTGCATGACCTCCACCGACTACTATTATTTCATATTTCATTTTATCACCACCACATTTTATTTTAATTTTGTTGCTTTTTCTTGCACAAATCAATGAATTTTTTGAATAAATTCATATCATTAGAAACTTCTGGATGCCACTGAACTGCAAAAATATTTTCTCTTTCAATTTCTTGATTTAATGAACCACCAAATACTACATTTATTTCTTGTATTCCAGCACAAATACCTAATATTGGTTTGTTCCTTTTATTAAATAATTTTATTGCTTTTTTTACTGTTGGAAATTCATCATATTTATATTCTTTTCCAGCTAATACTTTTTCATTATAATACTTTGGATGAACATCATTAGCACTTCCTGTTACTAACAATCCATCACAGATATCACAAATTTCTTCAGTAAATTTTTCTGAAACAATAGGAATCCATAATATATCTAAATTTGCAAATATCTCTTGAAAATAACTACTTAAATATAGTTTTCTATTAAAAGTATCTTTATTTTTATCTTCTTTTAAATGTTCTATAACTGCTATTTTCATACTATTCCTACTTTCCTACACAGAATCTTTCAAAAAGGTTATCAATTATTTCATCACTGTATGTCTTACCAGTTATTTCACCAAGAATATCAAAACAATCTCTCAAATCTATTTCAATCATATCTACTGGTAAATTTTCATTTAAAGCTTTTTCTACATCTATTAGTTTTTGATAAGCATTTTTTGCAAGTGATATTTGTCTTACGTTAGTAAGATAATTATAGTCTTTAGTAGATATTTGTTCTAAATTAAACATTTCTTTTATCTTTTCTTTTAGACTATTTATTCCTTCTAAATTATTGGTATTTGTACTAACTAAGTTATATCCGTCTAATTTGTCTAATTCTATTTTTCTTTCTAAGTCATTTTTATTAAGAACAATTATAGTATTTTTATTTTTAGTTTTTTCTAATAAATTTATATCTTCATTAGTTAATTCTTCATTACTATTTAAAACTACAATTACTAAATCAGCATTATCTATAAGGGATAGACTTTTTTCTACACCTATTTTTTCTACTTTATCATTTGTTTGTCTTATACCTGCTGTATCTATAATATTTAAAATAATATTATCGAGCATTACTTGGCCTTCTACAATGTCTCTTGTTGTTCCTGCGATATCTGTAACTATTGCTTTATCTTCATCAAGGAATTTATTTAAAATACTACTTTTTCCAACATTAGGTCTTCCTATTATTAAAGTATCTATTCCATTTTTAATTATTTTACTATTTTCACTTTCTTTAATTATATTTTCTAATTCTTTTTTCATTTTTGTTGTTTCTTGTTTTACTTTATCTAGTGTAATAACTTCTATATCATAATATTCCGGATAATCTATATTTACTTCTATTGATGATATTAACTGTTTTATCTTATCTCTAAAATTATCTACTAATAAAGCTGTTTTTCCTTGAAGAGAATTTATTGCTAATTTTCTAGCAGTTTCTGTTTTACTTTCTAATAAATCCATTACAGCTTCTGATTTTGTCAGATCTATTCTTCCATTTAAGAATGCTCTTTTGGTGAATTCCCCCGGTTGTGCTAGACGAGCACCATTTTTTAAGAGTATTTCTAGAATTTTATTTGTCGTTGTTATACCACCATGACAGTTTATTTCTATTACATCTTCTGTTGTGTAAGTATGTGGAGCTTTCATTACTGAAACTAATACTTCATCGATTATTTCGTCATTTTCTTTAATAAATCCATAATTTATTGTATGAGTGGATACTTTTTCTAAATCTTTACTAAAAACTTTATTTGCTATTGAAATTGCATCTTTTCCACTCATTCTTACTATAGAAATGGCTCCTATTCCCAAGGCTGTTGATATTGCAGCTATTGTATCATTCATTTTTCATTCCTCTTTTTATTAATATTTTGACTATAAAGTATAATGTTAAGTCGTGACTATAATACCATAAAAGTGAATTATTGACAAATAAAAAGGACTATTTGTCCTCCTTTGGTTTTATTACAACATAGCGGTTTGGTTCTTCTCCTTCACTTTCTGTATAAACATCTTTATTATGTAATAAAGCATTGTGAATTATTCTTCTTTCATAAGAGTTCATTGAGTCTAATTTTGCTGATATCTTACTTGTTTTTACTTCTGTTGCAATATTATGAGCTAATTTAATTAATGATTTTTCTCTTTTTTCTTTATAATCATTTATATTTATTACAAATTTAAATGACTCATCTAACTCATTTTTTATAGCTTGTTGTACTATTATTTGAAGTGCACGAAGATTTTTACCTGATTTTCCTATTAAAAGTGAATCATTATCAGAATATATAGTAAATATTGGTGTTGTATCTTTATTTTGAACTTCTATATTTATTTCATTATAACCTATATTAATTAGAAGTTTTTTTATATAATCTTTAATAAAGTTTATTACTTCTCTTTTTTCTATAACTTTTATTGTTACATCTTGACTATTATTAGAATTTTCTATTTCTTTTATAATTAAATTATTTTCTGTTTCT
This sequence comes from uncultured Bacilli bacterium, assembly GCA_934167695.1. Taxonomy (GTDB): domain Bacteria; phylum Bacillota_I; class Bacilli_A; order RF39; family UBA660; genus UBA2730. Next base: position 39,400 of record CAKPLP010000005.1, on the reverse strand, counting down.
ACTAATGTTTTCTTTGCTTGATTTATTGCTTCTAATTTGGTATCAGCACTAAATGTATATGACTCCATATTATTAACTCCTTTTTAATTGATCTATATGTTTTTTTACTATTATATTTTGTAATATTGTACATAAGTTATTAACAATCCAATAAATACAAAGTGCAGAAGGCATAAATAATGCTGTTATTATGATCATAATACTCATATATATTGGCATGTTTTTCATTGTAGGATCTAATGTTTGTCCTGACATATTCATTTTAAATGAATAAATTGTAGTTAAAGAGATTAGAAGCATTATTATTATATAGATATAAAATGTTGATGTTGTTATACCAACACTTGGAGTTGTACCTAATTGAATTCCTATAAATTGATCTTCAAATATAGCTGGAAAACGTTGAACGGCTTCATAAAAAGCTATAAATAATGGTAATTGAATAAAGGAAAATAAACAACCTGCTAATGGACTAATATTGTATTTTTTATAAATCATCATCATTTCTTGGCTTTGTTTCATCATAGATTCTTCATCTTGTTTACCAGCATATTTCTTTTGAATTTTTTGCATTTCTGGTTGAGCCTTTTTCATTAATTCTGATTGCATAGCTGCCTTTTTGGTAAACGGATAACTTATTAGTCTAATAATAATTGTTATTAATACTAATGCTAGTGCATAATTTTTAGTTAATTTTCCTAATTGTAAAATTACATATGCTAATGGCTTTACAAGAATTGTAGTCCACAATCCTTCATATTTTCCTGAATTAATTTTAAAATTTTCACAATCTGGTAACTTATCTATATTTACCTTGTTTTTTTTATATTGTTTTATTGTTTCTTTTGCAGTTGGTTTACATAAAATGTTCGCTGTTAAATTTTGACCAGTTTGTTTATTTATTACTGCTTTTTTATTTTTATCTACTAATGTTTTTGTACATCCTGTGGTTAATGTTATTATTAACAATATTAAAATAAGTATTTTTTTTCTGTTAGTATTTTTGTTTTTTTTCATTATTTCTCCCTCACATCAAGTAGAGATATTAATTCATTCTTTAATTCCTGATAATTTAGATTTAATGCTCTACTTCTTAATATTATAATATAATCTTTACAATTAAGATAGTCTTTTCTATAAATATCTATGATACTTCTCATTTTCCTTTTATATTTATTACGAACTACAGCATTTCCAATTTTTTTTCCTACTGAAAAACCAAAGCGATCATATTTTAAATTATTGGATTTTGAATATACTACAAAATATTTATTTTTTTTACATGAGCCATTATTTATTAAGTCATTAAATTCTTCTTTTGTTTTTACTATATATAATTTTCTCATATTTATTCCTTCTTTTAATTTAAAAAACCACTGTTTAAAAAACGGTGGTATTATTTACAAAGATTTTTACGACCTTTGCGACGACGACGATTTAAAATATTTGTTTTTTTACGAGCAAAGAAGCCTAATTTTTTAGCTTTTTTACGATTATTTGGTTGATAAGTTCTCTTCATAAATTTCCACCTCCAGACATAAATCTCCCTTATTATAATGGATAAAAGTTTTATTTGTCAAATAAAAGTTTTATTATCGAGAAAATTTATTCTTTTTATTTATTAATTTTTGTGATTATTTTTCTTTTTCCACAGAATTAACATTGCTGTGAATATCTTTTTTAAACTTGTTAATAAAAAAATTGTGGAAAATGTGGAAAAGTGATTTTTATCATTATAGAATATAACATTCGGATGTGGAAAAAACTGTGGAAATGTTGTGGAGAAAAAAAATTGTTATTTTTTTGTTTATTTTTTCCACAATATGTTTTATTATAATTGTTGTACAAATTGCTCGAGGGGAGATGGTCAAATGAATATGGGGGTCCTTTGGACCAATTTTTTAAAACAAATTAAAGAAGAACTTTCCTCTCTTGCATACGATACTTGGTTTGCAGATACGAAATTATATAAATTAGAAGATGGAAAAGCTGTTATTGTTGTACCTATGCCTATTCATAAGAAACATTTATCTGATAATTATGAAGAAAAAATTAAATATATATTAAATAATATTACTGGTACAAATTTTGAGCTGGAATTTGTTTTAGAGGAAGAAATTAAGGAAGAGAATAAAAAAACTAAGGTAGAAGATATTCCTAGTGGAGTTCCCCATAATAATAAAGAACAAAGTAATTTAAATACAAAATATACATTTGAAAATTTTATTGTTGGTAATAGTAATAAGTTTGCACAGGCTGCAGCATTGTCTGTAGCTGAGAATCCCGGAAAAATGTATAATCCATTATTTATATATGGTAATAGTGGTCTTGGAAAAACTCATTTAATGCATGCTATTGGTAATTATATAATTGCTAATTCTAATAAAAGAGTTTTATATGTTACAAGTGATCAATTTATTCAGGATTTTATTGGTATAAATAAAAAGGATAGTAATGGAACAAATTTCAACTATGTAGATTTCTTTAAAAATAAATATAGAAATGTTGATGTATTAATTATTGATGATATTCAATTTTTAGGTGGAGCTACTCAGACTCAACAGGAATTTTTCCATACTTTTAATACATTATATAGTGATTCTAAGCAAATTATTATATCATCAGATAGATCTCCAGATGATTTAAAGTTATTGGAAGATCGTTTAAGAACAAGGTTTTGTTGGGGATTGACAGTTAATATTTTTCCACCGGATTTCAATTTAAGAGTAGAAATTATAAAAAGAAAAATAATTGCAGGTAATTTTGAAAAGGAAATACCAGAAGATGTTATAGAATATATTGCTTCTAATATGGGTAATGATGTTAGACAATTAGAGGGTTCTATTACAAGACTTGTTGCATATTCTGCTATCATGGGAGGGTCTGCAATTACTTTAAATTTAGCTATTGAGGCATTAAAAGACTTTATTAGTAAAGGAATTAGTGAAAAAAATGATGTTCATAGAATTCAAAAGGTTGTAGCTGAATTCTTCCAAATAAGTGTTGAAGATATTAGAAGTAAAAAAAGAAGTTCGAATATTGCTTTTCCAAGACAGATTGCGATGTACTTATGTAGATGCATGACTAATGAATCATTTCCTAAGATTGGAACAGAATTTGGTGGAAAAGATCATTCTACTGTAATGCATTCTGTAGAGAAAATAGAAAATGAGATAAAAGTTAATAAAGATTTGGCTAATATTATAGAAAAATTAAAAAAGGATATTGAATAGGTTGTGGAAAAAAATATATATCAACAATGTTTTCCACAGGATAATTTTAAAAAATATGTTATAATATAAGTGAAAAGAAGAGTTTTCAACTTTTTCCACAGCTATAATAATAATACAATTTATATTAATAGAATAAGAAAGAAGGAATTAAAATGAAATTAACAATTAAAAAAGAAATTTTATTAGATGCTTTAAATAAAGTATCTAAAGCTATATCTACTAAGAATTTGATACCTGTTCTTGCTGGTATTAAATTTGAATTAAAGAAAAATAAATTAACTTTAACTGCTTCAGATAATGATATTACTATTCAAACTACTATTGAAAGTGATAATGATGAAGACTTTAAAGTAGAAGATGAAGGAAATATTATAGTACAAGGTAAATATATATTAGATATTGTACGTAAATTACCTGATAAATATATTAATATTGAAGTAATTGATGAATTAAAAATATTAATTTACACAGAAAATAGTGAATTTAATTTAAATGGAATTAATGAAAGTGAATATCCTTCTATTAACTTAGAAGAAAGTAAAAAGAAAATAGATATTAATAGTTCTATTTTTAAGGATTTAGTTAATCAAACAGCTTTTGCAGCATCAAATGAGGAAACAAAGCCTGTATTAACTGGTATTAATTTTAATATTGTTGGAGATACATTAGAATGTAATTCTACTGATAGTTATAGACTTGCTCGTAAGATTATTAAGTTAGATAAAGTTAGTGAAGATAATTATAATATTGTAATTCCTAGTCATAATATTGTAGAATTTTCTAGAATAATGGATGATGATCCTGATAGTAAGGTAGAAATTCATATATTTAATAATAAAATCTTATTTAAATATAAAAATGTATTATTTCAATCTCGTTTGATTAATGGTACTTATCCAAATACTGCTAATTTAATGCCTGAATCATCTTATATGATAATTACTGCTAATTTAAATGATTTCTATAGTGTGATAGATCGTGCAAGTATTTTAACAAGTGATAAAGAAAAAAATATAGTTACTTTAGAAACTGACGGTAATACTTTAATATTAAAATCATCTTCTATTGAAATTGGTAGAGTAGAAGAAAAAATGAAAATTACAAAAAATGTAGAAGATGATATTAAAATTTCATTTAGTGCAAGATATATGATGGAAGCTTTAAAGAGTTTTTCAACAGAAACTGTGGAAATTCATTACGTAGGTGAAATAAAACCAATAATTTTAAAATCTAGTGAAGAAGAAACTTTAACACAACTAGTTTTACCAATTAGAACTTATTAAAAAAATTGCTAATTTATTTTAGTAATTTTTTTTTGACATTTTTTAAATTTTAGTGACATATTTCAACAAATTTCGAGTTTTGGATGTGTTATTTTATAGATGTGGACAGGAAAATGTCTACATAGGGGGAAATTTATGAAAAATGAATATGAAATTAATGAAGGTACTTTAGCTATTATTTCAATGGCTAATGGTAGTTCTAAAATATTGGAGGATAATAATAATTATGTTATAGAAAAAAAATCTTTTGATATTTTAGATCATAGTTGTAAATATTTTGGTAGTAGTTATGAAGGAAGAAAGGAAGGAGCTAAGGCAATAATTGGTGCAAATTATAAAATTCCTATTATAGTTGAAGATGCAAGAAATATAGTCTTTTTTCCAACGACAAGTCCTGATGATAATGAATGTATGTGGATAGCTGTTAACAGGGTTAAGAATTTCTATGAAGATCAATATAATACAACGAAAATTGTATTTGATAATGGTGCTGAATTGTTACTTCCTTTATCATTTAGAGCGGTGCAAAATCAAATTTTTAGAGCAACTAGGCTAAGCTATCTTTTAAAGAATAGAAAAAATGGAAATAGTTATGAATAATAACTATTTTTTAGTGCATAAAAATGGGTTCTATGATATAATATAGTTGTATGTGTATAGGAATACTGATCTAGGGGATAGGTGATAAAATGAGCAGTTTTTATGGTGAATAATGGAAATTAGTAAAATTAATTTGATTAATTTCAGAAATTATGAAAAGTTAGATATTTCTCTTAATAAAAATATGAATATTTTTATAGGTAGTAATGCCCAAGGTAAAACAAATATTTTAGAGTCTATTGTGATGCTTGCTCTTACTAAATCTCATCGATCTGGTAATGAGGAGAATATTATTAAATTTGGTAAAAAGAAGGCTAAAATTAAGGGAAAGATTAAAAATGGAAAATTTGTCAAGGAATTGGAAGTTGATCTGGAAGTTGGTAATAAAAAGTTGTTAATTAACAAAACCAATATTCAAAAAAACAGTGATTATATTTCTAATTTAAATATTATTTCTTTTACGCCTAATGATTTAGAGATTATAAAAGGTTCACCTAGTATCAGAAGAAATATTTTAAACATACAGCTCAGTCAATTATCAAAAAGATATTTAAATACTTATAATGAATATAATAAACTTTTAAGAACAAGAAATGAATATTTAAAGTTATTACTTACTAATAGTATTGCTGATAAAAAATATTTAGATATTATAACTGATAAACTAATAGATAAAGCTATTTTTATTTATCAACAAAGAAAAGAGTATATTGATTTGGTTAATCAACAAATTAGTATTATATATAATGATATAGCTGGCGAAGATGGATTATATATTAATTATTTACCTAATATTAATATAGTTGATTATGATGATGAAAAATTAAAGATTTTCATGAAAAAAATATATGATGATAATTATAAAAAAGAACTTAACTATGGTATGACTTTGTTTGGACCACATAGAGATGATTTTTCATTTATGTTAAATGATAGTGATTTGAAATTATTTGGTTCACAAGGCCAACAAAAATTATCTGTTCTTTGTTATAAATTATCGGAAATAAATATATTTGAAGAGATTTGTAATACTAAACCAGTATTATTACTTGATGATGTTTTTAGTGAATTAGATATTAAAAAGAGAAATAAATTATTAAAGTATGTTAGTTGTGATATTCAGAGTATTATTACTACTACTGATTTAAAAAATATTCAAAAAAAGTATTTAAGTAATGCATTTATATTTGAAGTAGAAAATGGGAAAATAGTTAGAAAGTAGGGATTTTATGGATATTGAAGAAAAAGATGAAACAAAGTATGATTCTTCTGCTATTCAAGTTTTAGAAGGACTAGAAGCAGTTAGAAAAAGACCCGGTATGTATATTGGTTCAACAAGTTCTAAAGGACTTCATCATCTAGTATGGGAGATTGTTGATAATGCAATCGATGAAGCATTGGCTGGTTATTGTTCTCATATAGAGGTTATTATTAATAAAGGTAATAGTATAACCGTAAAAGATGATGGACGTGGTATTCCTGTTGATATACATCCGAAAACACATAAAAGTACTGTAGAAACAGTTTATACTGTATTACATGCTGGAGGAAAATTTGGTGGAGGCGGCTATAAGGTTTCTGGTGGTCTTCATGGTGTAGGAGCAAGTGTTGTAAATGCTTTAAGTGAGTGGTTAGAAGTAAGAGTTTATAAAAATTCTAAAGTATATTATCAAAGATATGTAAATGGTGGTCATCCTGAAGAGGATTTAAAAGTTATTAGTGAATGTGATGATGATAGAACGGGAACAACTGTAACATTTAAACCTGATCCAGAAATATTTACTGATACTACAATATATGATTATGATGTTTTAAAAACTAGATTAAGAGAACTTGCATTTTTAAATAAAGGATTACGTATTACTTTATATGATGATAGGGATGTAGAAAAAAAGGAAAGTTTTCATTACGAAGGTGGAATTCGTGAATATGTAGAGATGTTAAATAAAAATAAAACACCTATTCATGATACTATTATAGATGTTAGTGGCAAGGAAAATGATATTTCTCTAGAGGTTGCCTTACAATATAATGAATCATATAATTCTGCAATTTATTCATTTGTAAACAATATCACTACTCCTGAAGGTGGTACTCATGAAGATGGTGTTAGAAGAGCTTTAACTAGAATTTTGAATAAGTATGCTAGTAATAATGGTTTATTAAAAGAAAAGGATGATCCTTTGACTGGTGATGATGTTAGAGAAGGTATTACAATGATAATTTCTATTAAACATCCAAATCCTCAATTTGAAGGTCAAACGAAAACGAAATTAGGTAATAGTGAAGTAAGAGCTATTGCTGATAGAATATTTAGTGAAGCCTTTGAAAGATTCTTAATGGAAAATCCTGATGAAGCTAAGATTATTATTGAAAAGAGCATGACTGCCTCTAGAGCTAGGGTGGCTGCTAAAAGAGCTCGTGAATTAACAAGACGTAAAGGTGATTTAGATATCACTAATTTCTATGGAAAATTGTCTGACTGTAAAAGTAAAGATCCAAATGAATCTGAAATATTCTTAGTAGAGGGTGATTCAGCAGGTGGTTCTGCTATTAAAGGAAGAAATAGTATGACTCAGGCTATTTTACCTTTACGTGGAAAAATTTTAAATGTTGAAAAGGCAAGACTTGATAGAGCTTTGTCAAATGAAGAGATTAGAACTATTATAACTGCTTTTGGTACTGGAATAGGAGAGGAATTTAATCTTGATAAACTTAGATATAATAAAATTATTATAATGACAGATGCTGATGTTGATGGATCTCATATTAGAGTATTACTTTTGACTTTATTTTATCGTTTCTTTAGACCTATTGTAGAAGCTGGACATGTATATGCTGCTCAACCACCTCTTTATTGTATAAAACATGGTAAAACTATAAAATATGTATTAACTGATGAAGAACGTGATGAGTATTTAGCTAATTTACCTGCTAATACAAAAAGAGATGTTAGTCGTATGAAAGGTTTAGGAGAAATGGATGCAGAGGAATTAAATGAAACAACTATGGATATTGAAAAAAGAGTTTTAAGACAAATAACAGTGGATGATGCAATGGCAGCTGATGAAGTATTTGAGAAACTTATGGGTGAAGAAGTAGGCCCTAGACGTGATTTTATTGAAGAAAATGCTGTTTATGTTGAGAATTTAGATGTTTAGGTTAAGGAGGTAATAAAATGGATAGATTAGAGAAAAATAATATAGTAAAAGAAGTTAGAGATTCATTTTTAGAGTATTCTATGAGTGTAATAATATCACGTGCCTTACCTGATCTTAGAGATGGTTTAAAGCCTGTTCATAGACGTATTTTGTATTCAATGTATGAATCAGGTTATACTCCAGATAAACCTCATAAAAAAAGTGCTAGAATTGTTGGTGATGTAATGGGAAAATATCATCCACATGGTGATAGTTCAATTTATGAAGCTATGGTAAGAATGGCTCAGGATTTTTCTTATCGTTATATGTTGGTAGATGGTCATGGTAATTTTGGTAATATAGAAGGATATGGCGCAGCAGCTATGCGTTATACTGAATCTAGACTTTCTAAGATTTCGTTAGAATTATTGAGAGATATAAATAAAAATACAGTTAATTTTAAGCCTAATTTTGATGAAACAGAAAAAGAACCTGAAATTCTTCCATCAAGATTTCCTAATATTTTAGTTAATGGAACTATGGGTATTGCTGTAGGAATGGCTACTAATATTCCACCTCATAATTTAGGAGAGGTAATTGATGGATGTATTGCTTATATTGATAATCCTGATATCGATTTAGATGGCTTAATGCAGTATATTAAGGGACCTGATTTTCCTACTGGTGCAACTATTTTGGGAAATAGTGGTATTAGAAAGGCTTATGAAACTGGTCGTGGTTCAATAACTATAAGAAGTAAGGCCAGAATAGAAGAAGAAAAAGGAAAGCATTATATAATTATTGATGAAGTTCCTTATGGTGTTAATACTTTAGATTTAAAAAATAAGGTTGCAGAATTAGTTCACAATAAAACGATAGAGGGTATTAGTGATTACCACACTGATTTAAAAGATGGTATTAAAATTACTATAACTTTGAAAAAAGATGCTAATCCTCAAGTTGTTCTTAATAATCTTTATAAGCATACTGCTTTCCAAAATAACTTTGGTATAATCTTTTTAATGCTTGATCAGGGTGTTCCTAAAACATTAGGATTAAAGGATATAATTTCTAAGTATGTTGATTATCAAAAGGAAATTGTAATAAGACGTACTAGATTTGATTTGGAAAAAGATGAAAAGAGAGCACATATTTTAGAAGGATTAAAAATAGCTCTTGATCATATAGATGAAATTATTAAGTTAATTAAGTCATCTAAGAGTGATGAAGATGCTATGAATGGGTTAATTAATACTTATAATTTAAGCGAGGTTCAATCACAAGCTATTTTGGAGATGAAACTTAGAAGATTGACTGGCTTGGAAAGAGATAAAATTGAAAATGAACTTCAAGCTTTATTAGCAGAAATAGAAGAATTAAGGTCTATATTAGCTAGTGAACAAAAAGTTTTGGATATAATAAAATCTGAAATGTTAGAAATTAAAAATAAATATGCAGATGAGAGAAGAACAAATATTGATATGACTGCTATTGAATATATTGAAGATGAATCTTTGATACCTGTTGATGATATTATTGTTACTTTAACTAATAAAGGTTATATTAAGAGGGTTAAAAGTGATGTATATAAAGCTCAAAATCGTGGAGGAGTAGGAATTAAAGGAATGGCTACTAATGAAGAAGATTTTGTAGAGCATTTAGTTAATATGAAAACCCATGATTATATATTATTCTTCTCTAATATGGGTAAAGTTTATAGATTAAAAGGATATGAAATACCAGAATTTGCTAGACAATCAAAAGGTTTACCTATAATTAATTTATTATCATTAGATAAAGGTGAGATAATTAACTCTGTTGTAAATATTTCTACTGAATCTGATAGTATTAAGTATTTAGTTTTTGTTACTAAAAATGGATTAATTAAGAGAACTGATCTTTCTGAGTTTGATAGAATAAGAAATGGCGGAAAATTGGCAATTACTTTGAAGGAGAATGATCAATTAATAAGTGTTAGAAAAACTACAGGAAATGATGAGATTATTATTGGTTCAAGTAATGGTCGTATGGTTAGATTTAATGAAAATGAAGTAAGAGTTATGGGTAGAACTGCAAGTGGAGTAAAAGGAATAGATATGGAAAATTCTGTTGTTATAGGTGCAGAAATTGTTCATCCTGAGCAATATGTCTTAATTGTTACAGAAAAGGGCTATGGTAAGCAAACTTTAGTTGATGAATATAGATTAACCCATAGAGGTAGTAAAGGCGTTAAAGGGCTAAATATGACCGATAAAAACGGCTCAATAATTTCATTGAAAACTATTGATAATTTAAATGATAATGATTTAATGATTATTACTAATAGTGGTACTATTATAAGGATGCCATTAAATCAGATTTCTATTTTGAAGAGAGCTACTCAGGGAGTAAGACTAATAAATTTAAGAGATGATCAAACTGTTGCAACTATTGCGTTAGTTACTAAAGATGATTCTGAAGATAATAAATTAGAAGAAGTTGAAAAGGAGATTACTGAATAATCTCTTTTTTTATGGCATAATATTAAACAAATGTTTGAGTATAATGAGATTTATAATTATAAAATAGTATAATAATATCGTTTTTCTGTGGAAAAAATATTTTGAAGCTGAAAAAGTTTCACGTGAAACAAAAATAATTCACATTTTTTGTGGATTATTTTTATTGTATATTTATTAGTTATTTTTATTAAATATATATTATGTTTTTTTAATATTTAATAATTTGTTAATTAAATGGTTTCAAAATATGAGTACAAATATAATATATTTTATATTGTTTTTAATAATTAATATAAAAAATAAAAATTTTTTGAAATTGTTTATTATTAAAGTTAAATATGTTTTGTTGGAAGTTTTATATCTTAAATTAAGGTACCTGTTAATAATTTTATGTTTCACGTGAAACTTTTTATCCACACATATTGTTGAAAAAAATTAATTTGCAAATTATTTCCCGGGAAATATTTTATTGATTATGATAAAGCTTTGATTAGTTAATTGTTAATCATTAACAAATATATTTAATTTTAATATATAATTTGATTATAAATTTATAATTATAAAAAGAATTGTATATTGATAAAACTATATAAAAATTAGGTATAGTAAAAAGAATGTTTCACGTGAAACTTTTTCCACAGAACTTATTCGAAGAGTTAAAAATATTTCCCGGGAAATATTTTTATATTAATATATGAGATATGTTTAAATAGTTTAATATTTTTATCTTTTTTTTATAAAATATTATTAATGCGGTTAGAAGTAGTAAGTACTATTAATTATTATGAATATAATTTTATATATTTAAATTTTATTGTTTTTTATAATGTTGGAATATTACTTTTATATAATAAAAAGAAATGTTCCACGTGGAACTTTTTCCACAGAATTTGTTCGGAGAGTTAAAAATATTTCCCGGGAAATATTTTTATTAACTTTTTTTGTTGAAAAAAAATTAAAAGTAGTATAAAATAAATTTGTGCAATAAGTTATTGTGGAAACAGGTCAGGATTGGAAGATAGCAGCCTTAACACATTTAACTTATGTGCACTTTTTTTTGGAGGAAAAATGAAAGAAGAATATATGTTACTTGCAATCGATGAAGCAAAAAAGGCAGCTATGATGGGTGAAGTTCCAGTTGGAGCTGTCATCGTAAAAGATAATGTTGTCTTGGCAAAAGCTTATAATTTAAAAGAAAAGTCTAATTGTTGTATTAGTCACGCAGAAATATTGGCTGTGGAAAAAGCATCAAAAATTTTGAATAATTGGAGATTATCTGATTGTGATATGTATGTTACCTTAGAGCCTTGTCCTATGTGTGCTAGTGCAATAAAACAATCAAGAATTAAAAACGTTTATTGTGGGTTAAGTAATAAAGATAAGAATAATTCAATTATTATTAAAGCTATATTTGAAAAGGATTTAATCAACAATAAAGTTAATTATAGTTGTGGATATTTTTCTGAAGAAATAAAAAAAATAATGAATGATTTTTTTTCTAATATTAGGTAGAATTTATAATAAATTTTATTTAAAATAAGAAAAAATTTGATATAATTTTATTAGTGGTGGTGAAAGATTATGTATCAAACTTTATATAGAAAATATAGACCTAAAAAATTTGAAGATATAGTTGGACAAGAAATAATTGTAAAAACATTAAAAAATTCTATAAAAAATAATAAAATTTCTCATGCGTATTTGTTTATTGGTCCACGTGGAACAGGAAAAACATCCACAGCTAAGATATTTGCACGAGCAGTTAATTGTTTAAATAATAATGATGGTGATATTTGTGGTTGTTGTGATATATGTAATGTTTCTGGTGATGATTGTCTTGATATTATAGAGATAGATGCTGCTTCTAATAATGGTGTTGATGAAATTAGAAATTTACGAGAAAAAATCAATTTGGTTCCTAGTGAATTGAAATATAAAGTATATATTATTGATGAGGTTCATATGCTTACAATTCAAGCATTTAATGCTCTTTTAAAAACATTAGAAGAGCCACCTGAACATATTATATTTATATTAGCTACTACTGATCCTCAAAAAATTCCTGAAACAATAATTTCACGATGTCAATGCTTTAATTTTTCTAGAATGACTGAACAAAATATTATAGATAATTTAACTATGGTTTCTAAAAAAGAAAATATTGATGTTGATATAGAAGTTTTAAAGAATATTGCGATAGTATCAGATGGTGGAATGAGAGATTCTTTAGGAATGCTTGATAAATTAAGTTCTTATTCAGATGGTAAAATTTTAATGAATGATTTTTTAAATTTGAATGGCTTAGTTGTTAAAAGTGATTTAGAAGAATTGATAAATTATATATTTGATTTTGATGCTATTTCTACAATTAATTTTTTGGAAAAATGGAATGATAAAGGAAAAAATCTTATTCAAATAATGATTCAATTATTAAATTATTTAAAGGAAGAGATTATTTCGGAATACATTAATGAAACTGGTAAGGTAAATATAGACAATTATCAAAAATTGGCAAATCTTATAAATGAAAAAATGTTTGATATTAAAAAAAGTTCAAATCCTAAAATATATATAGAAATAATGTTTTTATCTTTTATAAATAATAATAAAATTATTTCCCGGGAAATAATTTCTAATGATAAAGCATCCATTAAGAAGAAAGAGAATATAAATGAACCAGCAATAAGTGCTAAAGAAGAAAATCATAGTGTTGTTAATCAAGTTTCACATGAAACTTCTATTGTCAGCGATAATAACTTATTAAATTCTAATATAATGAATATTATGAAAACACGTTTGAATAATGCCTTTATTAATGCAACTAAGGAGGAACTAAATAAAGATAAGAATAGCTTTGAAAAATTAAATGATTTTGTTTTTGATCAACAAATAGGTTATTTAGTTTGTGCATTGTTGGAAGGTAATCTTAGACTTTCAAGTGAGGATTATTTGATAATTAGTTATGAATATGAATCTATAGTCTTAGAAAATTTAAATAATATTGATGCAATGTCAAAAGTATTAAAAGAAAAATTGAATATTAATAAAAAATTGGCTATAATTACTGATTCTGATTGGAATGATGCTGCAAAGGAATATGTGAAAAACAAAAAGAATAATATTACTTATAAATATATAGAAGAACAAGAACTAGTGTTCGATAAAAAAGAAGAAAAAAATACAAATAATAATAGCGCATCTGATATATTTGGTGATATAGTAGAAGTGTGTTAAATAAGAAAAGGAATGGTGATAAATAATGAATATGCAAGCAATAATGAAACAGGCACAAAATATGCAAAAAGATATGATGAAAATAAAAAATGAAATAGATAATATGGAGTTTGTTGGTGAAAGTTCATTAGTTACAGTTAAAGTTAATGGAAAGAAGGAATTGCTAGAAGTTAACATTAATAGTGATACATTAGAAAATGATGATATTGAAATATTACAAGATATGTTGGTTGTGGCTGTTAATCAAGCTAATAAAAAAGTTGATGATATTACTGAACAAAAAATGTCAAAGTATGGAAGTATTCCAGGATTATTTTAATATATGTATCCAGAGAGTATAAAAAGTTTAATAGAGGCTTTTAAATATTTACCCGGAATTGGTCAAAAGACAGCTGAAAGATTGGCTTTTGCGACTTTAGCATTTGATGATGATCAAATAGAATTGTTTTCTAATGGATTAAAAGATGTAAAAAATAAGGTACATAAATGTACTGAATGTAATGTTCTAACAGAAGATAAATTGTGCAGTATTTGTAGTGATTCTACTAGAAATAAAGATGTATTATGTGTTGTAGATGATGTAAAAACAGTTTTTGTATTTGAAAGTATGGGAATTTTTAAAGGTTATTATCATGTTTTAGATGGATTGATTTCACCGATTGATGGTATTAATCCTGAAGATATTGGATTAGGAAAACTTATTGATAGAATTAAAGATAGCGATTTTAATGAAATAATTTTTGCTTTTAAACCTAGCATTGAGGGTGAAACTACTGCATTATATATTAAAAGAATTTTAGATGGATTAGATATAAAAGTAACTAGATTAGCTAGTGGAGTTCCAATGGGAGCTGATATGGAATATGTAGATACTTTAACTTTAGAGAGAGCGATGTATGATAGAAAAGAGATAGAATAACTTTTTTATTTTTTTCATATTATTTGCTAAGGGTGATATTATGGAAAAAATATTTAAAATTTTAAGGCAGATAGTTTTTAGTTCTTTTCTATTATATGGTTATAATATTATTGCTACTAACTTTAATTTAATTATTCCGATTAATGTTATAACTATAATTTTTGTAACTATTCTTGGTGCTCCTGGATTGTTTGCATTGATTTTATTTAAATTAACTGTTTTATAGTTGAGTAGGTGGTTATATGAAATTTGAAATACAAAATGATTTTTTTAATGTAATTATGAAGGAAATAGAAAATGAAAAAATTTCTCATGCTTACTTAATTGAAACTAATGGATATAATGAAATAGAAAAATTTTTAGATATCTTAGTAAAATTATTATTATGTCCACAGCATAAAGTCGATAATTGTTGTCATGAATGCAATATTTGTAACTTAATTAATGCTAAGAGTTATCCAGATTTAAAAATAATAGATCCGTCAGGAAGTTGGATAAAAAAAGAACAACTTTTGGATATAAAGACGGCTTTTAAAGAAAAATCAATATATAATAATAAACAAATATACGTAATTACAGATGCTTCAAAATTAAATTCGTCATCTGGTAATACTATGTTAAAATTTTTGGAGGAACCTTCTCCTAATATTATTGCTATATTATTAACGAATAATAGATATAATGTTCTGGATACTATTAGATCTAGATGTCAGGTATTTTCATTAAAAAATGATGATGAGATAAATCTTGATGAAAAAACGATTGATTTAATTAATACCTTATTTACTAAAAATAATGTTTTTTTGTCATATAATCATATTATTACTTTAATTCCTGATAAATTAGAGGCTACTAAATATTTAAAGAATATTGAAGAATACTTTTTTTTAGTTATTAACGGAAAAACTACTATTATTGATAATATTAGTTTTGTATCAAATGAACAATTAGTAAAATTAATTTTAGTTATAGAAAAGTATTTGAAGAATTTTGAATATAATCTTAATTATAAACTTATGTTAGATAATTTGATACTTGATATTAATGAGGTGATTTCATGAGTAATGTATTAGTATTGCAAGATAATACACGTGAAAAAAGAATTTTTCTTGATGAAAATAATATTGTTAAAGTTGGCGATCGTGTAATAATAAGTATTGATAAATCTTTATATAGTGGACAAGTATTGGGATTTGTTGATGATACATCAGATTCTGTTTTAAATAAAATTGTGAGAAAAGTTGATGAGTCTGATGAAAGAATTATTGAAAAAAATAATTCGGATTCTAAAAAGGCGTTATTGGAAGCTAAAAAATTACAAAATAAAATGGGATTAAGTATGAATTTTGTTGATTCATATTATACTTTTGATAGAAAACAATTATTCTTTTTATTTGTAGCTGATAATAGAATTGATTTTAGGGAAATTGCGAAGAAATTAGCGGACAAGTATAAAACAAGAATAGAATTAAGACAAATAGGAATAAGGGATAAAGCTAAAATTGTAGGTGGTATAGGACCTTGTGGTTTATTTCTTTGTTGTAATTCATTTTTAACTGATTTTAATAGTGTTTCTATTAATATGGCTAAAAATCAATTCCTTGCATTAAATCCTTCTAAGATCAATGGATTGTGTGGTAGGCTTTTATGTTGTTTAAAGTACGAGGATGAGACATATAGCGATTTAAAAAAGGATGCCCCAAAAATGGGTTCTATTTATCATTATGGTAAAAAATCTGGAAAAGTAATTTCTATAGATATTTTTAAAAAAGAGTGTTTAATAGAACTTCCTGATAAAAATATTATAAGAATTAATTATGGTAATGATTATGAAGGAACTGAATGATGTATTAGGATATGATCTAAAGATTTATCAAAATCAAAACTGGTTTTGTTTTTCTATAGATAGTGTAATATTGGCTAATTTTGCTAATATTAAGTATAGAACTAAAAAAATATTAGATATTGGTTGTGGTAATGGAATAGTTTCTTTGATTTTATCTCTTAGATTAAAAAATAGTAATGCTAAAATAGATGCTGTAGAAATTCAAGAAGATTTGGCTCACTTGGCTAAAGATTCTATTAAATATAATAATTTGGAATCTATGATAAGTGTTTATAACCAAGATATAAAAAAATTTAGTGAAGATAAAAACTTATATAATTCTTATGATTTAATTGTTACTAATCCCCCATATTTTAAGAAAGATGAAAAGAGTACTAAAAATTTGGATGTTCATAAAACTATTGCAAGACATGAGATTGCAATAACGATTGAGGATATAATTAATATTTCTAATCAATTATTAAAAGAAGGGGGCAGTTTTTGCATTGTAAATAGAGTTGATCGATTTATAGAAATTATTGAATATTTAAAAAGATATAATTTAGAACCTAAATATGTAAGATTTGTATATAATGATATCAATAGTTATCCTTGCTTGTTTTATTTGGAAGCTTTAAAGAATGGTAGTTCTGGTTTTATTGTAGATCGTCCTTTTATTTTATATAATGATAGTAAAGAGTCTGAGGAATATGCAAATTTAATTAGGGAGGTAATGAAATGATTCAAAAAAGTTATGTTAATACTAATTCTTTATATTTAATTCCTACTCCTATTGGAAATTTAGAAGATATAACAATGAGAAGTTTGAATTTATTAAAAGAAGTTGATTTTATTTTATGTGAAGATACTCGTGTCACTGGTCAACTTTTAAAAAATTATAATATTTCTAAAAAATTAGTTAGTTGTCATGAATATAATGAAGAAAAAATAAAAAAATATGTTGTAGATGAGTTGAAAAACAATAAGTCAATAGGGTTGGTTACAGATCAAGGAACTCCTATTATCAGTGATCCCGGATATGTTGTTGCTAAATATGTTATTGAACAAGGATATAATGTAATAGGATTACCCGGTGCTAATGCTTTTGTGCCAGCGTTAATTATGTCTGGATTAGATCCTTCACATTTTTTATATTATGGATTTTTAAACTCTAAAAATAGTAAACAAAAAAAGGAATTAGAAATGCTTAAAAACTATCCTTTTACTATGATATTTTATGAAGCTCCTCATAGAATAGAAAATACTTTACAAAATATGTATGATATTTTTGGAGATAGAAAAATATCTTTAAGCAGGGAGATTTCAAAAATTCATGAAGAAGTTTTTAGAGGAAAAATTAGTGAAGTAATGAGTGAATTGAAAGTTAAAGGTGAATTTGTTATTGTAGTTGATGGTTGTAATAAACAAGTTGATTATAGAGATTTAGATGTTATTGAGCATATAAAATTATATTTGGATGATGGCTTATCTGAAATGGAAGCTATAAAGATAGTGGCTAAAGAAAGAAATGTTGCTAAATCTGTTATATATAAAGAATACATTGATAAAGGTAAAAGTAGGTGATAATATGAAATTAATTGTAGGTTTGGGTAATCCCGGCAAAGAGTATGACAATACTCGTCATAATATAGGGTTTTATATGATTGATAAGTATTTGAATACAAAGGGATTATCAAATTTTAAATCTAAGTTTAATGGAATATATTTAGATACTAATATTAATGGAGAAAAGGTTATATTTTTAAAACCACAATCTTATATTAATTTATCTGGAGAAGTTGTAAGAAAGTTTGTGGATTTTTATAAAATTCCTCTTAATGATATTTTAATTATAAGTGATGATTTGGACTTGAAAATAGGGAATTTTAAGTTAAAAGAAAGAGGAAGTAGTGGGGGACATAATGGTTTAAAAAATATTGAATTACATTTGGGTACTCAAAATTATAAAAGATTAAAAATAGGGATAGCTAATAATAAGAATATTGATACTAAAGATTATGTTTTAGGTAAAATTAATATAAATGATGCTAAAATTTATGATGAATTAAGTATTGTTGTAAATCATATTTTAGATGATTTTTTTGTAGATTCTTTTGATGTGTTGGTCAGTAAATATAATAAAAAAAATAGGTGATATGATGCAAAAACTTACTGAAATTATAAAATTTAATGAATTAGATAACATTGGTATAACAGGTCTTACCGATGGTTTTTTTGGTTTTTATTTATCTAATTTGTATTGTCAAAAAGATCGTAATATTATAGTGGTTGTAAATTCTTTATATGAGGCTAATAAATTATACTCAATAGTTAGTTCTTTTTTAGATGATGTTTTTTTGTTTCCAATGGATGATTTTCTTACTAGTGAAGCGGTGGCAATGAGTCCGGACTTATTGATTAATAGAATGGAAACATTAAAAAATATATCTATTAGTAACAAAAAATGTATTGTTATTACTAATTTAATGGGATATTTAAGATATTTACCTACTAAAAAAGAATATCTTTCTAGTATTGTTGAATTAAGTGTAGGGAGTTTGATTTCACCAGCTGATTTATTTAAAAAAATGTGTTCTATTGGATATGAAAGAGAAACTATTGTTACTAATACCGGAGAGGTTGGATTAAGAGGCTTTGTAGTAGATGTTTTTCCTATTGGAGAAGATAATCCTGTTAGAATTGAGTTTTTTGGTGATGAAATTGAATCTATTCGTTATTTTGATTCAAATAGTCAGAAATCTATTTCAGATGTAAATAAAATAACTATATATCCATATTTTGAATTTTTAACTAATGTAGAAGTAGAAAATGAAAAATTTGGAAAACAAAAATATTTACCTGATTATACTAATGTTAGTTCAATTATTGAATATTTAGATAATAGTTATACTATTTTTAAAGATTATTCACAATTAGAAGTTAGTTATAAGAATATTGTTGAAGAAATGATGACTTATCAGCAATCTAGAGACACTAATTATGCTGGTAAGTATATGTTTTCTTTGTATGATATTGTTACCACTAATAATATCTACTATATGAATTTAAATAATATTAGCAAGAAAAATTTAAATGAAATAATTAATTATGATGTTCATTCAATAGATAATTTTAATGAAAATGAAGGTGTAATTAATACTTTTATTCATAATTCTATTGATAATAATAAGACAGTTTTAATTTGCTTGAAAGATTATCAATTAAAAAATATAGAAAAGAATATTGATTGTAGTTATAAATTTACTGATTTTAATAATATTTGTGATGGAATTGTTAATTTAATAGATTCTAATTTAGATGAAGGTTTTATTTATGATAATTATGTTTTTTTAACTAGTAGAGAGTTATTTATTAATAGGGAAGAAAATAAAAAGTATAAGACTAAATTTAAATATTCTACAAAAATTACTGATATTAATAAGCTTCAAATTGGTGATTATGTTGTTCATAATGTACATGGTATAGGAATTTATCATGGTATTAAGAAACTTTCTATTAATGGTATGGATAAGGATTATATAGAAGTAATTTATCAAGGTAAGGATAAGTTGTATATACCAGTTGAAAAGATAGACAATTTGAATAAATTCTCTGGTAAAGAAGGAATGGTTCCTAAAGTAAATAAACTTTCTGGTACTGATTGGCAAAAAACAAAAACTAGAGTTAGTAAAAAAGTTGCTGATATGGCTGATGAATTGATAAAGTTATATGCAGAAAGGGAGAGCCGTAGAGGATTTGCTTTTTCTAAAGATAATGATTTAATGAGATTATTTGAAAAGGCTTTTCCGTATGAACTTACTAAGGATCAACAACTTTCTATAAATCAGATAAAATTGGATATGGAGAAACCTCAACCGATGGATCGTTTATTGTGTGGTGATGTTGGTTTTGGTAAAACAGAAGTAGCTTTTGTTGCCGCATTTAAGGCTATTTGTGATTCTAAACAGGTTTTATTTTTATGTCCTACTACTATTTTATCCAATCAACATTATAAAAATGCTTTAACTAGATTTAAAGGTTTTCCAGTTAATATAGCGTTATTTAATAGATTTACAACTACTACTGAATCTAATAGAATTATAGAAGGATTAAAGGATGGAACTATTGATATGGTTATTGGTACTCATCGACTTTTAAATGATCGTATTATGCCTCGTGATCTTGGTTTATTAATTATAGATGAAGAGCAAAGATTTGGAGTAAAACATAAAGAGAAAATTAAACAATATAAATCTAATGTTGATGTTTTGACTCTTACGGCTACTCCTATTCCTAGAACTCTTCAGATGTCAATGACTGGTATTAGGAGTCTTTCTCTTATAGAAACTCCTCCGGTTAATAGATATCCAGTTCAAACTTATGTAATTGAAGAAAATAATCAAATTATAAAAGATGCAATATATAAGGAATTGTCTCGTGATGGTCAAGTATTTTTATTGTATAACAATGTAGAAAATATAGAGAAAAAGGTTTTTGAAATAAAAAAATTGGTTCCAGATGCGAGAGTACTTTTTGCTCATGGTCAAATGAGTAAAGAGGTATTGGAAAATAGAATGATTGATTTTATTCATCATAAATTTGATGTATTGGTGTGTACTACTATAATTGAAACTGGTATAGATATTCCAAATGTTAATACTTTGATTATCTTGGATGCTGATCATTTTGGTCTTAGTCAACTTTATCAAATTAGGGGACGTGTTGGAAGAAGTAATAAGTTTGCCTATGCTTATTTAATGTATCAACCATTTAAAAATCTTACGGAAACTGCAATTAAAAGATTAAATGTTATTAAAGAATTCACTGAACTTGGAAGTGGTTTTTCTATCGCAACTAGAGATTTATCAATAAGAGGTGCAGGTGATATTTTAGGAAGTGAACAGGCTGGTTTTATAGATAGTGTGGGTATAGATTTATATTTAAAAATGCTTAATAATGAAATTAGTAGGAGAAAAGGTGAAAAAGTAGAGGAAGATGATGATGATCTAAAACCTCTTATTAATGTATCAACACATATTAAAGATAGTTATATTTCAGATGAGGATTTAAAGATTGAAATTCATAGAAAAATTAATACTATTGATTCAAATGAGAAGTTTAATTCTGTTAAGGCTGAAATAGAAGATAGATTTGGTTCAGTGGATGAAGATATGATTATTTATATGTATGAAGAATGGTTTGAAAAACTTGCAAATAAAATACCATTAAATAAGGTTTTACAAACAAAAAATTCTATAGAACTTATATTTGAACCGACGGTAGTAGAAAAAATCAATATAGAAACTCTTTTTGTGGATTCTTTTAAAATTACAAATATGTTTAGATTTCAAAAAAGAGGGAATAATCTTGTTATAATTTTAGATATTATTAAATTAGAAAAACATCCAATTTATTATTTGGTTGAATTATTACAATTAATTTTAAAATTAAAATCTTGACTTCACAAAAAAGTTAAGTTATTCTGAATATGTTACATAATAAGAGGTGTGTTTATATATGACTGAGTTAGATAAGATAATAGAACAACAATTAAATAATTATAAATTAGCAATTAATGAAATTATTATTAATAATACTAATTCTTTATATGAAGATGATATTTTGTATTTGATAGATAAACCACCTTTAGATTCAATGGATGTAATTAAGGTAAAAATTTTATCTGTTGCAAAAAAAGAAGAGATTGTTATTGATTCTAATTATATGAATAATATTATTGATAATTATAGAAAAAATCTTTCTAATGATTTGAAGTTTATAAAAAGATTGAGAATAAAGAAACTAACTACTGATATAGATTCTTTTAATCCTCAAAAGGATTATGAAATAATTAAAATTACTAAAAAGCAGTTGTCTGAAATAAATAAGCTTATCAATAATAAAATGAAAAAATTGATAAGTGATGCTATAGAACAATTATTAGTTTCTAATATTTCTAATATATATTCTATAGATGAGAGTAGTGAAAAATATGTTAAAATTTATAAAGAATTATCTAAATATTTGAAAAATGTATATAAGAAACAATTAATAGAAAATATTAATATTAAAATTTTGGTTAAAGATACAATTTTGATTAACAGTGTTAGAGAGCAAGGAGAGCGTTATCTTTTTACTAAAAATAATTCAAGAGTTAATCTTTTAAATGAAGATTAATTTTTTTTGAATAAAAATGCTAAAAATTGCCAAAATAATGTTAGAAAGTGAGGATTAAAATGAACACAACTGGCATTGTTAGAAGAATAGATGATTTAGGTCGTGTAGTTATACCAAAAGAAATAAGAAAGTCACTTAGAATTAAAGATGGTGAACCATTAGAAATAATGGTTTCTGATGATAAGATTATTTTAAAAAAGTATTCATCTATTGAGGATATGTATATGTTACTAAATAACTTAATTATTTCTGTTAATAAGATTATTAATAAAAATATTATTATATTTGATAGAGAAAAGATTATATGTTCTACTGGAAATTATACTTCTGAATTACGAGGAAAACGTATTTCTGAAAATTTATATGATTTAATGATTAATACGAAAACTAATTATAGTGGTAATAGTATGTTATTTGTTGATGATGAAAAGAATACTTATAATTATATTTTTTCAAGTATTATACCAAATGGTGATGTAGTTGGTGGAGTATTAATTTTTAGTGATCATGAAATTACTGAAAAGGATAAATTATTTTTAAATTTAATTATTGATTTTTTTACTAAATCTATTGAAGAATAATAAATTTAATGTTATAGTAAAGGTGATTTTTTTGAAAAGTTATGAGAAAGAGTTTGCTTTTTTGATATTTATAGAGAGCTTCTGTTTGGTGTAATGAAGTAATATTGATTTTGCAAATATGGCTTTTGAACTATTATATTGATATGTAAATATAATCGTATATAGGCGTTAACTATTAAGTGTATAATATTAGTTATTATAAAATAAGGTGGTACCGCGAATACTATTCGTCCTTATATTTATAATAGCTTTTTTTTAGGAGGAATATTATGAAAGAAAAATATTATATTAGTACAGCGATAGCTTATACTTCTGCAAAGCCTCATATAGGTAATACTTATGAAATTGTGCTTGCAGATAGTATTGCAAGATTTAAAAGATTAAAGGGGTATGATGTTTATTTTCAAACTGGTACTGATGAACATGGTGAAAAGATTCAACAGAAAGCAGAAGCTAATGGTGTAAGTCCAAAAGAGTATGTTGATAATATATCAAAAGAAATAAAAAGAATTTGGGATTTAATGAATACTAGTTATGATAAGTTTGTAAGAACAACTGATCATGATCATGAAGTAATTGTTCAAAAAATATTTAAGAAAATGTATGATAAAGGGGACATTTATAAAGGTGAGTATAAGGGACTTTATTGTACTCCATGTGAATCTTTTTGGACAGAATCACAGTTGGATGAAAATGGTTGTTGTCCAGATTGTCATAGAGAGGTTAAAGAATCTACTGAAGAAGCTTATTTTTTCAAACTTTCAAATTATCAAGAAAGATTAGAAAAATATATTGAAGAACATCCAGATTTTATTTTACCTATTGCTCGTAAAAATGAAATGGTTAATAATTTTATAAAACCCGGATTACAAGATTTGTGTATTACAAGAACTAGTTTTGATTGGGGAATTGAAACACCTATTGATTCTAAACATGTTATTTATGTTTGGCTTGATGCTTTAACTAATTATATTACTAATATAGGGTATGATCCTGATGGTTCTACTGAACAATTTAAAAGATTGTGGCCTGTGGATGTTCATGTTATAGGAAAAGATATTATTCGTTTTCATTCTATTTATTGGCCTGCTTTTTTATGGAGTTTAGATTTACCACTTCCAAAACATATTTTTGGTCATCCTTGGCTTTTAATGAATAATGATAAAATGAGTAAAAGTAAAGGAAATGTAATTTATGCCGATGAATTAGTGGAAAAATATGGTGTAGATGCAGTTAGATATTATTTAATTCATGAAATTCCTTTTGCAAATGATGGAAATATTTCTTATGATTTAATTACTGAGAGATTGAATAGTGATCTTGCTAATATACTAGGTAATTTGGTTCAAAGAACTATTTCGATGGCTCATAAATATTTTGATGGAAAGGTTTCTAATAAAAAAGAGTATCAAGATATTGATTATAAATTAATAGATAGCATTAATAGTTTAGATATGAAGGTAACTGAAAAAATGGATAGTTTTCATATTGCCGATGCAGTTAGTGAGATTTTTGATTTATTAAGAGAAACAAATAAATATATAGATGAAACAACTCCTTGGACGTTAGCAAAAGATAGTTCTAATATGAATAGATTAGAAACTGTTATTTATAATTTACTTGAATCTATAAGAGTATGTGGAATTTATTTGAGTCCTTTTATTCCTGATACTAGTGACAATATAATTAAACAATTAAATAATTATAATGATGCTTTTAAATATGTAGAAGATAATAATTATCAAGTGAATGATCCTGTTCCTTTATTTATGAGAATAGATGTAAAAAAAGACAAATAAATGTAAAGTCAAAAAAATACTTAGTCTAAATGTTTTATTCTAAGTTTTTTTGTGTTATATTCGAATAGTGGTAAAAATAGTAAAGGAGAAAATAATGATAGATCAAGCAATAAAGAAGTTTGTTAATTTAGATGGTATTTATTGTATGAGTTGTATATTTTTACTTTTATTAATAGAAAGTGATAGAAATATATTTGATTGTATTTATTTTTTAATTATTACTTTTTATTATATTAGAATTAAGATTTGTAGACGAAAATCATAATAAGTATGATTTTTTTTTGGAGGGAAATTATGTTTATAGATACACATTGTCATTTATCTAAAGAATATTATGAATCTATAGATAATGTAATTGAAGAGAATTTGAATGCAGGAGTTTCTAAAATGATTATTTCAGGATGTGATAAGGAAGAAATTTTAGAGGCTATAGATTTTATAGATAAGTATAATAATGTTTATGCTACTATTGGTTATCATCCTGATGAGGTTGGTAATGTAAGTGATGATGATTTGTTATATATTAAAAAACTAGCTTTAAATAATAAAAAAATAGTTGGAATTGGTGAGATAGGTTTAGATTATTATCATAATAAGGAAAATAGAATTGATCAGATAAATTTGTTTAAAAAGCAACTTGCTCTTGCAGAAGAACTTTCTTTACCTGTTGTTATTCATTCACGTGATGCTGTTAAAGATACTATTGATTGTATTAGTAGTTATAATGTTAAAGGTGTCATCCATTGTTTTAATGGTAGTTTGGAAACTGCTAATATTTATATAAAGAAGGGATTTAAACTTGGTATAGGTGGTGTAATTACTTTTAAAAATTGTAAATTAGGTGATGTTGTAGAAAACATTACTCTTGAAAATATAGTATTGGAAACAGATAGTCCGTATCTTACGCCAGAACCATATAGAGGTAAAGTAAATAGCTCAAAGTATATTCCAATTATTGCTAATAAGATAGCTAGTTTACATTCTTGTGATGTTAAATTGGTAGAAAAGATAACTACTAATAATGTATTTGACATTTTTAATTTATAAAAATTTATTTTTAGTATTTACTTTTGGAATTTTGTTGTTATATAATGAAGATGTATAAAATAAAGATAGGAGGAAATTTTATATGGAAAATGAAAAGAATAAAAGTAATAACAACTCAAAACAAATTTTATTATCTGTATTAGGTGTTGCAATTTTAATTGTTGCTGTAGTAGGAATTTCATTTGCTGCATTTACATATAGTAAAGCAGGACAAACTACAAATACAATTACAACTGGTACTATTAGTATGTCTTATAATGAAGCTGAAAATGGTATTAGTATTGAAAATGCTATTCCTATGACTGAAGAACAAGGTAAAGCTTTAACTGGTGAAGGAAATTTGTTTGATTTTAGTGTAACTGCTACTATTACAGGTTCTACTACTATAAATTATGAAGTAGTAGCTGCTAAACAAGATGGTTCTGATGTTCCAGATGAAAACATTAGATTATATCTTGAAAAAAGTTCAACTGAAGGTTCAGGTTATACTGCTGTAGCTGCACCAGCTGCATTTAAAGCAATTAGTGAAACTGATGGTACTGATGATTTAGGTGCTCCTAATAGTACTATGTTATTACATGCTAGTTCATTTACTGGTAAATCAACTGAAGCTGTTACAAATACAGAATATTACAGATTAAGAATGTGGGTAGATAGTGCTTACGTTGTAGGTGGAACTGCTCAAAAATATATTGTAAAAGTTGGAGTTTATGGTAAAGGAACTAATTAATAATTAGTTATGTAAGAATAGTGTAAAGCTATTCTTTTTTTTTTAAATTACTTTTATTAATTTTATTTTTGTAGTAAGATATTAATAGGATAATAAAGTGGGGTGATAACGATAATGCCTAATAGTGTAATAGAAACTACCTATGTATGTGAGACACCTAAATTTGAAAAAATTAAGATGATATTTCATAATATCACAAAATTTTTAAGCAATTTATTATTTATAGTTGTAGTTGCTCTTATGCTTATAATATTATTTTATAATTTTTATACGAAAAAGTATGGAACGAATGGTCAAACACCTATAATTAGTGCGTATGTTATTGTTACCCCTAGTATGGTTCCTACTATTAATGTTGCAGATGCTGTTGTAACTTACAAAACGGATGTTAAAAATCTTCAAAAAGGAGATATTATTACTTTTTCTTCTACTGATGCTCGATATACAGGACTTACTGTTACACATAGAATCTTAAAAGTAAATACTGATAATGGTGTTATTTCATTTAAAACTAAAGGTGATAATAATACAACTCCAGATGATGCAGAGGTTGTTGGTACTAATATATTTGGTAAAGTTATTTTTGTAATTCCGTGGCTTGGTTATCTTCAACAGTTTCTTACCAGATCATATGGATGGTTATTATTAGTTGTTTTGCCATGTATAGGAATTATAGTTTATGATATTTTAAAATTATCTAAAACAATAAAAAATAGTAAGGTAACTAAAGATGTAAAATTCAAAGATGTTGAAATATTAGATATAGATGAAGAAACTGAAACAGTTGATACTACTAATACTAATATAGAAACAGAACAAGTTACAGAAGAAGAAATTTTAGATGATGAAAATAATAGTGATATAGAAATATTATAGGAGATTATTATGAATAAGGACAAAATTAAAATTATTTTAGGAATTATTATATTAGTTATATTTATTTGGTTTCTTTCTGTTTTCTTTTATAAGTTTTTTTCCAAAAATTCAGTGATAGTTTCTAATTTGGAAATAGCTTATTCAGATACAGGAGATGGACTTATTACTAATGGTAATGTTAAAACTTTTTCAGCAGCTACTCCATATGTTTTTCAAGTTAAAAACAATGGACAGGTAGATGGAAAGTATAAAGTAGTTATAAATGATGATGTGAAATCAAATATTGATAGAAAAAATTTAAGATATCAATTAACTTTAAATAATAATGTAATAAAAACGGGTGAAATGAGTGAAATAGAGAATAACATTTTAGATACTAGAATGATTGAAGCAAATCAAACCAATTATTATACATTAAAAGTTATTATAAAAGATAATGTTAATACTAATGGTGATTATAAGTATTCTTTAAAAGTAATTCCTATTTTATAATGTGAGGTGGTTAGTGTGAAGAAAATTTTTATAGAATATATTAATATAATTGGATATGCTATTACAGGGTTAGTTTTTGGACTTTCTTTCTTTCTTTTATTTATTAATTTTTATCATAATAAAGAGATTGCAGAGGTATATGTTAAAAATGATGACTATGTAGATGTATATACTAAGAATAAGGATAAAATAGAACAAGTTAAAAAGAATATTTCTACTTTTAATGCTAATAATTATCGTGGTGAAGTTGATCAGGCTACATTAATGAATATTAAGGCTAAATTAGATATGTGTGTTTCTAAGTATGAATCAACTGATGCAAATAAGATTTTTACTAAAAAGGAAATTAATCTTCAAGATGACTATGATTTGTTAGGATATTATCAATCTGATATAGTAAATGATTGTGTAACTCTACAACTTTATAGTATTACTGTTCCTAATAATACTGTAAGACTTGGTTCATTTAATCAAATTAAACCATTTATTAATATTAGTTCTAAATTATTGATGTATGATCTTGATTATGTAAAAAGAAATTTACAAACTAGTAGTACTTATAGTTTTAGTAGTGATTATGATAAGGCTAATATTTTCAATATGACAAGAGACAGTTATACTAGGATAGAATCATCTTATGATAGTTCTTTAAATCTATTATTGGAAGTTTCTGAATGGTTTAAAAAAGTAATAGGTGGTGAAGTGTAATGAAAAAATTGATTAATTCTTTATTTGGCTTTTTTAAATATGTACTTTTAGTCATAGCTTTTGGATTAACTTTATTTATTATTCTTAGAATGTATACTAGACTTAATAAAAGTTTAACTGAATCTATTACTTTATTTTTACCGTATGGAATTTTACTTCTTTTATTTATTGTAAATATTTGTTTAAAGAGAAAAGGAGTAGTTCAAAATATATTTTTTAATATTACATGTAATTTAGTTTTTGCCACTAATATAGTTGTATGTTTAAGGGCTATATATGATAAAAATTTATTATTTAATGGTATTCAAAAGATGGGAATAGATTTTAACTATTTTAACGATTATTTATCTTTTAATAAGATAATGTTATATGGATTAATTATTGCAGATATTATATTTATGCTTATACCTAATGAAGAAGATAAACCTATTGCTAAAAAGATAGTTTCTAGTGATAATACTAATTTAAAGGTTGATACTAAACCTAAAAATAATGAAATAGAAGAAGAAATTATTTAATTTGCTCTATTTCTTTTTTTTTGCTATATTATTTTTGGTGATATTTGTGAAAAATGGTTTTAATTTTAAGAAAAAATTTGGACAGAATTTTATTAAGGATAAAAGAATAGTAGAAAGAATTGTTTCTGAAACGGAAATACCTGATGATACGTTAGTAATAGAGGTGGGTCCCGGAAAGGGAATTTTAACTTCTGAAATTATAAAGAAGGCTAAATATGTTATTAGTTATGAAATTGATTTGGAATTAAAACCTTATTTAGATGAGAAATTTGTTGATAGTGATAATCTTCAAATTATTTATGATGATTTTATGAACAGAAATGTTGAGGAAGATATAGAAAAATATAATTTTAAACATTTATATTTTATTGCAAATGTTCCTTATTATATTACTACTCCAATTTTAATGAAATTAATTACTTTAAATATTTCTGTTGAAAAAATTACTATGATGGTACAAGAAGAAGTTGGAAATAGATTTTGTGCTAGTTATGGTAGTAAAGATTATTCTTCTATAAGTGTTTATTTAAATTATTATTTTGATGTAAAAAAATTATTTATTGTTAAAAGAGAGGAATTTGTTCCGGTTCCTAATGTTGATAGTATTATTATTTCTTTAACTAAAAAAGATAAATTATTAGATGTAGATGATTATACTTTTTTCTTTAAGTTGATTAAAGATTGTTTTCAATTTAAGAGAAAAAATTTGAAAAATAATTTAAAAGGATATGATTTAGAAAAAATTTCTAATATTTTATCACAATATAATTTATCTCTTAGTAATAGGGCTGAAGAGTTACCTGTTGAAGTTTTTGTTGCTATAAGTAATGAACTTTCTTAGTTTTTAGTATTAATGGATATTTTTTATCATAAGTTTAATTGGAGGAATAATTATGAAATTTATGATAGGGGATATTGTTACTAGAAAATCTCATAATAATGATATTTTATTTAAAATTATTGAAATAGATGAAAATAAGGTTTTTTTGAAGGGAATTGATGTAAGATTAGTTGCTGATAGTGATATTGATGATCTAGTTAAAGTTGTTGATAAAGTAGATTTATTAAAAGAGGATAGATATTTAACTAAAAAGGCAAAAAATGATTTAAATTTAGATAGAAGTGAATATTTTTATTTACCGGGGAAAATTTTACATATAGATGCTGACAATGATTATTTACAAAGATGTATAAAATTTTATAGTGATTTAAGAGTTGAGGCTTATGGGATTAATTTAAAGGAAGATGAGATTGCTGGTAAAATTATAGATAATTTAAATTTATATAAGCCTGATATTGTTGTAATAACTGGTCATGATGCTTATTTTAAAAGTAAGATGAATTATCAAAATAGTGCTAATTTTATAGAAGCGGTTAAAAAGGCACGAGAATATGAACAAAGTCATGATAAATTAATTATTGTTGCAGGTGCTTGTCAGTCTAATTATGAGGAACTCATTAAAGCAGGGGCAAATTTTGCATCTAGTCCTAAAAGGATAAATATACATGCTCTTGATCCGGCGATTGTTGCTGCTAGTATTGCTCTTTCAGAGAAAAGTAAGTCTATTGATCTTATTCCTTTACTAGAAAAAACTAAGTATGGTGTTGATGGAATAGGTGGTATTATTACTAATGGTACAATGTATGTGGGGTTTCCTAGATGAATGTTGATATAGTTAGAAGTAAAATTGAGAATATAAAGGGTAAGAATTATAATTTTAGATTTAATGGGAACAGGAATCAGATAGAGGAATTTAATGGTGTAATTATTAATACCTATCCTGCTATTTTTATTATAGAGAGCAAGAATGATGATAAAATACGTTCTTTTTCTTATAATGATGTTATTAATTCTAGTTTAGAAATTATAGATGAAAAAAATGGTTAATTCTGGTAAACTTATGTAAATATATATTGCTTTTTTGTATATTATCATATAAAATGTAATTATAAAGTGAATAGCTTTAGAGGGAGGATAACATATGAAAATTACATCTGTAAAAGTACGTAAGATTGAAAAAGAAGAATCTCGTATGAAAGGAATAGCTTCAGTTGTTATAGATGACTGTTTTGCTATTAAAGATATTCGTATTATTGAAGGGGAAAAGGGTTTATTTATAGCTATGCCTAGTCGTAAATATCCTAATGGTGAATATCGTGATGTAGCTCATCCAATCAATGCAGAAACAAGAGCAATGTTTGAAGATGCTATTATTGAAGAATACAATAATACTAGTGATGTTACTGATTCTGTAGAGGAATAATTATTGTTATTAAGACCTTTTGGTCTTTTTTTTGTGTAACTTATACTAAATTGCTTTGAGTAAACTAGTAGATTTTTATTGATTAATGTGTTATTCTATTATTGATAGAATATGGGTGATCTAGTATGAATATTTCGTTATACCTAATAGATAGAATTGTTAATTTTAAATTACCTAATCAGATTTCTGGTAGTTTTAGTTTTGATGTGAATCCGGATGAGGAAAGTAAACTTATAAATATAGAATCAAAGGATGATAAATGGATATTATATCAAACTCCGGATGTTACGATTATTACAAATGAAGGATTTACTAGCCGTGTAGTTTTAGTTCCAGATAATTTTTATGTGTTGAGAAGAGACAATAAAAATTATTTAATTTATGTTAATTTAAAGTCTATGCCCGGATTTATTACTTATAAATATGATCATGATATTAATTTAGTAATAGGAAATACTCCTGATAGTAATGTTAAATATGATGTTGCTAATTTAAATAATATGTTAGTTAGAGTATTTTATAAAGATAATTTTCTTGTATTAGAAAACTCTAGTAATAGTATTATATATATTAATAAAATTGCTGTTAAAAATAATGTGAATATTATAAAAAATGGTGATGAAGTAGAAATTTATGGTTTAAGACTGATTTTTTTGAATGGAGTATTGTTAGTAAATAATATTCCCGGTAAATTATCTGTAGATACTTTAAATTCAAAACTGACGAATGTTCTTTTTCCAAAGCAGGCACCTCCAGAAAATAAAGAAATTAAAGATATTGACTTATATAATGAAGATGATTACTTTTCTAAAGCTCCTAGAATTAGAAGAATTATTAAAACAAAGACTATTAAGTTAAGTGCTCCTCCTAAGGATGGAGAAAGTCAAGAATTACCATTAATATTAGTAATAGGACCTATGCTTACAATGGGATCTATGTCTGCTGTAACTTTGCTTGAAACTCTTTCAAAGGTTTCTTCTAATACTATTACATTAAAGGATTCATGGCCTCAATTATTAACTAGTGGTACAATGCTTATTTCAATGATAGTATGGCCGATAGTAACTCAAGCTTATAATAGACATATGAATAAGAAAAAGAAAAAAGAAATAATTATTAAATACAATAATTATTTGGATGAAAAGGATAAGGAATTAGAAGAAGAAAGAAATTTACAAAAAATAATTTTATTAGAGAACTTAATTACAGTAGAACAATGTTTAGATATTATTGTAAATAAAAGTCTTAATTTTTGGGATAAAAGAATAGACCAAAATGACTTTTTAGTGACTAGAATAGGTGTTGGTGATGAAAAGTTAGATGTTAAAATAGAATATCCAGAAGAAGGCTTTACCATTGAAGAAAGTGAACTAAGAAAAAATGCTGATAAGTTAATAGAAAAGTATAAGTATATAAAAAGTGTTCCTATAGGATATTCTTTTTACGAAAATAAAATAACAGCTATTATGGGTGATAGATACAAATCTCTTAATTTTATGCATAATACATTATTACAGCTAATCTCTTTTTATTCTTATGAAGATTTAAAAATAGTTACATTTACTAGTGAAGATAATGAAAATAATTGGAATTATTTGAGATATTTAAATCATTCTTTTAATAATGATAAATCTTTTAGATTCTTTTCATCTGATATAGAGTCTGCTAAAAAGGTTTCTGAATATATTTATATGGAAGTTACTAATAGAATGAATCAAGTTCAAAATGATAGAAAAAATTTATTTAAACCATATTATTTAATAATAGTAGATGATTATGATCTTGTTAAACGATATGAATTTATGAAAACATTAACTGAAATGGATGTAAATTTGGGCTTTAGTTTAATAATTGTTGAAAATAGATTAAGTAACTTACCTAGTAAGTGTAATAATTTTATTACTATTGGTAAGGAAAATTCTGGAGTATTAAAAAAATCTTATGAGAAACAAGAACAAATTATTTTTAAAGATGAAATTAATTATAATATAGATATGATGCAAGTTGCAAAAGTTGTTTCTAATGTACCTATTGAATTTGAAGAGAGTATTGGACATTTACCTAATTCTATTACTTTTTTGGAAATGGAAAAGGTTGGTAAGGTAGAACAGTTGAATATTTTAAATAGATGGAATACTAATGATTCTACTACTAGTTTAAAAGCTGAGGTTGGAGTAGATGAACAGGGAGAGTTAATGTTTTTGGATCTTCATGAGAAATATCATGGACCACATGGATTAATTGCTGGTATGACTGGTTCAGGTAAATCGGAGTTTATTATAACTTATATACTTTCCATGGCCATTAATTATAGTCCAGATGATGTTTCATTTATTTTAATAGATTATAAAGGTGGGGGACTTGCTTTTGCCTTTGAAAATAATAATGTAGTTTTACCTCATTTATCTGGTACAATAACTAATCTTGATAAGGCTGAAATGGATAGAACTTTGGTTAGTATTGATAGTGAAATTAAAAGAAGACAAAAGATATTTAATGAAGCTCGTGATAGTTTAGGGGAGAGTACAATAGATATTTATAAGTATCAGAAGTTTTATAAGGAAGGTAAGTTAAATGAAGCGATTTCACATTTATTTATTATTTGTGATGAGTTTGCAGAACTTAAAAGCCAACAACCTGAATTTATGGATAATTTAATAAGTGTTGCTCGTATTGGACGTAGTTTAGGGGTACATTTAATTTTAGCTACTCAAAAACCAAGTGGTGTTGTAAATGATCAGATTTGGTCAAATACTAAGTTTAGAGTTTGCTTAAAAGTTCAGGATGAATCTGATAGTAAGGAAATGTTAAAAAGACCAGATGCAGCTAGTTTAAAACAAACTGGTAGATTTTATTTACAGGTTGGATATGATGAATATTTTGCTCTTGGTCAATCTGCATGGTGTGGTGCTCAATATTATCCATCTGATAAAATTATTAAACAAGTTAATAAAAGTGTAGACTTTATTAATGATTTTGGAGGTTTAGTTAAAAGTGTACAGGCCTCTAATGGTATTAAAATATCTGCTGAAGGGGAACAACTGGCTGCAATTATGAAAAATATAATTGAAGTGTCTAATAAAGTTAATAAAAAGGCAAAACGATTATGGCTTGAAAATATTCCTCCAATTATTTTAGAATCTAATTTGAGAGAAAAGTACAGTATTATTAATGCTCCATACAATATAGAGGCAATTTTGGGTGAATATGATGCTCCTGAAAAACAGTATCAGGATATTGTTAAATATAATTATATAGAAGATGGAAATACTATTATATATGGTAATGATGGTAGTGAGAGAGAGTTACTTTTAAATACAATGATTTATTCTACTACTAGTAAACATAAAGCCAATGAGATTAACTATTATATTATCGATTATGGTTCTGAATCTTTAAGGCGATTTATATCTCTTCCTCAGGTTGGAGGTATGGTTTTTGCAGGCGAAGATGAAAAGTACTATAACTTGTTAAAATTAATAAGAGAAGAATTGCAGAAAAGAAAAAAATTGTTTGTTGATTATGGTGGAGAATATATAAATTATATTCAAAATAGTAATGATAAATTACCACTACAAGTTATTATTATAAATAACTATGATTCTATTTATGAAAATTATCCAGAAATATATGACGATTTACCAGAATTAATAAGAGATTCAGAAAGATATGGAGTAGTTTTTATAATTACATGTAACTCTGTTAATTCAGTACAAAGTAAAATTTCTCAAAATTGTTCTAATACGTATGCTTTTAAGCTTAAGGATGCAAGTGATTATACAATTTTATTTGGTTCAAAAAGTAAAATTGTACCTAGAAATATAGAGGGAAGAGGAATATTAAAAATTGAAGGTGTTCATGAATTTCAAACTGCTCATATAGTTGAAAATGATGATGAATTAAATAAATATTTATTAGAATTTGTTGAAAAACAAAATCAGATTAATAATATAAAGGCGAGAAAAATTCCTACTTTGCCTGATATAGTTAGATATGAGGATGTGTATGATGAGCACATAACATTAAGAAATGTTCCAATCGGAATTAGTAAGTCTAACTTAGAAATTTGTAAAATAGATTATTTATCAAATCAGGGAAATATAATTTCATCTAATAAATTAGTTAATACACTAAAGTTTGTTAAAAGTTTATTATTTATGTTACGTAAAATAAATAATAGTAATTTAATTGTTATAGATTCTGTAAATTCACTTCTACTTAATATAAATGAATTTCCTCATTATTATGTTGATCATTTTGATATGGTATTAGATACTATTAATAATTATTTACAAAGTTTAATAGATAAAAGTCAATCTACTGAGGGAATTATTTTAGTATATGGTATTAGTAAACTTTTAAATAAATTAGATGATAATACTAAGTTTTCTTCTTTAGTTAGTAAGGTAAAAGAGTATGAAAAATTTGGATTAATTATAGTAGATGATGCTTCTAGTATTAAAAAGTATAATTTTGATGATTGGTTTACTAGTTTGTTTTCTATTAATGATGGAGTTTGGATTGGTAAAGGAATTGCAGATCAGAATTTACTTCATTTATCTACTATAACTAGGGATATGACAAAAGAGTATAAAAACGATATGGGATATGTAATAAGTGAGAGTTCTGCAGTTTTATCTAAGTTTATTGATTTTATAAGTAGCGATACAGAAGGTGATAATAATGAATAATAAGGTATTAATAAAATTGATAGTACCTGAGTTAGATAAAACTTTTGATGTTTTTATTCCTGTTAATGAACTTGTTTGGAAGGTAAAAAGATTAATTGTAAAGTCTATTTCAGATCTTGAAAATTTTACTGTAGATTCTCATTTAGATTTTATATTATTGAATAAGGATAATTGTAATGTTTATAGAAATAATGATATAATAATAAATACAGATATAAGAAATGGTAGTGAGTTAGTATTAATTTCTATGATGTGATAGAAGGAGGATAAAAAATGAAATATGAAAAATACTTACCAATAGGTACTGTGGTAATGCTAAAGGGTGGACAAAAAAGAATGATGATAACTGGCTTTTTGTGTTCTGATGGTCAAGATGATAAGGTTTATGACTATTGTGGATGTTTATATCCAGAAGGAGTAATAGCAGCAGATAAAACTTTATTATTTAATCATGATCAAATAGAAACAGTATTTTATTTAGGATTAAGAGATGAAGAGGAAACAAAATTTAAAGAGAAATTAAAAGAAGTAGTGAATATTATTAATAAAAAAAATAATCAAACTAATATTAATGAATAGGGAGAATTATTATGGGAATTAAGATGGATTTTTCGTCATTAAATACCAATATTAATAAGTTTTCTAATAATGTTAATGATATGACTAAAGTTTCTGTAAATGCCGTAGGTAGTGAATCTGTAGAGTCTATTGATTTAACTAATGATGTTACGACAGAAGAGGTTGATTTTAGTTCTGGTACTTCGGAAAAAAATGAAAAAGAAATAAAATCTGTAATTGGTTCTATTGATAGTGTATCTGGTATTGGTGAATTTGGTAAAGCGATTGGATCTGCTTTAAAGAGTACAGGTGCTACTATTGGTACTGCTGTAACTTCATTGGGAGAAGGAATAGGAAGTTTTGGCGAATCTGTAGTTGATTTGGGAGCGATTGCTGGTACTGGAATTGCTTCTGTAGGAACAGGACTTTATGATGCTTATCAGGCTGTAAGAGGAGCTATAACTGGTGATGAGTGGGCTTCTGCTACAAAAAAGATGTGGGAAAATACAAAAAGTTTTGTTTCTACTAATTATACAAGTAAATGGTTTGATAAATTTTATGATACTAATCCTGTTGGTAGTTGGTTGAAAAATAATTCATATTTTTTTGATCAAACTCGTTCTGTAAGTTCTGGAATAGGGTATATAGCTAGTGTAGTTGTATTAACTATTTGTACTGCAGGTGTTGGTGGTGCTGTTTCTGCAGGTGGAGCAGGTGGTGTTAGTGTTAGTTCTGCTGCAGCAGCAACGAGTGCTTCTCAGATGGCTGTAACAGCGGGATTAGCTGGAGCTTCTAGAGGAACACAAGATGCTTGGGCAGATAATGCTGGTATTGTAGAAGGATTAGGTACAGGAGCTTTAACTGGTTTATGGGAAGGTTTACAATTTTATCTTGGTGGAAAAATAAGTGGAACAAATATTCTTGGTGAATCTGGTAATACCGGAATAAAAGCATTAAATTCATTATCAAGAGTAATCTTAGATGGTGTTGATGGTGGAGCAGATGGTATAGTTGTTCCAGCGATAAATTCAATATATAAAGATGGTTATTATGATGACAATGGAAATTTTGTTAAATTTACTAGTGGAGATACTATAGTAAAGAGATTTGCAGAGGTATTTGATGATAATGGAGGAGCTAGTACAATTTTGACTAATGCTGTTGTTGGATCAGCTTCATCTTTATGTGGAGAAGTCTTTGATTTAAATAAGTATTTTAAAAATAAAGATAAGGCAAAAGATTTAACATCAAAATCATCTGTAAAAATGAGTGATATTGATGTAAATGCTAAATTACAGAAATATAATGAATTAATGAATATTGCTAATTCAAAAGAATACTTAGATTATATAGATAATGCGAAAAAAGGTTATGCTCAAGTATCGAGGCCAGATTTTGATTCTGTAGCAAATGAACTTGCAAGTATAGATAAAGAATTGAGTGATATATATGAAAATCAAAAATTAGAAACTAATATAACAAATAATGTTAATGTGGCAAATAAAGTAGATTTAAATAGTTTAACTGAACGTAAAAATGAGATTGTTAATGAACTAAAAAAATATAAAAATTATGATGATGTAAGTAAAAATAATATGATTCAATCAGCAGTTGATATAACAGCTCAGAAATATAATTTAGATGATGCAAAAAAACAACTACTATTAAATAAAATTAAAAATGGAGATTATAGTTCAGTTACAAATGATGGTGGTTTAAGAGAACAACTAGTTAAAGAATTAAAGATTTATAATTTAGTAGATAATTTAAAAAGTGAGTTATCTACTATTGATTCTGCAATGAAAGCTCAAAATATTGGTAACAAAATTGTTAATAGTGTTGATGTAAATGCTAAATTGCAGAGGTATAATGAGTTAATGAATATCACTAATTCAAAAGAATATTTGACTTATATAGATAATGCAAAAAAAGGTTATGCGCAGGCATCGAGACCAGATTTTGATTCTGTAGCAAATGAACTTGCAAGTATAGATAAAGAATTGAGTGATATATATGAAAATCAAAAATCAGAAACTAATATAACAAATAATGTTAATGTGGCAAATAAAGTAGATTTAAATAGTTTAACTGAACGTAAAAATGAGATTGTTAATGAACTAAAAAAATATAAAAATTATGATGATGTAAGTAAAAATAATATGATTCAATCAGCAGTTGATATAACAGCTCAGAAATATAATTTAGATGATGCAAAAAAACAACT
>CAKPLP010000004.1 GCA_934167695.1 uncultured Bacilli bacterium | reverse complement strand
GGGGGGGGGTCACTTTAGTAGAACAATAAATATATTTAGAGATACATAACTTTTGTAGTATAGAAAGATATGAAAGGAGTGTATTAAATGAAAAAAATAAAGAAGAAATATATACTTATAATTATAGGAATACTAATAGGATTAGTAATTTCAGTAGGTGGGGTATATGCTGCAGTAACCATTACAGGAAGTAATGTAACATATTCAAATTCCTCCTCAGGTCTAACTTCAACGACAGTTCAAGGTGCAATAGATGAATTATATACTAAGACTGATATAAGAAATGCAGAAAACTTTGTTGCAGCATATAAATATAGTACAGCAACATCAACAAAGTGTATCACTGGAGAAGAGTCGACTTGTGTAAAATCAACTTGTTATAAAGCTAAGACCAAAGGAAGTTGTTCTGCGGGAACAATTATAAAATACAAAGTAAATGATACAACGATATTAAACTTTCATGTAATGTTTGACAATGGATCTACTATGACTATGCAAAGTCAAAGAAATGTAACTTATAATAGTCAATGGTACGAAACTAGTTCTAATGTTTCTAATGGACCATTGACAGTACTTGGAATGCTTGAGGCGGCAACGGCAGGGTGGACTAATGTTGATAATCAATCTTATACATTAGGAACAACTACTTTTAAAACTAATGCATATACGAGATGTGATAGTTATAATAGTTGTACTGCAAATTCTTATACATTTGTTGCGAGAACTGCAAAAGCTCGTATGATGACATTACAAGAAGCGGTTCTTTTAGGATGTACTACAACTGCTAAATCATGT
The DNA here is from genome assembly GCA_934167695.1 of uncultured Bacilli bacterium. Taxonomy (GTDB): domain Bacteria; phylum Bacillota_I; class Bacilli_A; order RF39; family UBA660; genus UBA2730. The sequence goes on along the minus strand of CAKPLP010000004.1, from coordinate 95,937 downwards.
CCAATTTGGATGTATAATTATTTAAATAATTCAACAAGTTATGGTGGAACAGTAAATGATAATAATGTTAGGCCCGGAGCTTCTAATAGTGCTGCGCATTGGACTGCTTCCACTTATGGACCTTATCAGGTTTGGATGATTTATTATAATGGTTCTGTAGCATATACTGATGCTAATGGAATAATTACTGGTGCACGTGCAGTAGTGGTTGTATCAAAATAAAGTGGAATATTTAAAATTAAATTGACAATATATTTGTTCTGTGATAGAATTTAAATGTTTGAAGCCTCATCTTCAAACCGCATTGAAAAGGTTTTAAACTAATTAGTACCTTAAAAGCGAGTCTTAAAGATTTTATAAAAGGAGGTAAAATATGAACGCTGTTATTAAAGTTGGTGGTAAACAATACTATGTTACTGAGGGTAGTGAAATTTATGTAGAAAAATTAAATGCTACTGAAGGCGATGTAGTAAATTTTCAACAAGTATTAATGCTTGATGGAAAAGTTGGTAGTCCTTATCTTACAGATGTTACTGTTAGTGGTGAAGTAGTAAAAAACGGTAAACAAAGAAAGATTAAAATTTTTAAATATCAAAATAAATCTAGATCTAACCGTAAAACTCAAGGACACAGACAACCTTATACAAAAATTAAAATTACTAAAATTAGTGCTTAATTATGATTAAAGTAAGTGTTGTTAAAGATGGTGTTAAGTTTAAAAAAGTTAACATAGTTGGACATGCAATGTATGATGATTATGGAAAAGACATTGTTTGCAGTGCTGTTAGTAGTATTGTTACAACTACTGTTAATGGAATATTAGCACTTAATAATGATAGTTTAAATTATAGCGTAGATGAGGGAAATGTAGAAATTATTATTAATATTAATGATAGAATTACAGATACTCTTATTTTAAATATGCTTAATCTTTTAAAAGAGTTAGAAAATAACTATCCAGATAATATACAAGTAAAGTAAGGAGGATATAACTATGAAATTTATGATGTTAAATATCCAATTATTTGCTCACCATAAAGGACAAGGTTCTACATCTAACGGTCGTGATTCAGCAGGACGTAGATTGGGTGCAAAAGTTGGTGATGGACAATTCATTTCAGCAGGTTCTATTATATATCGTCAAAGAGGAACAAGAATATTCCCAGGTGTTAATGTAAAACGTGGTAATGATGATACATTATACGCAACTATTGATGGTATTGTTAAATTTGAACGTTTAGGAAAAGATAAAAAGCAAGCTTCTGTTTATGAAGTAGTTGAATAAGAGTCAATTTTGACTTTTTTTCTTTATATGAAAATATTTTTTTATGATATAATTATTGTCAGATAGGAGGGGATAAAAATGTTCGTAGATGAAGTTGTTATTGATGTTGTCGCAGGAAGTGGTGGAGATGGTTGTACTGCTTTTAGGCGTGAAAAATATATTGAAATGGGTGGACCATTCGGTGGAAATGGTGGACATGGTTCTAATATTATATTCCAAGTTGATGAGGGGTTACATACTTTGTTAGATTTGCGATACCAAAAATTAATTAAAGGAAAAAAAGGCGAGAATGGCAAAGGAAAAAATCAACATGGTAAAAATGCTACGGATGTAATTGTTCGTGTTCCTCAAGGAACAGTTGTTACTGATTTGGATACTGGTTTTGTTATTTGCGATTTAAAGAATAAAAATGATAGCTTTATTGTATGTAAAGGTGGACGTGGTGGTCGTGGTAATACGGCTTTTAAGACTCAGACAAATACAGCTCCAGATTTTTCAGAAAATGGTGAACCCGGAGAAGAGAAAAAGTTGAAAGTAGAAGTAAAAATGCTTGCAGATGTTGGTCTTGTTGGTTTACCTAGTGTTGGTAAGAGTACTTTTATTTCGGCAGTTTCTCGCGCTAAACCTAAAATTGCAGCATATCATTTTACTACTTTAGTACCTAATTTGGGTGTTACTAAGAGTCGTGATGGCTATAGTTTTGTGTTAGCTGATTTACCGGGGTTAATTGAAAATGCGTCTTTAGGAGAAGGACTTGGAGATAAATTCTTAAGACATATAGAAAGAACTAAAGTAATTGCTCACGTCATAGATATGGCTGGAGTTGAAGGAAGAGATCCTTATGATGATTATTTACTTATTAATAAAGAACTTGAAAACTTTAATGCTAAATTATTAAAAAAACCAATGATTGTTATTGCAAATAAAATGGATGTTGATGGTGCTTCTGAAAATTTGGAAAAGTTTAAAAAGCAACTACCAGATGTAAAAGTTTTTTCAATAAGTGCTGCAACTAATGATGGACTTCAAGATGTAATAGATTATCTTGCTAATATATTAAAACAGTTACCTGAAGAGGAATTGTATAATGATGAAGAAATAGAAAGTCATGTATTATATAAGTTTAAAAAGGAAGAACCTTATACAATAAGCTTTGAAGATGGAGCATATGTAATAAAGGGTGCTGAGATTGAAAAATTATTTAAAATGACTAAATTTTCAAGTGAGGAAGGAGCAAGACGCTTTGCTCGTAAACTTACAAAAATGGGAATAGATGAAAAACTAGAAAGTATGGGTGCTCAAGAAGGAGATCAAGTTAGAATATTAGATTTTTATTTTGATTATCGTAAATAAAAAAGATTTCAATTATTTTTGAAATCTTTTTAAGTATTGTAATTCTTCTTTTGTATAATCTATACTTAAAATATCATCAGGCTTTATATCGTTTATAGAGTTATTTTTTAATATGTATATATAAAATGTTTTTTTAGGTCCAAAAATTATTTTTTCACTATCTACATTATTTAAAACTTTTAATACTTTATTATTTTTATTTGTAAATATAACATCAACTTTTTGACAAAATAAATAAGTATTAAGTATTTTTTTCTTAGGAAAACATATACCATTTTCAATATCTGTTAGTTTAAATTTAAAACTTTTTATTTTTGTAGAAATTTTTGTTAAGAGATCAATTTTTATTTTTAGATTATTATTTTTTAAAATCATAGTATCACCTAAAAATATTATAGTTGAATAATTTGGTGATGTAAATGAATAGATTTAATAAGTTATTTTTCTCTTTAAAAATATAATTAATTGTGTTATTATATTTACAGTATAAAGAAGGAGGAGAATAATATGAGTGGACATTCTAAATGGGCAACTATACATCGTAAAAAGGGAGAGTTGGATGCAGCACGTGGTAAAGTTTTTCAAAAACTTGCTAAGGAAATTTATGTAGCTGCAAAGAGTGGAAGTCCTGATCCTGACAGTAATGCTTCTTTAAGAATGGTTATTGAAAAGGCAAGAGGAGCTAATATGCCAAAAGATAACATTGAAAAAGCAATTCAAAAAGCTAAAGGTGCTACAGAAGGTGAAAATTATGTTGCTATTCGTTATGAAGGATATGGTCCAAGTGGTGTTGCTATTATGGTAGATTGCTTGACTGATAACAAGAATAGAACAGCAAGTGATGTTAGAAGTAGTTTTACTAAACGTGGCGGTAATTTAGGTACAAGTGGTAGTGTTAGTTATATGTTTGAGCGTCGTGGAATAATTGATATTCCTAGTGATTATAATGAAGATGATATGATGATGACTGCTCTTGATAACGGTGCTCTTGATTTTGTTGTCATGGACGATGTTTATGAAATAACTACTCTTGCTGAAAATTTTATTGACGTAAAAAAAGCTTTGGAAGAAGTAGGAGTTCAAGAATTTTTAACTAGTGAAGTTACTTTTATTCCAACTAATACAATAGAGGTTAATGATCCTGAACAAGTAGAAAAAATTCATAAATTAATTGAACAATTAGAAGAATTAGATGATGTTCAAGATGTTTATTGTAATTTAAAAGAAGATTAAAAACAAATGTTTGAAAGAACTTGCTTTAGAGTTCTTTTTTCGTTATAATAGAATGGAAATGAGTGATAGAAATGTATGAATATATGTATGGAAAAGTTGCAGAAGTTAAAAGCAACGGAATAGTTTTAGATGTTATGGGGATAGGTTATTTTATATATACTGCAAATCCATATGCTTTTAATGAATCAGAAGAATATAAGGTTTATTTATATCAAGTTGTTAAGGAAGATGAGCTTAGTTTATTTGGATTTAAAAAGAAAGAAGAAAAGGAATTATTTTTAAAGCTTATTAGTGTAAAGGGACTTGGTCCTAAAATGACACTTCCAATTCTTGCAACAGGTTCGATCGCTGGTATTGTTGATGCCATTAATAGAGAAAACTTGTTTTATTTAAAAAAGTTTCCTAAAATAGGTGATAAACTTGCTAAACAAATTATTCTTGATTTAAAAGGAAAACTTGGGGATATTGCAATACTTGGTGGTAGTATTGATGATAGCTATATTGAATTACGAGAGGTACTTATTGGGTTAGGCTATAAAGAAAAAGAAATAAATAATATTATTAATAAAGTTAATGGTGATTTAAGTATTGAAGAACAAGTAAAAGAAGCATTAAAATTATTATTGAAATAGGAGGTTTAAAGATGGATGAGGAAAATATTTTTACTAATGAAGATTTAAAGAGTGATAATATTTTAGATAGTTCAATTAGACCTGAAACTATAGATGAATACATTGGTCAAAAAGATGTTAAAGAAAACATTAAAGTTTTTGTAGAGGCTGCAAAAATGCGTAATGAGGTTCTTGATCATGTATTATTATATGGCCCACCCGGACTTGGAAAAACAACATTAGCTAACATTATTGCTAATGAACTTGGTAGTAATATTAAAACTGCAAGTGGTCCTAGTATTGAAAAAAGTGGTGATTTAGCGGCAATTTTATCTTCTTTAGAGCCGGGGGACGTTTTATTTATTGATGAAATTCATAGAATGCCTAGATATATTGAAGAAATTTTATATCCAGCAATGGAAGATTTTACATTGGATATTATTGTTGGTAGTGAGGGAAATACTAGAAGCATAAAGATTGATTTACCTCCGTTTACTTTAGTTGGTGCAACTACTAGAGCAGGTGATTTGTCAGCTCCTTTAAGAGATCGCTTTGGGATTGTATGCAAATTACAGTATTATACAGATTCGGAATTAACTGAAATTATTAAGAGAACTGCAAGAGTTTTGGATATGGATATCAATGATGATGCGGCTTCTTCTTTGGCTAGTAGAAGTAGAGGTACTCCAAGAATTGCGAATCGTTTATTTAAGAGGGTTAGAGATTTTGCATTAGTTGATGGAAAAAGAATAGTTGATAATGATATTATGAATGTTGCTTTAAAAAGACTTAAAGTGGATGATTTTGGATTGGATGATACTGATCATGAACTTCTTTTGGCTATTATTCAGAAATTTAATGGTGGTCCAGTTGGTGTAGAAGCTTTGGCGTCGGCAATCGGTGAAGAGGTATCTACAATAGAAGATGTTTATGAACCTTATTTGATGCAAAAGGGATTAGTAAAAAGAACGAGTCGTGGTAGAGTGGTAACTCCTAGGGCTTATGAAGTTTTACATATTGATTATCAAGCTAGAATATTTGAAGATTAGGAGGACGAAATGGAAGTAGAAGAATTTGATTATTATTTACCAGAAGAATTGATTGCACAAAAACCTTTGGAAAAACGTGATACATCTAGATTAATGGTTTTGGATAAGCAGACTGGAAAAATAGAACATAAAATATTTAATAATATTATAGATTATTTGAATGAGGGAGATGTACTTGTTTTAAATAATACTAAAGTTTTACCCGCTAGACTTATAGGTGAAAAGGAGGAAACTGGAGCAGTTATTGAAGTTTTATTACTTAATAATATTTCATTAGACAACTGGGAATGTTTGGTTAAACCGGCGAGAAGAATAAAAACTGGAACGATTGTTAGTTTTGGAAATGGAAAGTTGAAAGCTAAATGTATTGAAGAAAGAGATGAAGGTATACGTATCTTTACCTTCATATATGATGGTATATTTTTAGAAATATTAGATAAATTAGGTACTATGCCATTACCTCCATATATTCATGAAAAGCTTGAGGATCAATCTAGATATCAAACTGTTTATGCTAAAGAGGTTGGAAGTGCTGCTGCACCAACTGCTGGGCTTCATTTTACTAAAAAGTTATTGGCTGATATAGAAGCTAAGGGAGTACATATTGCTTATGTAACTTTACATGTTGGACTTGGAACTTTTAGGCCTGTTAGTGTTGAAAAGGTCGAAGAGCATCATATGCATAGTGAATATTATTCTATGAGTAAAGATGTTGCTGATTTATTAAATAAAACTAAAAAGACTGGTAATAAAATTATTGCTGTTGGTACTACTAGTACTAGAACTTTGGAAACTATAATGAGTAAATACGGGGAATTTAAAGAATGTAATGGTTGGACTAATATTTTTATATACCCCGGCTATGAATTTAAAGCAATCGATCAACTTATTACTAATTTTCATTTACCTAAGTCAACATTGGTGATGTTGGTTTCAGCATTAGCTGGTAAAGAGAATATTTTGAATGCTTATAATACAGCAGTTAAAGAAAAATATCGTTTCTTCTCATTTGGCGATGCCATGTTTATTAAATAGACTTGCATTTTTTATATATTTGTGTTATAATATGCGATGTCATTTTAATTAAGAGGGGGAAAATATATGAAATTAATACCTGAACAGGTAGCGTATTTACGTGAAAAAGTTAAATTATTGAAAACTAAAAATAAGGAATATTATAACTATTTTGGTGATAATGAGTTTGTTCCTAATTTGGACAAGCTTGCAAAATATGAACAAATTTTAAAAACAAGTGAATATGTAAAAGATGTTAATGTAAATAAAATTGATATTGGTACTAAATTTGAAATTCGTTTTTCTGATAGTAGTGATATTAGAAAGTATACATTAGTAGAAAATACAATAGGAGTTAATCCAAGCGATGGTTATATTAGTATTAATAGTCCTTTAGGTGAAAGCATTTATGGAAAAAGCGAAGATGAAAAGTTTGAATATACTACTATAAAACATAATCGTATATCAAAGGTAAGTGGTAGTATAGTAGGAATAGACACTAGTAAAAAGTCTTATTTACAATATATTAATAATGTTCCTTATGAGAATCGTGTTTGTAATGCTGATAATGTTGCATCAAAACAATTAGAAAGTATTGATGCAGAGAAATGTTTTATTTCTTCTAGTCAAAAGGAATTATTAATGGAAGAGGCTGAACGATTAGCAAATAATGGTGATTATAAAGAAAGATTGACTACTGTAAAAAAATTATTAGAAGAAAGTAAAGTTGCTAAATTACCTAATAATGAAACTATTGGTATAGGTACTTGCTTTAGTATTATGACTTTTGATAAAAATACTGGAGTTGAAACAAAACGTTTTGAACTAATTAATCGTGCTGTTAGTGATGAATTAGAAAATGAATATTTAGAAGTTTCAAGTCCCTTAGGTTCTAGAGTACTTGGTCTTTCTAATAATGATGAAGTTGTTTTTAGAGAGAATAATAGTTGGGTAAGTGGTGTTGTTTATGATATTGATAATGGTAAAAAACACTTAAAAACAACAGATCCATTAACTTATAGAAGATGTAAATTTTAATTTTTAAATACATACCAATATTGGTATGTATTTTTTGCTTTTATTGACTTTTTTTTAAAATTTGTTATTATATATGACTATGTATTTATAATTAACTAAAAGTATTCTTTAGTAAAAATGAAGAAGTGAAAAAGGTGGCTGAAATGAATGATAAATAATGAAGAGTTAATTGAAAAATTAACAAAGAATGTCAAAAAAATCCAAGACAAAATAGAATTTAAAAATTTATATAATATTCGTAATATTGTAGTTCGATTATTATTAAAAAGTGGTATATGTATAGATTTTGCTCTTCCTTTTATTACAGCCTTAATAGTTATTTTAAATATTTCGTCAGTAAAAGATGTTCTTCCATTTCATATAGATGAAATAACAGTAGATGCTAATATTGAAGCGATCGATGCTTCTAATGATGATATGTTAGATAATTCTTTTTATGATGGTGAGATAGTTGAATATTTAACAGAATGGACAATGAGTGATAGAGGAATTTATGAAAGAGTAGTTACTTCATATAAGTTGGATGATAAACTAAGTTCATCTGATAAGAGCAAAGTTATTAATATGTCAAAAGATGAGTTAGATAAAATGTTTACTGTAAGTAATGTAAAAACTATAAATAAAGATACTTTATCAGATTATTATTATTTATTAGATGATTCAAATACCGTAATTATAATAGATCATCTTAAAGAAAAAGAAACTATTACAAGATTAGAAACTAAGACCGAAAATTTTGTAAATTCTTTAAACTTCTTATGTTTATTGGTGGCTATTGGTAATGTTATTGCAGTTTTAAAAAAGCTAACATTAAAAGATGCTATTAAAAATAAATTAAGTGAATATGATTCTTATTTTAAATTTATTAGAAAAAGTGAATTGGAAACAATGAAAAAAATTCTTCAACTAAGACAGGAAAATTTAATGATGCTTGATGATAATTATAATAATATAGGTGAACATGAAGGATATTCTTATCGATTAAGAAAGCGTGAAGGTGATAATTAAATGAGTAATACTTTTGCAAGTGATGTGAAAAATGATTGTTTTGCATTTTTAAGAGGGATTGATTTACAGGATTTATTAGTAGAAGTTGAAAATAATCTTATTGAATATAGATATACTTTGAATTTGCCTGATGAAGTAACTTTTGGGGTTGAAATAGAATATGAAAAAGTTTCTGATGTTAAAACTCATCAGTTTATTATAAAAAATTCTTTAATAGATTGGTTTTCTGGATATGATAAGTCATTGTCTTCTGGTGGCGAAGTTTCTTCACCTATTATGACTGATAAAATTAAATATTGGCAAGAGTTGAGAAGCATTTGTGAATTTTTATCTTTTAATGGTGCAGATACATTACATAATGCTGGTGGTCATGTGCATGTTGGAGCTCATATTCTTGGTGAGGATGTTGAGGCGTGGAAAGATTTTTTAAGATTATATACAGCTTATGAAAGTGTACTGTTTAGATTTGCGTATGGTGATAAAATTAGTGCACGTAAAAAAATCTTGAAAAATGCTTTACCTATAGCAGATTTCCTTTACTCTAATATGTCTGATATTATGAATATTAAATCAGTAGATTTTCTATCTTATTTGGTGCCAAATGTAAGATATACAGCATTAAATTTTAAAAATGTTAAATTTTTTATGTTAGGAAATAAATTGAAAAAAAATACTTTAGAATTTAGAAATCCAAATGGAACTACTGATGCTGTAGTGTGGCAAAATAATATAAATACCTTTACAAAAATGTTATTATCATCTAAAAATAAAGTGATGGATGGAGACTTTTTAAATTATAAATTGAAAGAAGAGTATTTATTATATTCACAAAATAAATATATTTATGATGAAGTTAATTTAAAAAATGCACTGGAGTTTGTTGATTTGGTGTTTGATAATAATTTAGATAAAATGTACTTTTTAAAACAGTATTTAAAGGGTTTTCAGGATAATTATGGAATAAAAACCGCAGTAAAGGCCAAACAATTTGTAAAATAAATTATGTATTGAAATGAGGGATATTATATGCAGAATGATTTAAAGAGAATAAAGGATAAGTATGGTGAGGATTTTTCTCATTTATGTAGAGAATTATTTCCAACTATTTTGGAAACTGAGGGATTGTTACCAACCTTGATAGAAAGTAAATTTTATTTTTCAAAGTTTTTATATACTGATATCATTGTTAATGACTTGGTATCAGAGTTTCAGAGTTTTATAAATAGTTTGATTGCAACCGATAATAAAAAAATGATCAATACAAATAAAAGCCCTTATGAATTATTAGACGAAGCTGGGTATATTTTATATGAATGTAAGACGAATAAAGATATTCGGAAATTTAAAAAGTATTATAAAAGTGAAGAGAAATTGTGTACTTTTAATGATAACAGGTTGAAAACAAATTATGTTTTTTTTGCTGTTAAGAAAAATGTTTCTTCAATAAAAAGAGAAAATTATACTAATCCAAAAAGGCAAGATGAGTATGGAACTTCAGTAATAAGTATTCAATTTACTAGAGGTGATTGTAACTATGTTTCGATAAAAAATAGATATAATCATACCGTTGATAATCCTGATTCAACATTTGGTAATAATTTGGATAATATAATAGTAGGATTAACTCAAAGTTTTGAACGTGAATATAATTTGAATATTGGTAATACTATGAATGGAGATTTTGAACTTCCTGATTATGTATTAGCAACAGATGGTAAATTTTATAAATATAATTATGAAATAAATAATATTTATTATTGTCCTGATAATATTATTATTAAAAATTTTAAACCTTTACAGATAAAAAAAGATAGGTATATAGTATTTGATTATTTTCTTTTAGATATGAAAGAAAAAAGTATTAATTTATGTGATAATAATATAAATGATTCTTTTACTTCTTATAATGAGAATATAGAAAATGTTGAAATTACAAAATTAAATAATAGAAAGTATATTATATTAAAGAAAAAGAATCATCAAATAGTAATAGTAATTGATAGGGCTAATAGAATGTTGTCTTATTATAATGATTTAATTTTTAATATTGATGATAATTTTTTACGTAATAATATATATTTAGAAACTATGCATTTAGGAAGAGTGAAAAATATATCTGATAACTTTATGCAATGTAATGTTGACTTGAAATATATAGAGATTCCTTTTTTGCAAAAGTGCGGATCACGTTTTTTGAATGCCAATGATAATTTGAAAGAGGTTTCTTTTCCTAATTTGAAATATGTTGGTGATAAATTTCTGGTTTGGAATTCTTCTATAAATAATATTTATTTGCCAATGTTAAGGCAAACGGGTAATTATTTTATGACAAATGCTAATATTAAACATTTGGAGTTACCAAATTTGGTAAGTGTGACTGATGGCTTTATGTCTAATAATAAAAAATTATCAGAACTATATGCTCCATGTTTAGAACAAGTAGGATCAAAATTTTTAGAGTTTAATAATAATTTAATTGTTTTGAAATTACCAAGTTTAAAAATAATTGGATGTCAGTTTTTATCTTCAAATATGTCTTTAAGAGAGTTAAGATTACCATCGCTAGAGAAAATAGATGATCTTTATTTAACTATTAATGAAGTATTAGAAACTGTAGAAATGCCTGCAGATATAATTGATGATTTTATGCTTTATTCTGGTAGTTTTAAAAATAATTTTAGGGAGAAACAGAAAAAATTAACATTAATTAAAAACTAATGTTAGATAAAATTTATGAGTAAGAAACTAAGTGATAATTAAAAAATATACTTAGTTTTTTTTATTTTAGATAGCTTGATACTGATATTAAAATGTTGTATACTTTAGTAGTCTAATAATAGGAGGAAGTATGAAAATAACAATCAAATGTTCTAGTGGGGGGGGGTTACTTTAGTAGAACAGTAAATATCTTTAAGAAAAACTATAAATTTTTAATAGGCTTGGTTGTAGGCTTAGGAATTTCTATTGGAGGAGTATATGCTGCGACGGCAATCGCAGGAAGTGGTGTAACCTATTCAAATTCATCATCCGGTTTACTAGCTACAACAGTTCAGGCGGCAATCGATGAATTATATACCCAAACAGATATAAGAAAAATGGGGAATTTTATAGGTGCATATAAATACAGTACAGCAACATCAACAAAATGTATCACAGGTAATGAATCAACATGTGTAAAATCAACATGCTATAAAACAAAAACAAGTGGCAGTTGTCCTGTGGGAACAATCATAAAGTACAAAGTAAACGATTCAGATATAGTGACTTTTCATGTAATGTATGATACTGGATCTACTATGACAATGCAAAGTCAAAAAAATATAATTAATAATACAGCTTGGATAAATAAAGCAGATTATATAACATATAATACTGATTCAACAAGTTGTGATTATACTTCATGTAATGATGAAGGACCGATGACAGTGCTTGTAGCCTTAGAAAGAATAACTAATTCATGGACAAATGTTAATGATCAAGTATATACTATGGGAACAACAACATTTAAAACAAATTTTTTTACAGGATGTAGTTTAAGTAGTTGTGAGGCAAATACATATACACTTGGCTCTAGAAAAGCTAAGGCAAGAATGATTACATTACAAGAAGCTAAGGCGTTGGGGTGTACTACAACAGCTAAATCATGTCCAATCTGGATGTATAATTATTTATCGTCTTCAGTTGATAATGGTGGAACAGTAAATGATAATTTAAGTGATCAAGAAAAAGGTTCTAAAAATAATGGATATTGGACAATGAGTGCTACATCCTCTCTTGCTTATTGTGCGTGGGATTTGAGCTATTACGGTCGTGTGTATCACGGTAACGGTGCATTTAGCACAGACTATGGTGCACGTGCAGTTGTAGTTGTTTCTAAATAATATTAAAACTTGTAAAAAATACTATTATCATTTATAATGATAAAAGTGTTTGGAGAGTGATATTATGAAAATTGAATATACATTATTGCATAAAGATGAAAATACGTCTGCTAGATATGGAAAGTTAAAGACTAATTATGGTACATTTGAAACTCCTATGTTTATGCCTGTTGGTACACGTGCTACTGTTAAAAGTTTAACTCCTGAACAGGTAAAGGCAACTGGTGCTGGAATATGTCTTGCTAATACTTATCATTTATGGCTTAAACCCGGTGCTGATGTTATTGATCATGCTGGCGGATTGCATAAATTTATGAATTATGATGGTCCTATTTTGACTGATAGTGGTGGTTTTCAGGTTTTTTCTTTAGCTAAAAACAAAGCTAAGGATATAACAGAGGAAGGGGTTCATTTTAAAAGCCATATTGACGGTAAGAACTTATTTTTAACTCCTGAAAAGTCTATTGAAATCCAAAATAAACTCGATAGTGATATTGCTATGAGTTTTGATGAATGTCCTCCATATCCTGTTACGTACGATTATATGAAAAAGTCTGTTGAGAGAACTCTTAGATGGGCTTTGCGTGGTAAGAAGGTTCATAATAATCCTAATCAAGCTTTATTTGGTATTGTACAGGGTGGTGAATTTAAGGATCTTCGAGAATATAGTTGTAAAAAAACGGTAGAAATGAATTTTGATGGATATTCAATCGGGGGAACTAGTGTGGGTGAAGATAAGCCTACAATGTATAAAATGGTAGAAGATGGTATTAGATATTTACCAGAAGATAAGGTAAGGTATTTAATGGGAGTAGGAGATCCTATTGATATTATTGAAGGTGTTATTCGTGGTGTAGATATTTTTGATTGTGTTCTTCCTACGAGAATTGCAAGACATGGTCAAGCTTTTACTAGAACTGGTAAAATTAATTTACATAATGCTAAATTTATAGAGGATTTTACTCCTGTTGATGATGAATGTGACTGTTATACTTGTAAGAATTATACTAAGAGCTATATTAGACATTTAATTACAACAGATGAAATGTTAGGTGGAACTCTTTTATCTATTCATAATATTAGATTTTTAATTAAGATAACAGAAAAATTAAGAGAGGCTATAAAGAACAATACTTTGCTTGAATATCGAGATAAATTTATAGAGAAATATAACAATAAATCTAATTAATTAAAACAGATCACATCTATTAAAGTGATCTGTTTTTAAATGAAAAACATAGGTTTATCGTCTTCTTGTTGATAATTATTTGTTATTTGATTTGTTTCTTCTTTGACAGTAGTTTCATTTTTTACTTTGTCATCTTCTTTTAGTGTACTAACTATTTTAAACATTGCTTTGGCATTATTTAATATTGGCTTAACTTGATATACTATTGGGATTGTCTGATTTATTATTCCTAGTGTTTTTTGTGTATTAGAAAGAAGTGTACTCCAGTTTATTGCTTTTAAACCACTTAATAAACCTCTATTTGCTGCTGGTTGTGCCAAATTTGCCATACTTGACATATAAGGGCCATACATAAAAGGATTGTTGTACATAATTTCACCTCTTTATTTTAGTATATGTAAAATTTATTAAAAGTTTATCTTTAAAATTAAATATTATTTTGATATAATTTATTATATAGAGTAGAGGGTGCTATTATGAATACTAGTTTGTATATATTTAAATATAGTGCATTGGATAACAACAATCAAATTAATGATTTTTTTATTGCTGAAAATATGGATGAATGTCGTACTTTTTTAAATATGGCTGGATATACCAATATTGCTGTTAGTCCATTAAAACCGGGGGAAGCAACTCCTGATATTAATAGAAAAATTGATTTAGATACAGTTAGTGTTGAATTAGGTAATCTTTCGAATAATATTAAACATAATGTTCCTCTTGTGAATGCTGTAGTTGATGTTGCCAAAAGAAGTGCTCCTTCTAATAGAAGTATTTATTTTAGAATAGCTTATTTTGTATATAAGGGAGATTCCTTAAGTGTTGCTATGAGAAAACTTGGTAAGGTTATTCCTGATGATATAATTGAAAATGTTAGAATAGGAGAAGCTAGTAATTCTATTCCTAAAAGTCTTAGAAATTCTATTAAGAAATATGCAAAAGTAGAAAAGACTAATTTTTTTGGTTCTCTTTTTAGAAAAAAGGAAGATGTTTCTATTTTGGATAGTAGCGCTGAGGAGAATCTAAAGGGAATAGAATCTCATAAAAGAGCTAAAATGAATTCTAATTTGTATCCTTTTAAATATAAAGCTGAACTAGAAAATGGTAAAAAAGTGTCTGGATTTTTTGATGCAGAAAGTGTGGATGACTGTAAACATTTTTTAGAAATACAAGGGTATACTAATATAGTTGTAGAACCTAGAAAAAATTATGATATTGAGATTGTTTTAAATAAGAAAATTAAAACCAGCGAACTTGCTTTTGATCTTACTCAACTTTCTACATATATAAAGGCTGGAATCCCATTAGTTGAAGGTGTTACAATTCTTGCTAAACAGACGACTTCTGCAGCTTCAAAGAATGCTTATCAAAAATTGGTTTATGATTTATTGAAGGGTGATGCATTAAGTGCTGCTATGGAAAAGCAAGGAAATGTTTTTCCTCAACTCTTAATTAATATGGTTAGATCTGCTGAAATGACTGGAGATCTTCCTACTATTCTTGATGATATGGCTGATTATTATGAAAGTATAGAACAAACGAAAAAGGCTATGAGGAGTGCCATGACTTATCCTTTATTAGTATTAATTTTGGCTATTGCGGTACTTGCTTTTATGCTTCTTGAACTTGTTCCACAGTTTGTAACTTTATATGAAAATAATGGAGCAACTTTACCTAAAATTACTTTGACTGTTATTGCTGCATCAAATTTTATGGTAAATAATTATGTTTCTATTTTACTTGTTAGTATTTTTATAATAGTTGCTTTTATAATATGTTACAAAAAGGTTCCTACTTTTAGACGAGTTGTTCAACTTGTTGTTATGAAATTGCCTGGATTTGGTAATATCATTATTTATAATGAAGTGTATAATTTTACTAAAACTTTTTCATCTTTAATTAATCATGGTGTTTTTATTACTGATAGTATGGAAATTCTTTCTAAGATTACTAATAATGAAATATATAAAGAAATAATTGCAAAGACATTATCTAATTTGGCTAAGGGTGAAACTATTTCTAAGTCTTTTAAAGGTGAGTGGGCTTTTCCTACTGTTGCTTATCACATGCTTGTAACTGGTGAAAATACTGGTCAGTTAGGACTAATGATGGAGAAAGTTTCTGATCATTATCAACAACTTCATAAATCTATGGTTGATCAGTTGAAAAGTTTGATAGAGCCTATTATGATTTTGATGGTTGCTTTTATTGTTGGTATTATTTTACTTTCAATTATTACGCCTATGTTTGATATTTATAATCAAATTCAATAAAAAAGGAGGAATTTTTGTGAATTCACTGTATTTAATTCTCTTTTTTATTTTTGGAAGTGTTTTTGGATCCTTTTATGGTGTTATTGGAGAGAGGCTTCCTAAGGGAGAAAATTTTACTACAAGTCATTCTCATTGTAATAGTTGTTCTCATGAACTTAAATTGTATGATATGGTACCTATTATGACATATTTATTTAATAAGGGTAGGTGTAGATATTGTCATACTAAAATACCTATAATGTTACCTCTTTTAGAACTTACAACTGGGCTTTTGTTTGCTGTTAGTTATTATAGTTTTGGCTTTAGTTATGACTTGTTGATTGCCCTTGGTGTTGTATCTATTTTAATGATTGTCTTAGTTACTGATTTGACATATTATATTATTCCTGATGAGGTTTTATTATTTTTTACATTTTATTTTATTGTGATTCAATTTTTAAAATCAGGATTTAATAGTACCTGTACACATGTAGTAACTGGTGTGTTTTTGTTTTTACTCATGTATTTTATAATGTGGTTTGGTGAGAAAATCTTTAAAAAGGAAAGCTTGGGGGGCGGTGATGTAAAACTATTATTTGTATTTGGTCTTGTTTTAGAACCATTGATTGGTGTTTTAACTATATTTTTGGGAAGTTTACTTGCTCTTCCTGTTGCTCTTGTTATTTTGCTAACTAATAAAGAGCATATGATTCCGTTTGGCCCTTTTTTGGCAGTTGCTAATGCTATTTTATTTTTTAGTAAAGTTACTACTTATGATTTTTTGTTTTTTTTGGGTATTTAAGAAAATGTTTGTATTATATAAACATTTTTTATTTTTTTATTTAAATGTTTTTACAAATTGTTTATTTTTAGTTATAATTAGTATAGTTCTATAAAAGAGGTGTTAAAAATGACGAAGAAAAAGGAACTAAAAGGAAAGAAAAAAACAACCATTATTACTGTTATTTTATGTCTTTTTACAGTAGGAATGTGTTTTTGTTTTAAACCTTTACTTGAAAATTTAAATTTTGGTTTGGATTTACAAGGAGGATTTGAAGTTTTATATGAAGTAAAATCTATTGATGGTTCTAAAATGACTCAAGCAAAGATGAATAATACATATAAAACATTGAGTAAAAGAATTGATAGTTTGGGTGTAAGTGAACCTGAAATTATTTTAGAGGGTAATAATAAAATTAGGATTAGACTTGCTGGTGTTCAAAATGAAGCAGAGGCTCGTCACCAACTATCTACTGTTGCAACATTATCATTTAGAGATGTTAATGATAATTTACTTATGGATAGTGATGTTTTAAAAAGTGGGGGAGCTAAAGTTTCACAAGATTCATCTGGTAAACCTGCAGTATTACTTAGTATAAAAGACAAAGATAAATTTTATTCTGTTACTAATAGAGTAAAAGATTATGATAACAATACTATTGTTATTTGGTTAGATTATGATGAGGAAAATGACTCATATGAAAGTGAGAAGGATAAATGTGGTACTAGTGCTTCTAATTGTTTAAGTGCTGCTACTGTTTCTCAAGGTTTTGCAAGTGATGTAATTATTCAGGGAAGTTTTACTGATGATGAGGCTAATAACTTAGTTGATTTGATTAATTCTGGTAGTTTACCATCAAAACTTAAAGAAGTTTCTAGTAAAACTGTTGGTGCAAGTTTTGGAGATGAAACTCTTAATAGAACATTAATTGCTGGAATTATTGGAGTTAGTTTAATTATTGTAGTTCTTCTTGTAATTTATCATTTTGCTGGATTTATCTCATCAGTTGCTATGATTATGTATACTTTATTAGTATTCTTTATATTCTGGTTAGTCGGTGGAGTTCTTACATTACCCGGTATTGCTGCACTTGTTCTTGGTATTGGAATGGCAGTTGATGCTAATGTAATTACATATTCTCGTATAAGGGATGAACTATATAGAGGAAGAAGTCTAGAATCTGCATTTAAAATGGGTTCTAAAGAGAGTTTTTCATCTATATTTGATAGTAATGTTACTACATTTATAGTTGCAATTATTATGTTTGTTTTTGGAGAAAGTAGTGTAAAAGGCTTTGCTACTATGTTAATTATTACAATTTTTGTAACTATATTTACAATGATAATTATTACTAGATTAATTCTTAATATGTTTATTAAAACAGGTTATTTTAATGATAAAACTAACTTATTTATAAATGTTAAAAGTGAAGATATTCCAGATGTTCAGAATGGAGAAGAAGTTAAGGTTATTCCATTTAAAGACGTTAATTTCTTAAAAAATACTAAAGTATTTATAACTATTTCTTGTCTTGTTTTATTACTTGGTGGAATTTTCTTTATTACTAAAGGAGGATTTAATCTTGGTGTTGATTTTAAATCTGGAAGTGATATTTCTTTAGTTACAAGTAAAAAGATTAGTACTAAACAGGTTAAATCAGATCTTAAAAAATTAAATCTTCATGAAAATGAAATTACTATTGATGGTAAGAATGTTGATGTAGTGGTTAGTGATGTATTAAATTCTAATGAAATAAAGAAGACAAAGGATTATTTTACTGATAAGTATGATGCAAAAGTAGATATTGGTGTTGTTAGTAATGTTGTAAAAAAACAACTAATTAAAAATGCTTTATTATCTGTGTTGATTGCTTTTATTGGAATAATTATTTATATTTCTCTTAGATTTAAGTTTAGTTATGGAATTGCTAGTGTTGTTGCTCTTGTTCATGATGTATTTATGATTTTTGCAGTATTTGCAATAAGCAGAATGGAAGTTTCTGTAATGTTTATAGCTGCTGTTCTTGCAATTATTGGTTATTCTATTAATGATACAATCGTAAGTTTTGATAGGATCCGTGAAAATTTATCTAAAATAAATTCTTCAAAACTTACTAAAGATAAACTTGATGAAGTGGTTAATAGAAGTATTCAAGAGACATTTACTAGAACAGTATGGACTTCTGTTACTACTTTAATTCCTGTTGTTGTTTTGATATTCTTGGGTAGTAAAGAAATACTTAGTTTTAATGTTGCTATGCTAGTTGGACTTATTTCTGGAACATATTCTTCTATCTTTATTGCTACAGCATTATTTTTAGTAATTGAGAAGAAAAGTTTAGGAAAGCCAAAGAAAAATAAAAGAAAGTATGAAGATGAATTCGATGAGAAAATGATTAAGGGCATTAATTGTTAGTTAAAAGAGGTGAAGTTATGTCACATTCAAAGGATAAAATCACTTTTGATGAGGTTATGGAATTAGTAAAAGCTTATATTACCGATCCTAAAGAAATTGAAAATGTTGAAAAGGCTTATAATTTGGCTTTAGAAAAACATAATGGTCAATATCGTAAATCTGGTGAAGCTTATATTATTCATCCTCTTAATGTTGCTAAAATTTTGACAACTGTTTATGCAGATAGTGAAACACTACAAGCTGGATTATTACATGACGTGTTAGAGGATTGTGATTGTTCTAGGGAAGAAATGGAAAGTATTGTTGGTCCTACTGTTACAAAATTGGTAGAGGGAGTAACAAAACTTTCTAGACTTCATTTTTCTACTGAAAATGAGTATTTAATAGAGTATTATAAAAAAATAATAGTTGGTATGAGTGAAGATGTACGTGTAATTATTGTAAAGTTGGCAGATAGACTTCATAATATGCGTACTCTTTGGGCTTTACCGGCTGAAAAACAAGTAAAAAAAGCTAATGAGTCATTAGAAATACTTGCTCCTATTGCGCATCATTTAGGTATTCATAAAATTAAGAGTGAGTTAGAGGACTTATCGCTTAGATATTTAAAGCCAGATGTCTTTTATGATATTGCAGAAAAATTAAATAAGACTAAATTGGAAAGAGATCGAACTGTTCAAGAAATGATGGAAGAGGTAAAAGATATTTTAACAGAACACAATATTCCATTTGAGATGAAGGGTCGTAGTAAAAGTATTTATAGTATTTATAATAAGTTAAATAAAGGTAAGAAATTTAGTGAAATTTATGATTTATTAGCAATGCGTATTCTTGTTAATACTAAACAAGAATGTTATTTGGTTTTAGGTTTAATTCATTCTAAATATAAACCTATGCCTAAAAGATTTAAAGATTATATAGCAATGCCAAAACCTAATATGTATCAGTCTCTTCATACTACTGTTTTTGGAATAGATGGATATTTATTTGAAATTCAAATTCGTACTCATAAAATGGATGAGTTGGCAGAAAATGGTGTTGCTTCTCATTGGGCTTATAAGGAAAATAAAAATGCAACTGCCAACTTACAATCTACAACTGAACAAAAACTTCAATTTTTTAAATCTATAATAGATTTATCAAACGATAAAATGAGTAGTGAGGACTTTGTTAATAGTGTTAAAGATGAGGTTTTAAATAATAATATTTATTGTTTTAGTCCTAAAGGTGATGTTTTTGAATTGCCAAAAGGTGCAACACCTCTTGATTTTGCCTATAAGGTTCATACAAGAGTTGGTGAAACTACTGTTGGGGCTCTTGTTAATAATGTGATAGCTCCTCTTGATTATGAACTTAAGGATAATGATATAGTAAAAATAATTACTAATAAGGCATCTTCACCATCCTTAGAATGGGTAAATATGGTTAAGTCAACTGCAACTAAAAATAAAATTAGAAGTTATTTTTCTAAAAATGAAAAGGATATCTATATTGAAAGAGGTAAGGATAGTTTAGAAAAAGAATTAAGAAAGAAAAAACTTCCTATAGCTGGGTTCTTTAGTGATGAAAATTCTAAAAAAATATTTAAGGAACTTAAGGTTGATAATGTCGATGAGGTTTATTTAAATATTGGAAATGGTCATACTTCTTCTAATTCTGTTATTAATATAATATATAAGCAAGAGGATAAGAATCCTGTAAAGAAGCCTGTTGTTATTAAAGATGAATCTAATGATATTATAGTTTCTGGTATTGATAAGGTTAAGGTTAATTTAGCTAATTGTTGTAATCCTGTATATGGTGATGAAATAATTGGATATATTACTAAAGGTAATGGTATTAGTATTCATAGAATAAACTGCCATAACTTGTTAACGTTGGATAATAGAACTGTTGAAGTTAAATGGAATGATAATTCTAATAATAAAAAGTATCAAACAGATATTTTAATTTATTGTAATACTCATGATAATAAAATGGTTGAAATTGTACAAAAGGCTAGTATGTTAAATATTAGTGTTATTGAAATAAAAAATATTTATCAAAGTGATATTTCTGTTTATCAGGTAAGTTGTTATGTTACTAGTGTAAAGCAATTAGATAAATTATTTTTAGAATTTAATAAAGAACCATTTGTAAATAAAGTTGAAAGGTTAATAAGATAATGAGAGTATTGGTTCAAAGAAGTGGAAATGCTAATGTATCTGTCAATGGTAATATAGTTGGAAAGATAGAAGATGGTCTTGTTTTATTTGTTGGCTTTACTGATGGTGATACAGAAGAGAATATAGACTATTTAGTAAATAAAGTTGTCAATTTGAGAATATTTCCTGATACCAATGGTGTTATGAATTGTTCTCTTTTGAATTATGGAGGTAGTATTCTTTCTATTTCACAATTTACTTTATATGCTAATACTAGTAAAGGAAATAGACCTAGTTATATAGCTGCTCTTAATGGAAAAGAAAGTAAAAAGTTATATGAGTTATTTAATGATAAGCTATCTACATATACTAAAGTAGAAACAGGAATATTTGGAGAAGACATGAAAGTAGAAATTTCTAATATTGGACCTACGACTATACTTTTAGAAAGGTAAGGATTATGAAGGAAAATAAATTAAATTATAAAATTATTAATATTACTGCTATTATGCTATTTTTATATATTACTATTAGTAATATTGGTACATGGTGGAATATTTTAGTGAGAGTGATTCAAATTATTTTACCATTTATTATTGCTTTTACTATTGCTTATAGTTTAACACCTATTGTAAAATGGCTACAGAAAAAAGGAATTCCTAAATTTTTGGCAGTTACTTCAGTAGTTATTATTGTATTGTTTATTATTTCATTTATCTTAATGACTACATTGCCTCTTTTGTATGATCAGTTAATTTCTTTGTCTAGAAACTTTAGTGAAGTTTTAGATACAGTTAGTAAAAAGTTTGGTCTTAATTTGGGTAATGTTGAAGGAAGTGTAAATGAGTATCTTAGTAAAGCAATACAAAATATTGGTAAGATTGTAACTGATGGTGCTAGTGATATTATTTCTAAATCAATAGGTGTTGTTGGAAATGTTGTTGTTTGTTTTGTTGCTTCTATATACTTTTTAGCCTATATGGATAAAATTCGTAGTGGTATTAAAAAGTTTTTGAAGGGAATATCTTCTCGTAGTTTTAAATATGTTAAGTGTTTAGATACTGAAATAGGAAACTATTTAAAAGGACTTACTATTTTTATGGTTATTCAGTTTTTTGAATATTCAATATTATTTAGAATAGTTAACCATCCTAACTGGCTTATTCTTGGAATTTTAGCTTGTATTACGACTGTTATTCCTTATTTTGGTGGATTAATTACTAATGTTATTGCTCTTATTTTAGCTAGTGTTACTAATTCTTATACATTTATGGGAACCTTAATTATTAGTATTATTTTTCCTCAATTAGATGGTTATTTAATATCTCCTAAAGTTTATGGTAAAACGAATAATGTAAATCCATTAATAACTATAATGGCTGTTAGTGTTGGTGGTACTTTGGCTGGTACTATTGGTATTATTGCCTCATTACCTGTGTATTTGTTAATTAGAACTACTTATAATTTCTTTAAAAGAGATTTGAAGGAAACTGTTAAAAATATAAAAGAAGCTATTTAGCTTTCTTTTTTTTGGGTTTTAAGATATAATAATAAGTACGGTTTTAGGAGGAAGTATGAAAATATTTACTGGAAATATAGATAAAATTAAAGATGATTTAACTAATAGTACATATAAATTGGTTACTTCTATGAATGTTAATACTATTATAGATTCTTTAAATACCACTAATTTTTTAAATATAGCTTTATCTGAAGTTGATAAGGAAAGAAATAGTGAAATTAAAAATTTAATTAATGAATTAAATAATTTGTTTTTAAATATGGCTTTAATTAAAGTTTATCAATATGAGAAGAGAAATTTGAAAAATCTAAGAGATAATTATGTTTTGGCAGTTACGATTGTTCAGTCATTGCTAAAAAGATTAAAAATAGATAGTCAATTTGATTACTCAGTAATTAATGATAAAAAGTATTCTGAAGAAGAAATGTATAAAATTATTATGAAGTATTATCAGGATAGTGATAATTTAAAAAGTGCGGATGTGTTTAATAGGTTAATTTTAAATGAGCAAATTTATTCATTAGATTTACCTGAGGGATACGTTGGTAATAGTAATGTTTCTAAGTCTTTAAATGAAAATTATGTTTTTATTTCTAATAAGCATAATTTTACAGCAATGACTACTTTAGTACATGAAGTTGAACATATTAGAGATGAGGAAAAAATAAAAGATACAGCAAAGCTTAATCGTTTTAAATTTTGCAATAATTTTCTTGAAGTTAATCCTTATTTAGAAGAGAAGAAATTTTTAAATTATTTAAAAGATGATGCTCTATTTAAAGATGAAGTTATTTGTCAAAATAAAATTAATTATTATACTTTAATATGTGAATTGCATAGATTAAAGGATTTATTAAAATATGAAAATTATAGTGAAACTTTGAGTGAAAATAGTAATTTTGAAGAAACGATAAATTTTGTTTTTGGTAATTTGGTTAGTGATATATTATTGGATTGTCCAGAAAAAATTACAGATTATAAGTTTTATATGAATGAAAAAAGAGAATTATTATTTGATCAAGATCTTTTAAGAACATTCGGGTATACTCCATTTGGTGCTTCGAATGTTGTTGTTAGAAATTATCAAAAGAGTCTTAAAAAGTAGGCGATAGTAGAATGAATGATAAAATAAATAGATTATCTCAACAATTAGATTTGTTATATGGGCAATATCAAAGATGTACCAGTGTAAAAATGGCTGAATCTATTTTTAGTTCATTATTAAATCTTTCCGATTTATATTATTCTCTTGTTGGAGAAGATTATTTAAATATATCAAAAATAAAAAAGCAAAACCCATATTATTTTGAGAAGGTTATTCAAATTAGCAATCATAAAAACAGATTTTTCTTAAAAAACTTTTTAGATAATAAAAATTTTCATTATCAATTTATGAAAGATGTTTTTACTGCTTTTGTAAATGCTTCTGATGAGAATATAAATGGCAGTAGAATTAATGATTATGATTATTATCATGATAATAAAGAATTATTGGATATTTTATTTGAATATTATAATGATAGAAATCCTAAAGGTGGTAAAATATTATCCCAATTATTGCAAGACAATAGATTATTTAATGTTAAAAATTTTGAAGATTTTCAATTTACTAATATTAATGGCATGACATATTGGGATGATTATAATAACACTTGTTTTGTAATTAGAAATATAGAACGTAAAAATACTACTGTTTATGATTTAGCTACCCTTGTTCATGAAATTGGACATGTAGAAGATTTTGATAGAGTGGGAAAATCTAATTTTAAAAATGCTAGAAATTATATGTATTTTTCTATTTTGCATGAGGTAAATGCTATATATAGAGAAAAAGAATTTATTGAATTTTTGATTGATAATAATATTTATAAAGAAGAAGCCCAAAATAATGTTATTAATAATTGTGAAGGTATGCTTAGTTCTTTAAAGGATTTTCTTTTGTTAACAAAGTTACCTAATGATTTATTACAAAAAAACAAGTATTTTAATATTAGTCAGGATCAAATTAATAAAATATTTGATAATAACTTGGTAACTCCAGAGGATTATGCTATGGATATTAGAAATAGCTTAGTATATACTTATGGAGAAGTATTGAGTGATTTTTTAATAGAAAATAAGGATATGTATTCAGTTTTATTTTCTGATGATAGATATATGAAGTTATTTGATCCTAAAGTAATTGAGAATATGGGAGTTAATTCTTCTATGATGGAGGAAGCTTTTCAAAAAAAATATGAAAAGTGTAGATAAGTAATTAATTTTGTTGTATAATAGAGCTAACTTCTATGGAAGAGGAGTAAACTTTTAAAATTAGAGAGGTACTTATTGGTGAAATGTATCACGAAAGTTGAAGACACTTGCATAATAATAGAAGCGTATTTACTGCGATAAAGTATTAATGAGTAATAAATTAAGGTGGCACCGCGAATTGTTTGTTCGCCCTTAAAAAAGGCCATCTTTTTGTTTTGAAGGAGGAATTATTATGATTACAAAACCTAAGGGAACTAATGATTTGTATGGTTATGAGGCCAAAATATGGAAATATGTTGAAGAAATAATTGATAGTGTAATGGAAAAGTATAATTATAATTATATTCGTACACCGTTATTTGAATCTAGTGAATTATTTCATCGTGGAATAGGGGACTCTACTGATATTGTTACTAAAGAAACTTATGATTTTAAAGACCGTGGTGACAGAAGTATGACTTTAAGACCTGAAGGAACTGCTGGTGTTGTACGTAGTTTTATTGAACATAAAATGTATGGTGAAAATCTTCCTATTAAGGTTTATTACAATGGAACAATGTATCGTTATGAAAGACCACAAGCTGGTAGAGATAGAGAACTTACTCAATTTGGTATGGAGATTTTGGGAAGTGATGATCCTTTAAGTGATGCTGAAATTATTTCTTCTAGTGTTAATATTTATAAAATGTTAGGTATTAATAATATAGTGGTTGAAATAAATTCTTTAGGTGATAAGGATTCTCGTGATAATTATAGAAAAGCTTTGATAGATTATTTTGAACCGCATATAGATGAATTTTGTGACGATTGTAAGGAAAGACTTAAAAAAAATCCACTTAGAATACTTGATTGCAAAGTTGATTGTGATAATCCTTATATGAAAAATGCTCCAACTACTATTGATTATTTAAATGATGAGTCTAAAAAAAGATTTGATACAGTTTTAGAATATTTAGATTTATTGGAAGTAAAATATGTTGTAAATCCTAAAATTGTAAGAGGACTTGATTATTATAATCATACTGTATTTGAAATTAAAGTAGAAACTGATGGTGCTAATTTAGCAATCGGAGGTGGTGGTAGATATAACGGTCTTGTTAAACAACTTGATGGTCCAGATACTGCATGTATTGGATTTGCTTCTGGTATTGGTAGAGTAGTAGATGTTATAAAAAGTCAGAATATAAAATTACCTATAAAGGATTATGTAGATTGTTTTATTCTTTATGTAAATGAGGAAGAAAAGAAATATGCAGCATATCTTTCTCAAGAATTAAGAATGGCAGGTTTTATTTGTGATACCGAATATACTGGTAGAAGTTTAAAATCACAATTTAAGCAGGCTGATAGATTTAATAGTAAATATTTGATTGTTTTGAATAGTGAAGATTTAAATAATGGTGAAATAAAAATTAAAAATAATAGTACTAAAGAAGAAGAAAAGATTATGCTTGAGTATTTAATATATTATTTGGATGAACATTTAATTGATCAAGAAGATGTTTTAGAATATGAACATGATAAGTGTGAGTGTGATGATGGTTGTGATTGTGGTGGTCATTGTCACTGTCATCATGAACATTAAGAGGAGGTATTAATAATGAAAAAAATATATGCAAATGAATTAACTAATTACTTTGGTAAAGAAATAGAATTTTGTGGTTTTGTAGATAATATTAGAGATTTACAATGGGTTCAATTTGTTATATTACGTGATTCAACGGGCAAGGTTCAGGTTACTATTGAGAAAAGTGAAGAAAAAAACAAAGAAATGGTAGAACTTATTAGTAATCTTCCTCTTGAAAGTGTTGTAAATATTAAAGGTGTTTTAATGGAATCTCCAAAGGTAAAATTGAATGGAATGGAGATTATTCCAACTGAAATAGAGGTTGTTACAAGAAGTGAATTGGAATTACCATTTAATTATAAAAATATTGATGGTGTTAATTTGGATACTAGACTTGATTACCGTTTTATTGATTTAAGAAGTGATAAAAATATTTTGATGTTTCAAATTCAATCTTCTTTAGTACAATATATGAGAGAATACTTATATAATAATGATTTTACAGAAATTCATACTCCAAAATTTATTGGTGCTGCTAGTGAGAGTGGAGCAGAAGTGTTTGAAGTTAAATACTTTGATAATAAAGCTTATTTAGCTCAATCTCCTCAATTTTATAAGCAAATGGCAATGGCTAGTGGATTTAGTAAAATTTTTGAAGTAGCTCCTTGTTTTAGAGCAGAAAATTCTAATACTTCTCGTCATGCTACAGAATTTACTAGTTTTGATGTTGAGTTTAGTTATATTGATAGTTATGAAGATGTTATGAACTTAGAGGCTGAGATGCTTTCTTATGCTTTGAAAAAAGTAAAAGAAAAATATGATGAGAAAGTAAAAGAGGTATTTAATCAAGAAATTATTGTACCAACCTTACCATTTCCTGTTATGAAACTTAGTGATGTGTATAAGGAATTAGAAGAGAGATATTCTTATGTTGTTGATGATTCTGAAAAAACAGATTTAACTACAGAGGCAGAAAAGTTGACATATAAGCTTGCAAAGGAAAAATTTAATCATGAATTTATGTTTGTAATAGATTATCCTGCCGATAAAAGAGCATTTTATCATATGAGAGATAAAGATGGACGTCTTCAAGGTTATGACTTAATTTGGAGAGGTGTTGAAATTACTAGTGGTGCTCAAAGAGAACATAGATATGAAGAAATTTGTAAAAATGCTGCTAGCAAAGGTTTAGGCGATGATGTTAAATTTTATTTGGAATTTTTCAAATATGGTTGTCCACCACATGGAGGTTTTGCTATAGGTGTTGATAGGCTTACAATGCTTTTATTAGGAATTCCTAGTGTTAAAGAAACACAATTCTTATTTAGAGGACCTAATAGACTAAACCCATAATAGTAGTAAGAAGTTTAATAGTTTTTATTAAACTTTTTATTTTTGACAATATTTAATAATATGATAAAATGATATATATAATATTCAAAAAGGTTGGTGCATATTAGTGTTTTATTCTTTATGTTATTTGTTTATGATTTTCTTTATAGCTTCTGTAATAGGGTATTTAGTGGAAATTACATTTTGTTCTATTGGTAGTAAAAAGTTAATTATTAATAGAGGCTTTTTAATAGGACCATATATTCCTATTTATGGAGTTGGAACTGTTTTAGTAGTTTTATTTTTATATAAATATTCAAATGATCCATGGGTTTTCTTTTGGATGACGGTTATATTGTGTAGTTTTATAGAGTATGTGACTAGCTATATTATGGAGAAAATTTTTAAAGTTAGATGGTGGGATTATTCTCATGAACCTTTTAATTATAATGGTAGAATATGTCTTAAAAATTCACTTATTTTTGGTTTTGCAGGTTTAATAGTTTTATATACGATCTATCCATTTATTTGTGGTATTTTAGATGTTATGAGTTCTTTTTGGCTCGAAGTTGTTGCTAGTTTTTTATTTGTAGTATTTATGGTGGATTTAGGATTTACGACATTTACTTTATTAAATTTACGTACGAGTCTAAAAAAATTTAAGGGCAAGGATGTAACAGAACTTGCTCATGAAGAGGTTATGAGTGCTGTTAGAAAACATAACTTTTCAATTAGTAGAATTTTACAAGCTTTCCCACATAGTGAGATGGCTAATCAGAAATATTATAATGATTTTAGAGATGCTGTTATTAAATATAGAAAAGATAAAAAGAAGAAGAAAATTAAATAGTATTTTCTCCTTCTTTTTTTAATTTACCATTTGATAAATAATATACAGTATCTACTTTTTGTTGAATGTTTTTTGAGTGGGATATTATTATTACGCATTTGTTTTCTTGATGTGCTAAGTTAAGTAGTATATCTATAATTCCTTCTTCCATTTCTTCCTTTACTTCTAGTTATATTTCTAAAAGCATTTTTAAATATATACATAATTTTCTCCTTTCACAGTTTATATTTTATTTTTTTATTGTGAAAGTATTGTGTATTATATCTAAATTTTTTGTGAAAGAGATTATAAAAATATGTCAATTTTTGTTAAAGTTATTAACTTGGTTTTATTACTGTGATATTATTAATGTATAGTAGAATGGAGGATATTTAATGAAGATAAAAGATAATATTAATAAGAATATTTTTAGAGGTTATGATATAAGAGGAGTTTATCCTACTGAGCTTGATAATGATACTGCTTATACTATAGGACTTGGGTTTGGTAGTTATATTAAAAAAATGGGAAAGACTACTTGTGTAATTGGACATGATAATAGACTTTCATCTCCTAGTCTTTATGATGCTTTAAAAAAAGGAATTTTAGAAACTGGCATTGATATTATTTCTTTGGGACTTTGTACAACTCCTATGTATTATTATGCTTGTATTAAATTAAAGATATTTAGTGGTGTTATGGTAACTGCAAGTCATAATCCTAAGGATGATAATGGTTTTAAGTTTGCTGTTGATGAGTCTGGAAATTGTAAAGGACAAGAAATTCAAGACTTTTTGAATTTTATAATAGAGGGAGATTTTGCAACTGGAAATGGTAAGGAGTCTTTCTATAATATAGAAAATGATTATTTAACATTATTTAGAGAAAACTTACATTTTGGTGATAGAAGATTAAAGGTTGTTGTTGATCCCGGAAATGGTACTACTAGTATTATTGTAAAGAAAATTTATGATATGTTTCCAATGGATGTTATTTATATTAATTCTATAAGTGATGGTAGTTTTCCTAATCATCATCCTGATCCTTGTGTTGAATCTAATCTTACTCAGCTAAAGAATAAAGTTTTAGAAGTTGGTGCAGATATTGGACTTAGTTTTGATGGTGACGGAGATAGAATGGGACTTGTTTCTAATGATGCTAAATTTATTCCAACTGATCAATATATGATTATTATTATTAGAGATATTATAAATAAAGTTAATAAAAAAGAGTTTTTGTATGATGTAAAATGTTCTAAGAGTTTAAGTGATGAAATAGAAAAACTTGGTGCTAAAGGATTATGTTATAGAACTGGTAACTCTTATACGAAAGCAAAGGTTAGAGATGAAGACTTACCATTTGGTGGTGAACTTTCTGGTCATGTATATTTTAGAGATCGTTGGCTGGGGTTTGATAGTGGATTATATGCTGGCCTTAGAATTTTGGAGATTTTATCTAAAACTGATAAAAATGTTTTAGAGTTACTTAGCGGTATTAATAAGTATTTTTCAACAGAAGAATTAAAATTTAAGAGTAGCGATGATGTAAAATTTGATGTTATATCAAAAGTAGGAGAGTATGCCAGAGAAAAAAATTATAAGTATTTAGATATAGATGGTGTTAAAGTGTTATTTGATGATGGTTGGGCATTAGTGCGTGCTAGTAACACAGGGCCTAATATAACGGCTCGTTTTGAGGCTAAGACAGAAAAAAGATTAGAAGAAATAGAAAAAGAATTTACAGATTTGATACATGAATTAAATAAGTAGGGTTAAATTTTGGAGGTAGTTGTATGGCTATTGTTGGATATGAATTAGAAAAAGAAAAGAAAATTTTGAGATTAACTACAAAACTTTTAAATGATAATTTGGAGACATTAAAAAAAGAGGTTAAAATAGATGCTGAAGATTTAAATGAATTTAAAAGAATGATGTGGGATGGATCTAGTTCTTTTGATGAGGGAGATATTCAACAAGCTAAAATTGCTACTTCTTCTGAGGAATTTAAAACTATACAAAAACAAGAGTATTATAAAAGATTATGTCAAATAAAGAAAAAGCCTTATTTTGGTTCTATTGTTTTTATTTCGGAAGATGGAGATGTTTATAATATTTATATTTCTTTAACATATTTGAAAGATAAAAATCTAAATAATATTTTGTATGATTGGAGAAGTCCTATTTGTAGTTTGTTTTATGATTATGAAGTTGGATCTTGTGAGTATAAAATACCAGATGGGGTGTGCCGAGGAGTACTTAAACGAAAGAGACAGTATAAAATTGAAGATAATATGTTACAAGGAGTTTTTGATAATTCACTAAATATTGATGATGAACTATTACAAGATGTTTTGGCTACTGAATCAAGTGAAAAAATGAGAAATGTTGTTAATACAATTCAAATGGAACAAAATAAAGTTATTAGAAATTTAGAAGATAACAATTTAATTGTTCAAGGAATTGCTGGTAGTGGTAAAACAACTGTTGCTCTTCATAGAATAGCTTTTTTACTGTATCGACTTGAAAATTTGACAAGTAATAATATTCTTATTTTTTCTCCTAATAATATTTTTACTGAATATATCTCTGAAGTTTTACCATCTCTTGGGGAGAGTAATACTTTACAAACAACATTTAATGATTATTTAGCTAGTTTTATTACAGAATTTAAAGAAGTAGAGAATTTTACTGATTTTATTGCAAGGTATTATTCTTATACTGAAATTAATCCTGACTTTGTTAAATATAAACAAAGTGATCAAATAATTGAAGATTTAGATTTATATTTAGAAAATTATGTTAATAATTCTTTTTGTATTAATGATTTTGTAGAGGGAGAGGTGCATCATGTTTTTAAGGATGAGATAAATGATATGTTACATTATAAATATGATGTTATGCCTTTTTTTGAACGAGTAGATGAAATTTGTAAGAGATTGTCTTCTAATTACTATCATGGAAAATTAAATAAAAGTTCAACATTTAAAAAATTATTAAAAGAAAATGTTAATTTTGTTAAGGACTATAAGAAAATATTTGTAGATTTTTTTGAATCTGAATATTGTAGAATAAAGTTAAGTGAAAGTGAGATTAATACTTTTTTAAAACAAAAGATTATTCATTATGAGGATGCTTTAATATTTTCTTATATAAAAGGTACTTTGGAAGGTTTTCCTTATGAAAGTTATATCAAACATGTAGTAATTGATGAGGCTCAAGATTATAATAAATTGCAATATATTATTATTTCAAAAATATTTAGAAAAGCGGATTTTACAATTTTAGGGGATATTAATCAAAATATTAATCCATATTATTACTATGAGTCGTTGGAAAATTTGAGTGATATATTTAAAGGTAGTTCTAGATATTTGGAGTTATTAAAGACATATAGATCTTCTCCAGAGATAATAAATTATACTAATAAAATTCTTAGATTAAATCATGTTAATGCGATTAGGAAAGAAACAAATAAACCTGTAGTAATACGAAAAAATATTACTAATTTAAAAGAATTACTTATAAATGATATTAGTTATTTAACTAATGAATATAAGAGCTGTGCTATTATTACAAAGGATTTAGTAGAGGCTGAGAAAATTTATAATATGATAAAAGATCAATTTGATATTTCACTTGTTGATATTAATGTAGATAATTTTTCTAGGGATTTAATAGTTATTCCTGCATATCTTGCAAAGGGATTAGAGTTTGATAGTGTACTTGTTTATAATAATAGATTAAATTCTTATCGAAAGAATGAGAAAAATTTATTATATGTTGCATGTACCAGGTGTCAACACGAGTTATATATTTATAATTAGTTGAAGGCTAATTCTACATCTAGGTTTTCATCTACTACCGAAATATATAGAAAGATAAAGCCACTAATAGCAATTAATAATGAACCAATAAAAGATAAGTATACGAGATTTTTCTTTTTTTGAGTATCGGTGGGCTTTATTTTTTTTATTTCATCTATAGAGTCTTTTAAAAAATATAGATAAACAACAATTAAAATTGTAAATATAATTGTTATTATTTTTCTATATTTTTCTTTACTATTCAGATCATTTTGAATGAAATATTTTCTTTCTAGTGTATTTGAGTACCAACTTAAAAATATTATACCAATATAGATTAACCAAATAAAATCTTCTATTTTTAATTCTTTTAGTTTTTCATTTAATTCTTGGGTATTATTCATATTTAATTATATGAATTGTTTTTAATAAGTATTTTAAATTTAAAAAGTTCTTGACTTGAAGCTTACTCTAAGTATTAATATATATTTGTTGAAAGGTTAGGAGGAATAAAATGATTAAAGTTTTAAATAAAATTGATGGTCCTAGTGACTTAAAGAAATTGTCAATTAGTGAAATGAAAGATTTAGCAGATGATATTAGAGAAGTTTTGCTAAAAAAATTAAGTATACATGGAGGACATTTTGGTCCTAATTTTGGTATGGTAGAGGCTGAAATAGCTATTCATTATGTATTTAATTCACCTATAGATAAAATTGTATATGATGTTTCACATCAAAGTTATCCACATAAGATTTTAACAGGTAGAAAGGATGCTTTTATTTATGAGGAGAAATATGACGATGTTACAGGATATACTGATCCTGATGAAAGTTGTCATGATTTCTTTAAAGTTGGTCATACTTCAACATCTATAAGTTTAGCATCTGGTCTAATGAAAGCTAGAGATCTAAAGAATGAAAATTATAATGTTATTGCAGTTATTGGAGATGGCTCTCTTTCAGGTGGAGAGGCATTAGAGGGACTTGATTTTGCTGGTGAGCAGAATAGTAATTTTATTATAGTTGTTAATGATAATGATATGTCAATAGCTGAAAATCATGGTGGACTATATAAAAATTTGAAAGATTTAAGAGACAGTCATGGTAGTTGTCAAAATAATTTATTTAAGGTAATGGGACTTGATTATATTTATGTAGATGAAGGAAATGATATAGAGAAATTAATAGAGGCATTTAGTAAGGTAAAGGATATAGATCATCCTATAGTTGTACATTTAAATACTTTAAAGGGTAAAGGGTATAAATTTGCTGTTGAAAATAAAGAAAATTGGCATTGGACAATGCCATTTGATATTGAAACTGGTAAATTTAAATATAGTTTTGATGGTGAAGATTATGGTGATTTAACTGGAAAATATTTACTTGATAAAATGAAAAGTGATAAAGATGTTGTAACTATTGTTGCTGCTGTTCCTACTAATATTGGTTTTACTAAGGAAAGAAGAGAAATGGCTGGAGATCAATTTATCGATGTTGGTATAGCGGAGGAGCATGCTATTGCTTTAGCATCTGGAATTGCAACTGGCGGAGGAAAACCTGTATTTGCAACACATGCTAGTTTTATTCAAAGAACTTATGATCAATTATCACAAGATTTATGTATAAATAAAAGTGCTGCTACGATAATTGTTAATACTGCTTCAGTTTATGGTATGAATGATATAACTCATTTAGGTTTATATGATATTCCAATGATTTCTAATATTCCTAATATGGTCTATTTGGCTCCAACATCTAAGAATGAGTATTTTGCTATGCTAGATTGGAGTATAAATCAGACTAATTATCCTGTTGCTATTAAGGTTCCATGTAATGGTGTTATTAATGATAATAGAGAAGTTTTAAAAGATTATAGTGATATAAATAAATATAAAGTAGAAAAAGATGGAGAAAAAGTTGCTGTTTTAGCATTAGGAGATTTTTATCAACTTGGTGAGAAGGTTGTAGAGTATTTGAAAGAACAATTAGATATAAATGCAACTTTAGTTAATCCACGATATATAACTGGTATTGATGAAGAATTACTAAATAATTTGAAAAAAAATCATAGTTTAGTTATTACTTTGGAAGATGGAATTCTAGATGGTGGATTCGGAGAAAAAATAGCAAGTTTTTATGGAACAAGTGATATGAAGGTAAAAAATTATGGAATTAAGAAAGATTTTTATGATAAATATGATGTTAAAGAATTATTAGAAGAAAATAGATTGACTAAAGAACAAATAGTAGAGGATGTTAAAGAGTTAATTAAGTAGGTGTTTTATGACAATAAAAGAGGTAAGTAAAAAGTATGATATTTCTGAAGATACTCTTAGATATTATGAGAGAATAGGACTTCTTCCAGAAGTGCCTAGAAAAAAGTCTGGAATAAGAGATTTTGATGAAAATTCTTGCAAATGGATTGAGTTTATAAAATGTATGAGAAGTGCTGGAATGAGAATAGAGGCATTGATAGAATATATGAATTTATTTAAAGAAGGAACTAAAACTGTTACTGCAAGGAAAAACTTATTGTTAGAACAAAGAGAAATATTAGAAGAAAAAAGAAAAGATATAACGAAAACAATCGAAAGATTAGATTACAAAATAAGTTTATATAATGAAATTGGAGAGGGTAAAAGAAAAGATTTTATGGAAGATATATAGGAGGAGATATTAATGATTAAACAGACTGGTGAAGCTAGTAATCATTTACCAGAAATAAAGAAGTTCGATATAGATTTTAATTTATATGATACTATTATTTTGGGAGTTCCTGGTTTTTGAAAGTTATAGCGATAAATTAAAAACAGATGAGAGTGAAATAGATAATTGGATAGATAAGGTAGGAAAGGAAAACTAGTTTTTTCTTTTTTTAATATATAATATATGTTATAATAATGAAAAACATGGGGTAGTATTATGATAGTTAGAAATATATTAGTTAATAATAGTGAAGAAATAATAGATTTATTAGTAAGATATTTGATTAAATATGGGATAAGTTATGTTTTAATTGATAATGAGATTCATTTTGATAATTATATTTTTAAGTTTTATAATATTGAAGATTATGCTACAAAATTAAGAAAAATTCAATTAACTATGGAAGATTTCAAGGTTGAAAGAGAAGAGTTTCAACCAACTAATAAATATAGAGAAGAAAAAAATATACCAAAATTAAATAAGAAATTAATAAAGGCTAATAATAGATTTATAAATAATAAAATTAAGAGAAAAAAGTAAACTTGGATATGGTGATGTTATGAATCAAGAAAAATTTGGTAAAATTATAAAAAAAATAAGAAAAGATAATCATTTAACTCAAAAACAGTTAGCTGAAAAATATAATGTTACTTATCAGGCTGTTAGTAAATGGGAAAATGGCAAGAATATTCCTGATATTATTTTACTTAAACAGTTATGTAATGATTTTAATATTGATATAAATGATTTATTAGATGGTACTTATAAGAAAAATAAAAATAAGATGGTTATCTTTGGTAGTATTATTTTAGTTATTATATTTGTTGGTATTATTTTATATACAACAATAAGAACTGAATCTTTTCATTTTAAAAGTATTTCATCTAATTGTAGTAGTTTTACAATTAAGGGTAGTATTGCTTATAATACTTTTCAGTCTGCAATTTATATTTCTAATATTGAATATTGTGGTGGAAATGATAAAACTAAATATAAGAGTATTGAGTGTATATTGTATGAAAAAGAGAAAGATGGTGTTCAAAAAGTAATTACAAAAAATAAATCGAAGAAGAAAAATTTGCTTATTGAAGATTATTTAAAAAGTATTACATTTAAAATTGATAATTATAAAAGACTTTGTAGTAATTATAATAAGGATAGTCTTTATTTAGTTGTTAATGCAATGGATGATAATGATAAAATTACAACTTATAAAATACCATTAGCTATTAATGATGATTGTTTTAATAATTAATTTAATATTCAACTATTAGTTGAGTTGTTTCAACTTCCTGTTTATTTATTTTAAAACTTTTTTACGATAATATTAAATTGTAAAGGAGTTTTTTTATGAAGAAAAGATTATTGATAATTATAATATTTTTAATTTTTATAATAGGGGGATTATTTTATTTAAATAATTTTAATAGTAGAAAATTAAAGATTAAGAAGAGTTTAATCAAGGAACAAGAAATTTTAGAAAGAGATTTTTCTATTGATGGGTATACTGTAGATAATCCTAATATAATAGTTGATCCATATAATGCTTCGCCGCTTACTGCACTTATTTTATTTGAAACTGATAAAAATGTAAGCCCTATTGTTACTGTTGTTGGTGATGATTCTGCTACTACTATTAGTCATAAATTTTCAAGTGGAAAGAAACATTATTTATGTGTTTATGGTTTATATCCTGATAAAGAAAATGAAGTTATTGTTGAATATAATGATGTAAAAAGGACTTATAAAATAAGAACAAGTGCTCTTCCTAAAGATTTTATAATGCCTACTAGTGTAAATGCAGTTAAGAGTAAGTTGACAAATGACTTTTATTTTTATTCTCCTTCTTCAAAGGGGTATACTGCAGCCTATGATGTTAATGGTGATGTTAGATGGTATTTGAAGAATGAGGCAATATGGGATATTGAAAAGTTAAAGAATGGTCATTTGTTAGTTGGAACAGAAAGACTTATTAATAATCCATATTATGTTACTGGTTTATATGAAATAGATATGTTTGGAAAAATTTATAATGAATATAGTCTAAAGGGTGGTTATCATCATGACTATTTTGAAATGCCTAATGGTAATTTATTAGTTGCTACTAATAATTTTAATAATTCATCAGGTACAGTTGAAGATTATGTTGTGGAACTTGATAGAAAAACTGGTAAAGAAATTAAACATTTTGATTTAAGAAAAATTCTAAATATGAATGATGGAAAAAGTGAAAATTGGACTAGTTATGATTGGTTTCATAATAATTCTATTTGGTATGATGAAAAAACTAATTCTATTACTTTGTCAGGAAGACATCAGGATGCTGTTATTAATATTGATTATAATAGCAAAAAACTTAATTGGATTATTGGGGATTCAACTAATTGGAGTAAGGCTTATAAAAAATATTTTTTTAAACCGATTGGCAATAATTTTGAGTGGCAATGGAGTCAACATGCTGCTATGATTACACCAGAGGGATATGTATTTTTATTTGATAATGGAAATAATAAATCTAAGCTTAAGGAAGAATATGTTTCTGCTTCTAATTCTTATTCTAGAGGAGTTATGTATAAAATAGATACTAATAAAATGACTATTGAACAGGTTTTTGAATATGGTAAAGATAGAAAGGCAGAATTTTATTCACCATATATTTCGGATGTTGATTATTTAGATAAAAATCATTATATTATTCATTCTGGTGGTATTGTATCTGTTGATGGCATTTCTTCTAACCAACCAGCTGGTTTGACTAATGGAAATGTAACTTTAAAATCAGATACAGTAGAATTACTTAATGGTAAGGTTATTTTTGAAATGATATTACCAAGTAACTATTATAGAGTAGAGAAAATGAGTATTTATGATGAGACCACTAATTTAAAAATTGGTAAAGCAAAAAAACTTGGTACATTAGGAACAACTAAGGTGTTTAAGAAAAAATATGGATTGTTTTTTACTCATTCATCAAATAAAATAATGAAAAAATATAATATTAAATTTGTTAGAGAGGATGATAGGTTAATTTTTTCTGGTAAATTTAAAAAAAGCGATAAGGTTAGGGTAGTTTTATATAAAAATTTTATTGCAAACTATTACGATGTTAAAATAAGTAGGCGACCATACACAGCTTTATGTGTAGATGTATTTACGGATGAAGAGGCTAAAAATGGGGTGAATATTACTAAGTATATTAATAATGAAGCATTGAGTGGTAAGTATTTTATTTACTTAGAAATAAATGGAAAGTTATATAATATTAATAGATATACTAGATTTTAAAATAATAAAAACTTCACTTGTTGTTAGTGAAGTTTATTTTTTATTAATGATGAAATAAAATGTTGAACCTTTGTCTTTTTCTGATAATACACCATACTGATAATTATGCTCTTCTAAAATATTTTTTACAATGGAAAGACCTAAGCCAGTTCCTATTAAATTTCTTTTATGCTTTTTATTATTTTTGTAATATTTATCCCAAATATGGTTTATATCTTCTTTTTTTATTCCTTTTCCAGTATCTATTATTTCTACTAATATATTTTCTTTATTTGTTATTTTTATTTCAACTAAATTATCTGATCCTGTGTAGTTTATTGCATTGTTTATTAGGTTATATATTACTTGTTCTATTTTCTTTTTATCTGCTTCAATGAATATTGATTTATCGGTATGAGTGAATTTGAAATTATATCCTTCAAGTTCTTTGTATATATTATATCTTTTCAATATAGTATTAATTAATTCTATTAAATCAAATTTTTCTATTTTTAGTTTATCTATTTCAGATTGCATTTTAGAAAGTGTTAATATATCATTTACTAAAAGTGCTAGACGATCTGTTTCTTCTATGATTATATTTAAGTTTTCTTTTCTTTTTTCTTCTTTGTTATTATTTAGATCTCTTGCCATTTCTGCATAGGCTTTAATCATTGTAAGTGGTGTTTTTAAGTCGTG
This sequence comes from uncultured Bacilli bacterium, assembly GCA_934167695.1. Taxonomy (GTDB): domain Bacteria; phylum Bacillota_I; class Bacilli_A; order RF39; family UBA660; genus UBA2730. The sequence goes on along the minus strand of CAKPLP010000004.1, from coordinate 56,705 downwards.
TGAGACGTTTGCCATTAAATCTTGTCTTAATTCTTCTGTTTTTTCTAATTCTTCTCTTGTGTAATTTAATGTTTCTACTAATTCATTTATTTCTTCGATGTCTTCATCTGTATCGAAGACAACATTATATTTTCCTTGAGCCATTTTCTTAGCAGCTTTGTTAATTTTTACAATAGGATTTGAAATATGTTTTGAAATAAAGTAGGCTATGATGAATGATAAAATTAGTACAATGATAGTAACATATACTAATTGATTTTTTAGTATTGATGTTGTTGAATCCATTGGATCTATTGATGTATTAATAAAAGCATACATATCATTTTCAAGTTTTATAGCATATATTAAAGTATTGTTTTTAAATCTTGGATTTTCTAATTCGTATGTAAGGTTTTCTTTATTGCTTGAAATGAAATCTTTTTTATATGTGTAACTATTTTTTATATCCATCATACATCCTCTAGATATAATTGATGATGTTTGAATGGTATCTAATTTACTATTAGTTATTTCTACACATATACTTTTATCATAGGTGATATTATCTATTATTAGAGATAGATTACCATAATCTTTTTTCTTTATTAAAGTATTTGCTACTTGTTTAATTTCTTTGGTTTTTACCATTTTGTAATAACTTTTAAGAAAAATTACTTGAAAAAACCAAAGAAAGGTTAGGATAATGATAGAAAATAGGGCTAAATATTTCCATATTTTAATTGCTAGAAAGTTTTTTTTAATCTTCTTTTTCATTAACGAATTTATAACCTACACCACGTACAGTTTCAATGTGATCTCGATATTTTCCTAAATTATTTCTTAGCATTTTAATGTGAGTATCTATTGTTCTATCATCTCCAAAAAAGTCGTAGCCCCAAAGTTTACTTAGTAATTGTTCTCTAGATATTGCGATATTTGTATTTTCAATTAGATAAGTTAAAATTTCAAACTCTTTTGGTGTTACATCTATTTTTTTATTATCAATTTTAATTGTATGTGCTGAAAAGTTTACTTCAAGTGTATCTAGTTTATATATATTTAGAGTGTTTTTTTTGCTTCTTTTAGCTAGAGCTTTAATTCTTGCCATTAACTCTTTTGGAGAGAATGGTTTTGTTACATAATCATCTATTCCTAGGTCAAATCCTTCTAATTTATCATATACTTCTCCTCTTGCGGAAAGTATGATAGTTGGTATTTTTAATTCTTTGGGTAGTTTCTTTAACATTGTATAGCCATCCATTTCAGGCATCATTATATCTAGTACTAAAATATCATATTTATTATTTTGTAATTTTTCTAAGGCCATTAAGCCATTATCTGCAGTATCTGTTAAATAGTTTTCTGCTTCACAATATTCTTTTATTACTTCTCTTATATTAACTTCATCATCTACAATTAATATTTTCATTTCTTCACCTCTTTTTATATACAATATTATACATTATTTTGTGAATTTTACGTGAAATTAATTTATTTTTGTAGGAATTAAGTATGAAAAGGCAGGAATATTTCTAATTATTCCAAAAAGTATTAAGATTATTATTAATATAATATAAATATTTTGTTGATATTTCTTTTTTATTATTTTGTATTTTAATAATCCATTTATTAATAAAAGGATAAGAAGAGGTGTAAGTGCAAATATTAGAGGGTTATATCTAAATGCTTGATAGAAATTGCCTTTACTAATACTTATAAGCATTCTTGTGATGCCACATGATGGACAGTATAAGTTAGTTAGTTTATGAAATGGGCAAAAAATGATAGTATTAAAAATTTTCATAAAAAAAGGATTAGTCCTTTTTTAATTTTCACTAATCATGTTATTTATTTCATCTTGGGTTATAATATAAATAATTATACTTAATTGAGTAATGTCTAAAATTAAAAATAGAATTGAGTAGTAATCTTGAAGTTGAGGATTTTTCTTTAATTTTAAATTATAAATATTTTTACCCATTAAATATGCCCAATAAATTCCATAAATACCACATGTTAAAATAGTGTAAAGTAAGCATTTGCCACCGTCTAATCTAGAATCATTACTTAATTTTCCCATATCATCTGTTATACATACAAACCAATAGATTCCGTAAAGTCCGCATGTTAAAATAGTTAGTAATATACTTACAGCGATATTTCTTTGCTTAATTTCATAATTTTGCATTTTTTTCACTCCTTTTGTTTTTATATTATCAAATAATTATAATTAATACAATTTATTTTTAAATTTAATGTTCATTTAAGGCTAGTTTTACTTTTTTAATACTCAAGTATGTTGCTACAATAATATTAATACTTGTAGATATTATTAGACACCATATTCCTATTTTTAGAAGGGCTAGTAAAGGTAGTAAGAGAGTTCTAATAATTGATGTTATTAAGGTGATTGTTAAATTATCTTTACTTTTTCCCATTGCATCTAGGCTCATTGTTAAAGGGGATATAATGTATTGAAGCAGACATACTGGTGCAAAGTATTTTAAATATGTTGCTCCCTCTGTTGTATTATATATTAACTTTAATATTATTTTAGGACTTATAATGAATGATATTGTAAAGATTACTCCTATTAATAAAGATATTATTATAGCTAGTTTTATTGCTTTTTTTGTTGAATTATAGTTTTTTAACTTAAAGTTTTTACTTACTATTGGTAATAGTGCTTGACTGATTGCTAAACTAAAAAATGATGGTAGAAGTATTACGGGCATTACATAGCCACTTATAATTCCATATTCATATACTATATAATTTTTACTATAACCTGTGTAGAGTAAAATACTAGTTAAAATAATCGGTTCTAAAAAATATGTAAATGATCCAATAAGTCTACTTATTGTTGTTGGTATACTTATTTGGAGTGAATCTTTTAAATATATTCTACTTGGTTTTATATCACTTTTTTTAAGTTTAAAGTTTTTAGGTAAAAAGAAAAATAGTATTATGATTGATGTTAATTCTGAAATTATATTGCTTGCTACTAAGTATGCTACTGCATATTCAATACCGTGTTTTATAAAGTAGGGTATTCCTATTATGATAAGAAATAATCTTACTATGTCTTCAATTATATTTGATAAAACGTGTGGTATCATTTTTTCTTTTCCGAAGAAGTAACTTCTTAGTATTGCTGATATAGAAGTGAATGGAATAACTAAAGCGATTGCTATTGTTGCATAATATACTCTGTCTTCTTTTAAAAGGGTGTGTGATAGGTAAGGGGCAAATATAATAATTAATATAATTAATAAAATATTTATAAACATACAAAAGGGAATTACAGAAAAAATTAATCTTTTATTATTTTTGTCATCTTCTGCAACTAATTTGGAAATAGCGATGGGAAACCCAAAACTTGCAAGATTTATAAAAAGAGAAAATGTTGGTAGGATTAACATATATAAACCAACACCTTCTGTTTTTAATAGTCTAGTCATCATTATTTTATTTACAATTCCTAATAGTTTTGTAATAAAGCCACCAATAATTAAAATTATACTTGATTTAATAAATTTTTCTTTCATTTTATCAACCTTTTTATTTTTGTAAATATCTGCTATAATATATGATGTTAGTTATAAAAGATATTAATAATTTTATGTTTTATAAAAAATATGTTCGTTGTAAATATTCGTAAATATATAAATTTATGATTAACTTTGCGTGTGATATATGTTAAACTTATACTAGAGGTGGAAGTAAAATGAATGATTTAATCAGATTTTTAGTTAGCGAAGAAGCTATACTTGTATATATAGTTGCACTTGTTATTAGTGTTTTTTATGTTTTATTTTATTTTATTAAAAAAACTAGTCATGAGCGTAAGAAAAGACAAAATACAATGGAATTAAAGAGACTTGTAAGTGATGTTGATGATGCATTAGAGCATGCAAAAAAAGAAGAAGTTGTAAATACTACTGTTACTCCTACTAATGTAGTTATGCCTACTGTTAGTGTTGTTTCTCCTACTGCTGAGTCTAGTCAAAAAGTAGTAACTACGCCGGTTGCTAATAATAATGTTGTAGTAGAAAATAGTATTCCTACTATAGAAAAACCAGTTGTAGATAAGCCTGAGCCTATTGTAGTACAACCCGCTGTTCAGGTTGAAGAGACTAATAAAAGTGTAGATGTTATTCCAAGTGTATTAACTATTTCACCTGAAGTTAGTTCTACTGTAAATGTAAAAGAAGAACAGAAAAATGTAACAAAATTTGATAAGGAAAAGGCATTAGATGAGTTTTTGAAGTCAAGTCCTGTTGAAGTTATGGAATCTGAACCTATTGAAACTATTAAGATTGAAGAACTTGAACCAGTACCTAGTGTTGAAAAAATAGAAAAAGTTAGTGATAACAATATTGAGTATACTTCTATAGAGCCAAATGAAGAAGAAGCTAAGAAACAATTAAAAGAGGCAGAAGAAAGATTGGAATTAGAGGAAAATACAGATCGAAATATTGAATTAACAGAATTTGAAAAATTACAAGAAGATACTGCGATTATTAGTTTAGATGAATTAATGAAGAAAGCTGAAGAAATGTATGAAAGAAATGAAGAAATTCAATATAAAGACGAGGGTAATGAACCTATTAGTTTAGCTGATTTGGAAAAGAGAAAACAAGAAGTAATGATGGAAGAGGTTACACCTAGTTCATCAAATGATGTTGAACAACTTACTTTAGACGATATATATAATGTTAAAATCACACCTGTTGTTGAGGCTAATAATACAAATAATGAACATAAATTTAAAAGTAGTCCTGTTATTTCACCTGTGTATGGAATAGAAAAGAGTAAGAATCAAATAAATAAGAATACTGATATTGAGCTTGAAAATACGGCTAATTATGAAAAATTAGATGAGGAAATTAGAAAAACTAACGAGTTTATTGCCGCATTAAAGGAGTTACAGAAAAAGCTAGATTAGTCTAGTTTTTTTTTTAGTATTTTGATATAATTAGTTCGTTTGAATTTATATTTAACTTATTGTTTAAAGAAAGTAGTGATTTAGTTATGAAAAGCGTTGGAATTTGTACATTAGGATGTAAGGTTAATACTTATGAGTCTGAATTTGTAATTAATTTATTAAAGAAAGCAGGATATGTTATAAAAGATTTCGAGGATAATTGTGATGTTTATATAATTAATACTTGTACTGTTACTAATACTTCTGATATTAAATCTCGTAAGATGATTAGAAGTGCGATTAAAAGAAATAGTGAAGCTTGTGTTGTTGCTATGGGATGTTTTGTAGAAGCTAATAGGAACTTTGAAGAAGATGGTGTTGATATATATCTTGGTACTAAAGATAAGTCTAAAATTGTTGAATTATTAGATGATTATTATTCTAAAAAAGAGGTTATAAAAGATTTTTCTTTGGATGATTTAAGCCAATTTGAAGATATGTATATTACTTCTTTCCCCGGTAGAACTAGGGCTTTTGTAAAGATTCAGGATGGTTGTGAAAACTTTTGTAGTTATTGTATTATTCCTTATGTTCGTGGAAAGTGTCGTAGTAAGGAATTTAATAAGGTTATAGATGAGATTGTTGACTTAACTAATAATGGTTATAAAGAAATAGTTTTAACGGGTATTCATACTGGTAATTATGGTGTTGATATTAATTCTAGTTTTGCTGAATTATTACGTGAAATTGTTAAAATAAATGCACTTGAAAGACTTAGAATATCTTCTATAGAAGTTACTGAACTTAATGATGAAGTTCTTGATATTATTAAAAATAATAAAGTGATAGTAGATCATTTACATATTCCATTGCAGGCTGGTAGTGATTCTGTTTTAAAGAATATGAATAGAAAGTATGATTTGAATTATTTTAAAAATAAAATTAAAGAAATTAGATCTATAAGAGAAGATATATCTATTACTACTGATATAATTGTTGGTTTTCCATTAGAGAGTGATGATGATTTTTTAGAAACTCTTGAAACTGCTAAAACTATTGCTTTCTCTAAAATTCATGTATTTCCATATTCAATAAGAAATCATACTGTTGCAGCGACAATGAAACAAGTTGATGGTAATGTAAAGAAAGAAAGAGCAAGGCAATTATTAAAACTTAGTCGTGTTTTAGAGGAAGAATATGCACAAAAATTTATTGGTAAAAGTTTGATGGTATTAACTGAAAATAGTAAAGATGGTTTTACTTATGGTCATACAGGAAATTATCTTTATATAAAAATAAAGGGAATTTATCCAAGTGATGAAATGATTAATGTTAAGTTAAAATCAATAGAGTATCCTTATATTATAGGTGAAATAAGTAATGAGTAGTTTTGTAAAGGGAAAATATAAAAGAAATATTTATCAAACTAATACTGGTTATGTAGTTGGACTTTTTCATGTTAATGATGCTAGTGATGATTTTTCTTCTTATGTAGATAAAACTATTACTTTTACTGGATATTTTCATGAGCTTAATGATATGGATACTTATCAATTTTTTGGTAGCATGGTTGAGCATAGTAAATATGGATTACAATTTCAGGTAGATAGTTATGAAAGATGTAAACCTGAAGATAAAGATGCTATTGTTGATTTTTTGAGTAGTGGTTTATTTAAAGGAATAGGTACAGGGAAAGCAAAAAAAATAGTAGATGTTTTGGGAAAGGATACTTTGAATACTATTTTAGATAATCCTAGTAATTTAGTACTTATCCCCGGTATAACGGAAAAGGATTCAAATAATTTGCATAATAAGTTATTAGAATATGAAGAAAGTTATAATATAATTATTAAATTAAATGATATAGGTTTTAATACTAAAGAGGCAATGCTTATTTATAATAAATATAGATCAAGTAGTATAGATGCTGTCTCTTCAAATATTTATCAAATACTTGATGATATTGATAAGTTTTCTTTTAAAAGAATAGATTATCTTGCACTTAATAATTCTATTTCTGTAGATGATATAAATAGAATAGAAGCATCTATTATTTATGCTATATCGGAAGTTAGTAATAGTTATGGACATAGTTATTATTTTTTGGAAGAAATAAAACCTTTAATAACAAGAATTTTAAAGTATGCAATTAGTGATGAATTATATGATGAGGCAATTAAGAATCTAGTTAATGATGGTAAATTGGTTAAGTTAGGGGATAAGTATTATTTAAGAAAGATGTATGATGCAGAATGTTTTATTGTTAATAGAATTAATATTTTACAGCATAAGGATGATAATAAGGTTGATGATATTAAAGGTTATTTACAAAAAATAGAAGGGTATTTTAATACTTGTTATAATAGTGATCAGGAGAATGCTATTATTAATAGTTATTTAAAGAGTTTTTTAATTATAACAGGTGGTCCCGGAACTGGTAAAACAACTATTATGAGAGCAATTTGTGAGTTATATAAAGAGATTAATAAACTTAGTTATGATAAATTAAGGGATAATATTGCTTTATTAGCACCAACTGGTAGAGCGGCTAAAAGAATGAGTGAGGCAACTAATTTACCAAGTTCTACTATTCATAGGTTTTTAAAATGGAACAAGGATAATAATAAATTTCAGGTTAATGAGTATAATAAAAGTAAGGTTTCTTTTGTTTTAGTAGATGAAGCTAGTATGATTGATACATATTTATTTAGTAGTTTGCTTAAAGGACTTAGTATAAATACAAAAATAGTTTTAGTTGGAGATGTTGAACAACTACCTAGTGTTGGTCCGGGGCAGGTTTTATCTGATTTAATAGGTAGTAATATGCTTAATGTTTGTTGTTTAAATACTTTATATCGTCAAAAAGAAGGAAGTAATATTATTAGTTTGGCTCATTATATTAAAAATAATCAGTTAGATATGCAAATTTTTAATAAAGAAGATGATTTAACTTTTATTGAATGTGATAATGATTCTATTATTTCTAAAATAGAGGAAATATGTAAAACGTATTCTGATTATTCATATAAGAAAATACAAATTTTAGCACCAATGTATAAAACTATTAATGGAATAGATAATATTAATGTATATTTACAGGATGTTTTTAATCCTAAAAAAAATACGAAAAAAGAAATATTAATTGGAGATGTCTTATATAGAGAAGGGGATAAAGTAATTCAACTTACTAATATGCCTGATGATAATGTTTATAACGGAGATATTGGTATTATTGAAAAAATTGTAAGTAAAAATAAAAAGGAAGTATATATAGATTTTGATGGAGATTTAGTTAAATATACACCTACGGGCTTTTTAAATTTTAAAAAAGCGTATGCTATTTCGATTCATAAGGCTCAAGGTAGTGAATTTGATATTGTTATTATTCCACTTGCAAAAAGTTTTAATAAAATGCTTTATCGTAAACTTATTTATACTGCTATTACTAGATGTAAAAAGAAGTTGTTTTTAATTGGAGATATTTCTTGTTTGGAATATGCTATTCATAATACTGTTACAGATATTAGAAGAACTAGTATTAAGAATTTTTTGATTAATGGTATAAAATAATTTTAGTTATCCATATTATATATGAGGTGATTATAAATGAAAAAAAATGGGAAAATGGCAGTAAGTGCTTTAATATTTACAGGTATTGGAATAGGAGCATGGATGATGTATAAAAAAAATCCCAATATTATTTGTGATATGAAAGTTAAAGTTAAAGACATGGCTGGTACATTCGCAGATAAATTAGATGATATGGACATGGATTAAGAACTTAGGTTCTTTTTTTATTATAAATTTTACTAAAATTTGTTTTTAACTCATAAGTTTATATTGGTGAAAGATATGCTTAGAAATATTAGAGAATATATTGATAATAGTGAGTTTCAATTAAATTTACTTAAAGGAAGAGTTAATGTTTTAAATTATCAAGAATTGTTACAAATAAATAGCAAGGAGATGATTTTTACTACTTCATTTTGCAAAATAAATGTAAAGGGTAATAATCTTGTTCTTAGTAAGTTACTGGATAGTGAATTATTAATTACTGGTGATATTGATGCTATTGAGGTTATAAATGAATAAATATAAGTTACAAATAACAGGATATTCTCTTAGATATTTTTTGAGTACTTTAATTAAAGAAAAAGTAGAACTTTATTATATTCAGGAGGAAAAAGAAAAGTTAATTATTATTGTTGATCAAGATGGATATAATAAAATTAAGAAAATGAAAACTAGTTGTAGTATTAAAATACTTAATAGATTTGGAGTAGAAAAATGTAGATATTTGATTTATAAGTATAGATATTTATTACTATTTTTTTTGATTGGACTTGGTCTTTTAATATTTTTGTCTAATATTATATTTTCTGTTGAGGTTGTTCATACTAAGGAAGAGATTAGAAGTTTAATAAGTGAGGATTTACGAAAGTATGGATTAGAAAAGTACCATTTTGTTCTTAGTTATGATGAGAAGGAAAAAATAAAGAAGAAAATACTTTTAAAGGAAAAAGAGAGAATTGAGTGGTTAGAAATTGATCGTATAGGTACAAAATATATTGTAAATGTTGAAGAGAGAAAGAAGAAGATAAATAAGCAGGATAATTCTCCTAGGGATATTATTGCAAAAAAGGATGCAATGATTTTAAATATTAATGCAAGTGATGGTGAAATTGTTAAAAAGAAGTACGATTATGTAAAAAAAGGTGATGTAATAATAAGTGGTACTATTAAGAATAAAGATACTGAAGTTAGTAAAATACGTGCGGATGGACAAATTATAGGGGAAGTATGGTATAAGGTTCAGGTTGAAATTCCAACTAACTATTATGAAGAGTTTGAAACTGGTAAGAAGAAAAAGGTTTTAACTTTTAAATTTTTAAATCAAAATATTAGTTTTGAATTAAATCATTATAAGAATTACTCATTTGATGAGCAAAAAATACTTGAAAATGATTTACTACCTATTAAAGTAGTAATTGAAGATAAGAAGGAAACAAAAGTTATTCAAAAAAGCTATAACATTAATAATGTTGACCAAAAGGCTATAGAGTTAGCAGCTAGTAAATTTAAAAAAAGAAATATAATCTTGGAAAAAGTTTTGAAAAAATCTATTAAAAATAGTAAAATAGTAGTAGATGTATTTTTAAAAACAAAAGAAGATATTACAGATTATCGAAAAATTACTGATCTTAGTCTTAAGGAGGAAGCAGATGAGTAGTATTATAAATAATGTAATTGATAGCACATGGCCAATGATTTTAGTTAGTGTAGTGGTTATATCATGTCTTAGACTTACTTATTTAATTAAAAATAATAAGCATTTTACTCTTTATAAAGAACTTTTTTCATTAATGTCTATAATTTATGTTTTAGTTCTTTTCCAAATTGTTACTAGTCAAGATGTTGTTAGTTGGTCTACCAATAATTTTGTTCCATTTAAAGAAATTTTTCGTTATAAAATAGGAAGTAGATTATTCTTAAAGAATGTTCTTGGAAATATTTTACTTTTTTTACCATATGGTTTTTTTACTAGTTATTATTTAAGCGAAGAAAGACCTAAACTAATCGTCTTTTTAACTTTAATTGGTTCTGTTACTATAGAAGTTGTACAAATGAGTATAGGACGTGTGTTTGATGTTGATGATATTCTTCTTAATACACTTGGTGGATTTATAGGATTTTATGTTTATTTATTATTTGTTAATATTTCTAAAAGACTTCCTAATATATTTAAAAGTGAAATTTTTTTGGATATTTGTTCTATAATTCTTTTACTAGGGCTTTTAACTTTGATATAATCGATGTATAATGATGGTGTGGTGATTTGATGAATAGTATAGAAATTAATAATTTAACTGATGAAGAGATTAAGGAATTGGATAAAGTACATGAAATACTTTTATTTGCAATGGAAAAGGAAAAATTAGTTAATACTTCTTTTGATATAATTATTGTTGATAATGATTATATTCATAATTTAAATAAAAATTATAGAAATATAGATAGGGAAACTGATGTTATTACTTTTGCACTTGAAGATGATGAACAGGTTATTAATGGTAGTGATGAAAGAATCCTTGGCGATATTTATATTTCTCTTGAAAAAGCTAAAAGTCAGGCTATTGAGTATGGACATTCTTTTTTGAGAGAGTTATCTTTCTTGGCTGTTCATGGTTTTTATCATTTACTTGGATATGATCATATGAATGAAGAAGAAGAAAAAGTAATGTTTGCAAAACAGGAGGAGGTATTAAGGGAATATGGTATTACTAGGAAAAAAATTTGATCGAAAGAAAAAGTTTGAATTACGTCGAGTTAAAAGAAGTGTTATTAATTCAATTAATGGATTAGTTTCTAGCTATCATGAAGAGCAAAGCTTATTAATTCATTTTGTAATGAGCCTTGTTGTTATTTTCTGTGGGATTTTCTTTAAAATAAATAGATATGATTGGATTTTTTCTATTATTTTAATGGGTCTTATTCTTTGTATTGAGCTTTTGAATACTGCAATAGAGGCTAATGTTGATTTGGTAACCCAAAATATACATCCTCTTGCAAAAAGAGCTAAGGATGTTGGTAGTAGTGCAACATTTATGATGAGCATTTTTGCTTTTATTGGTGAGGTTATTATATTTTATCCATATTTTATAAATTATTTTGCTAAATAGTAGGAGTGATTTTATGAAGGAAAAATTAGATTTATTACTTGAAAGAAGTGTTAGTACATATTTTGATTACCCTGTTGCTGCAATTTTAGAGTGTGATGATGGTACTTTGTTTTATGGTGTTAATGTAGAAACAGCATCTCCTCAAGCAGGGATTTGTGCTGAAAGAAATGCTATTTTTAGTGCAATTAGTAATGGATATAAGAAAGAAAATTTTAAAAAGATTTATTTGAAAGCAAAAACAAATAAGGAATTGTATCCTTGTTTTATATGTAGACAAGCATTAGTTGAATTATGTAATTTAGATATGGAAATAGTTATTTATTATGATGATACTATGAAAAGTGTAACTGTAAAGGAACTTACACCATATAGTTTTTCAGGGGATGATTTAAAATGAGAGTTGGTTTTGTTAGTTTAGTAGGACGTCCGAATGTTGGAAAAAGTACTTTAATGAATAGTATATTAGATATGAAATTGGCAATTACTAGTGATAAAGTTGGAACAACTCGTAATGTTATAAACGGTATTTATAATGATTTAGATAGTCAAATAATTTTTGTTGATACACCCGGAATTCATAAACCCGGTAATAAACTTGATAGTATGCTTAATAAAAAGAGTTATTCTAATACTGATAGTGTTGATGTTATTTTATTTTTAGTGGACGGTTCAACTGGTATTGGTAAAGGTGATAAGTTTATATTAGATAAAATTAAAGATATAGATGTTCCTGTGTTTTTAGTTATTAATAAAGTTGACAAAATGGATAAGGTTCAACTTTTAAAAGAAATAGACTTAGCTAAAGACTTATATCCTTTTAAGGAAATTATTCCAATATCAGCAATTAAAAAGAATAATATAGAAGATTTAAAGCATACAATAAAAAAATATTTACCAGAACAAGAAAGAATATTTGGTGAGGATGAGTTAACTAATGTATCTAGTAGATTTATTGCTAGTGAAATGGTAAGAGAAAAAATACTTGAGTTAACCCATAATGAAGTTCCTCATACTGTAACTTGTTATACAGAAGAGTTTAAAGAGGAAAACGATATAATTAATATTAATGTTTTAGTTGTTGTAGAAAGAGAAAATTTGAAGAAAATTATTATTGGTAAACAGGGAAAAATGTTAAAAGAAGTAGGAACTAGAGCAAGACGTGACTTAGAAGAGTTTTTTGGAAAGAAAGTTTTTTTACAAACTTATGTAAAAACTTTGAAAAATTGGAGAGATGAAGAAAAGTACTTTTTGGAACTTGGTTTGAAAGAAGATGAATAAAATAAAATAGAAATCACCACTATATTAATAGAGGTGATTTTTATGAAGGAATTAAGTTGGGATTTATTTAAGGAAACAGGAGATATTAAATATTATTTGTTGTATTTAAAAATTAAGGGAGAAATGGATGAAGATAAAAGTTGAATGTGTTGAAGGAATTATTTTAAGTGATGTTAACTATAGTGAATCTAGTAAGATTTTAAATATTTTGACTAAGGAATTTGGCCTTATTGGGGTTATGTCTAAAGGATGCAGAAATATGAAAAGTAAATTAAGAGGAGTTAGTAGAAAATTAATTTATGGTAAATTTCATATTTATTATAAAGTTGATGGGTTATGTACACTAATTAGTGTAGATGTGTTAAATAGTTATGCAAATATTTTAAATAACTTAGAAAAGATTAGTTATGCAACTTATTTATTAGAATTAACCAGTCAGGTATTTAAGCAAAGTAATGACAGTTGGATATTTGAAATCTTGAAAAATGGCCTTAATAAGATTAATGATGGAATGGATAATAATGTTATTGTTGATATTATAGAACTTAAGTATTTGGATTATCTTGGGGTTAGACCTAATATTGATTGTTGTAGCTTATGTGGTAATACTGAGAATATTGTTACTCTTGATAGTAGTAATGGTGGATTTATATGTCAAAATTGTTATACTAATCAGTATATTGTAAAAGATGTTACTATTAAACTTATTAGAATGCTTTATTATGTTGATTTAAATAAAATTACTAAAATATCTATAAAACCAGAAAATATGAAGGAACTTAATTATTTTTTAGATGATTATTATGAAAGGTATACAGGTCTTTACTTAAAAAGCAAAAAAATGTTAGAAAAAATTTCAAAATTGGTGGAATCTTAAATTGTTATATGTTAAAATTAAGTAAGATAGGTGATGCTTTTATGTATGATAATAATAATGAAAAAAATGATTTATTAAGTGAAACTAATTTGAGTAATCGTAAGCAAATTAATTTACTTGCTATAGTAGTTGTGTTTACTTGTGTTATTTTGATTGGTACTAGTTATGCATGGCTTAAAGTTAGTAATGAGTCCTCTAAAAATATTGGAGTTATTGCAGGAAGCTTAGATTTTAGTTTTGATGATTCTGGTAGTACAGAGATTTCTTTAACAAATTCTGTAGGTGTTAGTGATTCAGAGGGTGAAAAAACTAATGGGTATACTTTTACTCTTAAAAATACTGGTAATATTACAGGAGATTATTATATCTATTTAGATGATGCTGATTTATCTAGTGGTGAACAGCGCTTGGCAGATAAATATGTTAGATATACGATTGGAAAAAATAATAATTTTTCTACTCCTAGAAATGTTGATGATAGTAGTATATTACTATATAATGGAACGATGAATGCTGGTGGAAGTGCAACTTTTAATTTAAAAGTATGGCTTGATGATAGTATTTTTGATAGTGATGCTACTTCTAAAGTTTTTAAAAAGAAATTAAGAATAGAAACTAGTCAAGAATCACAAAAACTTTGTAAAAGAGCGACATCCTTACATACTACTCCTTGTACTCAAACATCTTCTACTTCATATTGTAGTGCTGATGGTTATGTTGAAAATAATAAGGGTACAGTAATTACTTACGGTTCTTTAGGTAATGATGGAGCTTTAAAATCTGGTGATGCTTTTGATTGTGATGTAAATGGTGATGGTGTATTTGATAAAAATACCGAAAGATTTTATTATGTTGATGATGTTAATAATAGTAATGTAGTATTAGTTTATTATAGTAATACTACTAATGGGGTTAGTGATCAAACAAGTTCTAGTTTGATAGCTTATAATTCTGATTTAGATGGTGTAGGACCTATGACAGCTATAACTAATTTACCAACTACAAAGCAATGGAAATTATCTTCTATTGGATTAAGAAATATATATGATGATTCTTTAAAGTTAGCATTAAGTAATTTTAGCTATGATGGTTATGCAGCAAGAATGTTAACTAATGCTGAAATAAAATCAGCATGCAATTTTGAACTAGCTAAATGTAATTATTTATTAGAAAATACTAAATATTCCAGTGCTTCAAACGGAGCAGTAGGGTATTGGATAGAATCTCCAGATTCTTCTGAACCGCATAATGCATTATATGTTGATTCATCTACTAGAAAGAGAAGTTCTTACTATAAAAGTGATAAAAGCTTTACTGGTGTAAGACCTGCGATAGAGGTTTCTAAGAAGAATATTTCTTATTAAAAAACTATATATATTTGAGAAAAAGTTGCTTTTTCTCCTTTTTTTTGACAAAAAAATCATAAAATGTTTGCAATTATTATAATATCGTGCTATAATATTAGGCGTTTGTGAGCTATGAAAGGGAGAGAAAAAATGTTTAAAGAATTTTGTTATTTTGATTTAGAGACAGGAGACTATGTTAAGCTTAATTGTAGTTTAAAGGATGATGTTAAAGAGGATGATCTTGCTGTATTTTATAATCAGTTATATTCAATGAAGTTAGATACTACTAGTGAGAAAAAAACTAATGTTGATAAAAGTAAAAATACTGGAGATTTAAAAAGATGCTTTTTTAACATGATTAATAGTGATGAGTTAAGTTTTGAAGGAATATATAATTTATTTGAATCAGATACACAAAGAAAAAGTCCAAGACTTGCTGTTGCTGTTGAAAGTTTCTTAGGAATGTTTGAATTTGAAGAAGATTCTAGATATTCAAGTGAGGTATTTAGTGTTATGTTAAGAAATGCTGATTCACGTATGTTTAGTGAAGATAGTCCTGAATTTGAACGTCATCTTAGAAGCAGTGAATATAATACAAAAATGTTAATGCTTACTGGATGTCAACCTGTTATAAGCAATAAAAAAACTCAAAATAGACATATATAAAAGACTAAAATAAAAGTCTTTTTTTTGTTGCAAAACTTTTAAATTTGGTATAAAATATATATGTTATGTTGCTCCATGGCCAAGTGGTAAGGCAATGCGCTCTGACCGCATTATGCGTTAGTTCGAATCTAACTGGAGCAGCCATTTTTGAATTTACATTTTATGTTTATATAGATAGATGGAGGATAGTTATGACTGAAAAAGAGAGAATTGAGCTTGCTGATTTATTATTACCCAATATTCAAATAACTAGAGAAGAAATTGAAGCTAAATATCCTGAAAGAGTTTTAGAAGATGGTGCAAAAGTAACTCGTTTTGCTCCAAGTCCTACTGGATTTATGCATGTTGGTAATTTAGAAAGTGCTTTTTTGGATTATATTTTTGCTAAACAAAGTAATGGAATATTTTATGTTAGACTAGAAGATACTGATCAAGAACGCTTTGTTGAAGGTGCTTCAGATTTAATAAAAAATACTTTGAGTAACTATGGAATTATGCCAAGTGAAGGGGCTTTTTCTGATGGAGAATATGCTCCTTATGTTCAAAGCATGCGTAAAGAGATTTATCAAGTTTACATTAAAGATTTATTACGTAATGGTCTTGCTTATCCTTGTTTTATGACTAAAGAAGAGTTACAAGAAATTAGAGAAGGACAAGAACTTCGTAAAGAAGCTATAGGTGTATATGGGTATTATGCTGTTGATCGTGATCTTTCCTTAGATGAAGTTAAGAAGCATCTAGAAAGTGGAGATAGTTACGTTATTCGTATTAAGTCTCCCGGAGATATGTCAAAACAAGTTGTTTTACATGATTTAATTAAGGGTGATATAACTTTACCAGAAAATATAATTGATGAAGTAATTATGAAAAAAGATGGACTTCCAACTTATCATTTTGCACATGTTGTAGATGATCATTTAATGCATA
This sequence comes from uncultured Bacilli bacterium, assembly GCA_934167695.1. Lineage (GTDB taxonomy): Bacteria > Bacillota_I > Bacilli_A > RF39 > UBA660 > UBA2730. The sequence goes on along the minus strand of CAKPLP010000004.1, from coordinate 40,025 downwards.
CTACTTTAGTTATCCGTGGAGATGAATGGGTTCCTAGTTATCCAAAACATTTACAACTATGCCAAATGTTAGGATTTAAACCCTTTAAATATGCACATTATGCTCCACTTACTAAAAAAGAAAACGGAAATGTTAGAAAATTAAGTAAAAGAAAAGACCCAGAATTTTCTGTAAGTTTTTATGAAGAAGCAGGTATTCCTGTAGAGGCTGTAAAGCTTTTCTTAGCTACTATTATTAATACTAATTTTGAAGAATGGTATTTACAAAATAGTGATAAGTCTTACATGGAATTTAATTTTTCATTTAAAAAAATGCCTACAGGTGGTACCTTATTTGATACTGAAAAATTAAATAATATATGTCGTACATATTTCTCTAGACTTAGTGCTTCTCAAATTTATGAAGATAGTCTTAAATATTACAAAAAGTATGATGAAGATTTTTATAATTTAATGGTTTCTAATAAAGAAAATTTAGTATCATTTTTAGATATAGAAAGAAATGGAAAACGACCTAGAAAAGATATTGCTACTTATAAGGATATTAAAAAAGAATCTAGTTATATTTTTAATGAACTATTTTATAAAGAAGATTCTTATGATGATGTTTTAACAGAAATAGATTGTGATATTTTAGATAAATATTTGGAAGTTTACAGTGTTTCTGATACTCAGGATGAATGGTATGCTAAAATTCAAGGTTTTGCCTCTTTGAATGGTTATGCTGCTAGCACTAAAGAGTATAAAAATAATCCGGAACAATATAAAGGACATATTGGAACTATATGTGAAGCACTTCGATATGTTATAACCGGAAGAGTTAAAACTCCTAGTTTATATGATATTTTGAAAATATTAGGAAAAGATGAAATAAAAAAAAGAATAGAATTTTATCGTAATAGATAATCTTCTATTCTTTTTTTAGAGTTTTTTGATGTAGGTTTTCATAATCTTTTTTACCTAATAATTGTTGTAAATATTCATTTCTAACAGCATCTTTTGGATATTCAGTGATTGTTATTATTTTATCTTTTCTTGTTAATTTTGAATGGGTAATATAATATGAATGATTAAAAATTGCATCTAATTTTTTATCTATGTCATTTTCTAGTTCTTCTTCTTGGTAAACAGTAGCTTTTTCTTGATAGCTTTCTTTAAATGGTTTTACGTAGGCTAATGTAATACCAAGATGGTTTGTTTGTCCTAAAGTATAACTTAATTCGTTTTCCCAGATAGAATTTTCTTCATCGTAATACTTATCATTTGCTTTTCGAAGTAATGTTATAACTCCCATTGTTATGGCAATTTCTTTTGGAATTTCTATAAATGGATCATAGGATACCCCTTGAAATAATCTCTCTCTTTTTTTGTTTTTGTAATAATCTGGATGTGCTAATATTAATCCCAAATAATAATCATCTAAATTTAACATATTTTTCCTCTTCCCTGTAATTAATGTATTCTTATTTTAACATTTTTTTAATTTTGTGAACATAATTATTTTTAATTTTTGGTGAAAAATGATATAATTTTTATAGAAATAGGGTGATAAAATGGCGATTGTTAATTTAAATGATGATCAATATTGCAAAATTTTAAGTAGTAGACCAACGTATAAAGGTGGTGAATCTAAGTTATATGCATTTGTAGATCGTGATGGTGATTATAAGTTATTTAAGATGTTTTTATTTAATTTTGAGGATGAAAGAAAAACAAAGGAAGAAATGATAAAAAAAGTTTATGAAAGAGCATTCTCTGAAAATATAAAGATATATGATTTGGTATATTATGATAATACTTTTTTAGGATATGTAATGAATTTGAAACTTAATAGTAGAAAACTATCACAGTATAACGATTTACCAGAGGCAGAAAAGTTATTATTTTTGAAAAGTCTTAGAAATGAACTAGATCAATTTCATGATCGTGGTGTTGTTTATGGTGATATTAAGGAGGATAATATCCAAGTATCCAATAGAAAAAACAATTATGATGTCTGTTTTTCTGATATTGATAATGTTTTTATTGATGATATGAAGCCTTCATGGATTAGAACTGATATAAAGAAATATATAGATCAAGTTGGATATGTTGATTTTAAACTTGATAGTTATATGTTTAATTTACTTACAATGCGTTTTTTGAATATGAATAGTAAGGAGTTAAGTTGTAAGGAAGAAGAGATTAACAAAATTAAAAGTGAAATGAATAATTTAGATAGTAATTATTCTGGTGAATATATTGTAGATAATATATCAATTAAAAATAGGGGTGTTGTCAAATAAAAAAAATTGTGGTAAAATATTATTGTCTTTTGTGATGAAGATTTTATGGTCTGTTGGTGAAGTGGCTTAACACATTGCCCTCTCAAGGCAACATTCACGGATTCGAATTCCGTACAGACTACCATAATGATATTTAGGATGATATAGTCATCCTTTTTTGTGTAAAAATATAGTTTTTTTTTGAAATAGTATGTATAATATATTTAGATAATGGAGGTGTTTTGTGATAGAAAAATATTTAGTGTGTGTTTTTTTATTTCTTGGTCCGATCCTTGATGTGTTTAGTTTTTATAATAATCCACTAAATATAATATGTAGAACCCTGTTTTTAACTGGTTCAATTATATACTTATTATATAAGAAAAAAAATAATAAATATTTAATACCACTTCTCATTTTTTCTGTAGTGTTATTTTTATTTCAATATTTTTATTTAAATATATCTTTGGTATCTATTTGTTCAAATATATTGAAGTTTTTATATTTACCTATTAGTATGTTATTTTTTAAAGATTTTCTTTTACCTGTTGATCGAAATAAAATTTTAACTATAATTGTTTTTACTTATTTAGTAATATATTATATTTCTTATATTACTGGTATTGGTGTAGATGCGTATGTAAAGGCTATTGGAAAAAGTGGATTTAAGGGTGTTTTCTCTTCAATAAATGAATTTAGTGCTATAATTACTTGTTTAATACCAATAGTATTTAGTTATTTAAAAAATAATAAAAAATTTATACTATTGTTAATTTTATTTTTGATGATTATAGGAAGTTCTTTATTGATTGGTACTAAAGTTTTATTTGGAGGGGTACTTTTTGGAATATTTTATTTATTATTTCAGGAAAGAGAAAATCTGTTTTTTAAAAGAAGTAAGAATCAAAAAATAATAATAGCTTTAATATTTATATTTTTATTAATAGGTGGAGTTTATTTATTTACCAAAACTAGAACTTATCAAAACATGATTGTACAGAAGAACTTTTTTAAGGTAAAAAATATAATATCATTTGAGTTTGTAAATAAAGTTATATATAATGATAGAATTGGTTTTATGATTACTAATTTTAAATATTTTTTTAAACAGGATATATTTAGACAGCTATTGGGAATAGGCATGCAGGAAATTAGTGTTAAAATGATTGAAATAGATATATTAGATATTATTATAAGATATGGATTAATAGGATTTTTAGTTTTTATATTTATTAATATTCTAATTATTAAAAATAATAGGATAGTTAATACTGATAGCTTAATATCACTAATAATATTAATTTTAATATCTCTTACTTCTGGTCATGTTTTATTAAGCCCTGCAGTTAGTATTTATTTTGGATTAATTTTAAATAATAGTAATAATACTTGAAATTGGATATTATTGTGATACAATTATGGTAGTATAATTATATTAAGGAGAATGGTATTATGATGAATGATATTACTGTTTATGATAATCAGCAAATTATATTTCAAATACGTGATGCTATAATTAAACAGCATGATATTGATGTAAAAATTGATAAAGAATATCAAGAAAAGAGAAATGCAAAGTATGATAGTGAACTCGATTTAATGTTAAATGATAATGTTAATTATAATAGTTTTACTAATAAACAAAAATAAGGTTATGTTTTATAACTTTATTTTTTATGGTATAATTTTTGTTGGTGAAATTTATGATTAAATGTTGGGAACATTTTAAAACTGTATCTAGGCATAGATATTTGGTGTTTATACTTGCGGCTAAATCAGGTATCTTTTTTAGAGGACTAGTACATGATTTATCGAAGTATTCTAAGACTGAATTTTTTGAAAATGTAAAGTATTATAATGGAAAACATAGTCCTATTGTTGATGCTAGAAAGGATAAGGGATATTCTCTTAGTTGGATTCATCATAAGGCTTGTAATAAACATCATTATGAATATTGGTATGATGTTGCTAGTGAAAGTGTTCCAGTTATGCCTTATAAATATGCTGTAGAAATGGTATGTGATAGAGTTGCTGCTTCAAAAAATTATAATGGAGATAAATATAGTGATGGAGATGCTTATGATTACTTTTTAATAGAAACAAAGAAGTATGGCTATATGATGAATATTATGACTCGTAAATTTCTTGAGAAGGCATTACTTGATTTAAAAAATAATGGTGAAAAGTATGTTTTTAGAAAAAGTTATTTTAAAGCGACATATAAAAGTATTGTAAAGGACTGATAAAATGATAGGTATATTTGATTCTGGTATAGGTGGTGTTACAGTTTTACATGAATTATTGAAGGTGTTACCACATCAAGATTATTTGTATTATTCTGATTCAATTAATAATCCTTATGGTGATAAGAATAGTGAAGAACTTATAAAAATTGTAGATGATGTTGTTTTATATTTAATTGATAAAGGGTGTGAAGTAATTGTTATTGCTTGTAATACTGCTAGTAGTGTTTGTAAAGATTATTTAAGAAAAAAGTATGATATTCCTTTTATTGCAATCGAACCGGCGTATAAAATGGTATATGATTATGCTAGAGAAAAAAAGACGTTAGTGATGGCTACTAAAGCAACTATAGAAAGTAAACATTTTTTAGAGTTATATAATAAATATGATAATCATAATACAATACTTTGTAGTTGCAGTGGACTTGCAGATTTGATTGAGAATTGTAATAGTGAGGCTATAGAGGTGTATTTAGTTAGTAAGATTGGAAAATATAAGGGTGTTGAAAATGTTGTTTTAGGATGTACTCATTATCCTTTGATAAAAAAAGAAATAAACTCTATTTTAGGAAATGTTAATTTTTTCGATGGAAGTAAAGGGGTGAGTGCTGAAACTAAAAGAATTTGTATAGATAAGAAGATTTTAAAAAGTGAGGGTGAGGGTCATGTTGAATTTTTTGATTCTTCTAATGATAAAACTAAGGAAAAATTATTTTTTTATCTTGCATATAAAGAAGAAATTTAATATAATTAGTATGAAAAGCGATGATAGAGCTTGGAAACTCTTAGCTATATAAATTTTAAAGGGATTCTTTTAGAATAAATAAGGTGGAACCGCGGGGTTGACTCGTCCTTATATTTTTTAAGAGTTCTTTTTATTTTTTAGGAGGAATATTATGGAAGAGTTAACAATGGAAAAATTAGTAAATTATTGTAAGCAATATGGATTTATATTTCAAGGTAGTGAAATATATGGTGGTCTTGCAAATACGTGGGATTATGGTCCTCTTGGATCTCGTTTAAAAAATAATATAAAGGATTCTTGGAGAAAAAGATTTATCCAAGAGAGAAAAAATGCGTATGAAGTTGATGCTGCTATATTGATGCATCCAAGAGTTTGGGAAGCCAGCGGTCATGTTGCTAGTTTTTCAGATCCTTTAATAGATTGTAAGGAATGTAAAACTAGACATCGTGCAGATAACTTGATTGATGATTTTGATGAAGATGCTCATGCTGATGGTATGAGTCAAGATGAAATGATGGATTATATTCGTACTCATAAAGTACCTTGTCCAAAATGTGGTAAGAGTAATTTTACAGATATTAGACAATTTAATTTAATGTTTGAAACTCATCGTGGTGTAGTAGAAGATGGAAAAAATAAAGTGTATCTACGTCCTGAAAATGCTCAAGGAGAGTATGTTAATTTTTTAAATGTACAACGTAGTATGCGAGCTAAGTTACCATTTAGTATAGGACAAATAGGAAAAGCTTTTAGAAATGAAATTACTCCCGGTAATTTTACTTTTAGAACTATTGAATTTGAACAAATGGAATATCAGACTTTTTGTAAAGAAGGAAATGATTCTGAAATTTATCAATATTTTAAAGATTATGCTAAAAAATATTTTGTAGATTTAGGAATTTCAGATAATAAGTTAAGATTCCATGATCATGAAAAATTAGCTCATTATGCTAAAGAAGCATGTGATATAGAATATAAATACTGCTTTGGATGGGGAGAAGTAAATGGTACCCATAATAGAACTAATTATGATTTATCTCGTCACGAAGAGTATTCAAAAGTTTCTCAACAGTATTTAGATCCAGAGACAGGAGAAAAATTTATTCCATACATAATAGAATCTACTGTTGGATGTGATAGATTAACACTTGCTATACTTGATAATTCTTATTGCAAGGAAACACTTGCTAATGGAGAAGAAAGAGAGTTAATGAAATTTAATCCATATATAGCTCCTTATAAATTAGCTGTTTTACCTCTTGCAAAAAAGTATCATAGTGAAAAAGCAGAAGAAATTTATCAGGAATTATCTAAAAAGTTTATGTGTAGTTATGATGAGGCTGGTTCTATTGGAAAACGTTATAGAAGACAAGATGCGATTGGAACACCTTATTGTATTACTATAGATGATGAAACCATTAACAATAAAACTGTTACTTTAAGAGATAGAGATACTATGGAGCAAATTGTTTTGCCTTTAGATGAAGTAGAAAATTATGTCTTATCTAAAATACAATTTTAATTATTATTTATAAAGAAACTAGTTGAACTTTCAACTAGTTTTTTTGCATATTTTAAAATTGCATGTTATAATAGTGAAACTTAATGGGGGATTTTATGGAATTTGATAAAGATGAATTTGGATTTGTTTTAGATGAAGAACGTATTTTAGAGTCTGATGAATATAAAAATTTAAGTGTTTCTGATAAAAATAAATTAATAATGAGAATTATTAAAAAGAATAATAATGTTTTTGATAAGTTGAATGAAAGTAAAGAAATAGGAGAATATGAATTTTCACCTTCTGAATCTAATAATAAAAGTACCAAGCAGGATAAAGATAAGGTTAGACCTAATATTAATATAGATTATAATTCTATTGAAAGTGCTAATTCTACTGAAGAGTTATTATTGCTATTACCAAAGAAAGATGATGTTTTATTTGATGATAAAATTAAACTTATAAAATGTTATTTAAGTACTGTTATTGATACTTATAATAATTTAATTTATGTAAATCCTGATGATGATATGCTTGATTATTTAAGAGAATGTAAAGAAGAATTACAAGAAAAGTTTTTAAAAATTTGTGACTATGCTGATGTTAAGCCTGATCTTGAGATAGAAAGGCAGGATGAAGTTAATATTATTTATTTAAAGAGTAAAAATGGAAATTTGGTATTACAAGACTTATTAGATGAGGATATTGAAAAGTATAGTTCTTACTCTGTACTTATTAACTCTATTTTTAATCAAAATTTTAAAAATGTAAAGCGCTTTAATGACATACTTTATAGCATGTATGAGGTTCGCAATGATCAACAAAGAGTTATTTTTGATTTTGTTAATAAAAATACTATTATTATTTTACAAGCATTTACTAAAAAGTTTTGGAATACTAAAAAATATCGCTTAAACCTAAGAGGAAGAATTGAAAAGTATATTTCTATTAAAAATAATTTAAAGGAAGTTTTAGATAATAATGAAAATAAAAAAGCCTTATTAGAAGATGCATCTAAGGATAGTGAAAGTATTTTTCAGTTATTAGAAACTAAGAGCAAAACTTTAGTAAAGAGGGGTAGAAATGGAAGAGTTAATTAATAAATTAAAAGAAAAGGTAAAAATTATACCTGTTGATTCATTAGAAAAACAGTATAAGATTGTTGATGATATATATAATACTGCATGTATGATAAATGATGTTTTTTTTCTTCTTTTAGCAGATGATAGTGTTGATGTTGATGAAGCTTTAAGCAAACTTTCTATGACGGATATTATTAATGGTTATTTATTGGCTTATTATGATTATTCTATAGAAGAAGTTGAAGAAAAGAGTGCTTTATTATTAGAGTTAGTAAAAAAAGAAAATCTTAATAAAGACGACGTAATATATAACTATATTAATTTAAATATTATAGTTAACGATGAAGAGAAAAAAAGAAGATATAAAAAAAATTTTCCAATTCTTACGGAGGATTTTATTGATGAAAAGGAAAAGGAACTTGAACAAGAACGTGAAAAACTTGTACAACAATTAGGCGATAGTAGTGAAAAGTTTATCAATCTTTTGAATGAACTTTCTTCTGTTAAGAAATTTCATAATATGTATAAAAATATGTGTTATTGTTATTCTGAAGATGGATTTAATTTTGATAAGAAGGTTTTAAAAGATTTTTTACAAACAACGTATGATTTTGCTTTAACAAATTCACTTAGTATAGCAAGGCGTTTAGCAGTAAAACATAGAGAAACTCATAATATTTTAAGTTTAATAATTGCTGTAGGTGATTTAAAAAAAGAATTACCTGTGAAGAAATCTAGCTTAAGAAAGAAGCTTGCTTATTGTAAAAAACAGAATGAAACTAATTTAAGTAATGTTAATATGGTTGAAAATAAACTTACTAACTTATTTGATAAAGAGATAATTTCTGTATATGATATAAGTAAACTTAAACCTATTATAAATGATGATGAATTACTTAATATGTTACTTGTTGAAGTATTAAAACATAATAATAAGTCAATTACTGATGCAAAAAATAATGAGTTTGGTTTTAGTAAAAAAATGGAAATGTTATTTAGAAAGTATAATTATGATTATAATAAATTTTCTTCATTATTTAAGGAAAGGTTAAAGACTATTTCTGAAGATAATCTTTGTAAGATATTAAATTTATTATCTGCTAATTCAATTTCTCTTACTATTAATAATTTAGAAATGGTTATTAGTGATGGTAGTTATGATATTGTTAAGAGAGTTAAAGCATTATTTAATAAAAGAATTATAGATAGTAATTACATTAATGAACATATAGGAATTTTATGTAATGATGAGTGTCAAAAGAAATTTTTAACTAATATTAATTTGTTACTTGATAACGATATTGATGTTATTGGGGTGTTGAATAGTAATATTGATATGGGATCTTGTTCAACTAAAGAGATAACGAATAATTTGAAACTATTAAATTTATATGGTATTGAATATAAAGATAAGAAAATTAATAAATATGAATTTTTATTGAATAGTAGATGTTTTGATGTTATTGATGGTTTTATTGAAGAGGGGTATGATGTTGTTGTAAAAAATCATCCTGAATATATTAGAACGGATTATTTACAGGCTTGTAAAAGGGTTCATATAAGTAATTTAATTAATGATGATTGTATTAAGGGTGAAAGATTTAAGAAGAATGTATTATATGAAAAGGATTATTTTTTAAGTGATTCTTTGCTTGATGAGAATATGTGTTCTCATACTGAGAATTATGAAAATAAGATAATTAATAAGATAATTAGTTCTAATAAACTTAATTTAATTAGTGAAGATGTTTTACTTGATAGTATTGTAAAAAAATTAGATAGTTCTTATTTATCTGATAATAATTACTTATTTGGTGATACTATTATTTCTCGTATTAAGTTTTTGAGATGTTATGAGTTGTTTTTTAGAAATAAGAGTGGTAATTTGACAGATATTGTTTATAATTGTCTTATATACAATTCTTATTTAACTGATAAGGAATTAATAATGTTGAGAGAAATTGCACAAAATATAACAAAAGAGTTGACTTTTGTTAAGAAATAGCATATAATTTTAACAGTTGAGAAAAGGAAAGAGATTTTATATCCACCTGACTAAAGCGAATAGCAGTAGGTAAAAAGCCTGAATATATTAATTTATTTAATGTTGTTTAGGTTTATAGTGGATATATTATTATATCCACTTTTCTTATATATTTATGGAGGTGTTAGTTATCGCAAATAATAAGGGTGAGTTATATATTAATGATCAAATTAGAGCTAAAGAAGTACTTGTTATAGGACCAACAGGCGAACAAGTAGGAGTAAGAAGTTTAAATGATGCAAAGACACTTGCTAGTTATGCTTCACTTGATTTAGTTTTAATTAGTCCAAATGGTAATCCACCAGTTTGTAAAATAATGGATTATAATAAATTCCGTTATGAAAAAAAGAAAAAAGAGAAGGATGCTTTAAAAAGACAAAGAGCAAATACATCTGAGTTAAAAGAATACCGTTTATCTCCAGTAATTGATGTTGGAGATTTTGAAACAAAGTTGAGAAATGTTATTAAGTATCTTCAAAAAGGAGATAGAATAAAACTTTCTATTCGTTTTAAAGGTAGACAAATGGCTCATACTGAAATTGGAAAAGATGTACTTGAACGTTTTGCAGGTAGACTTACAGAATATGCTGATATTCAAGAAGCACCAAAATTAGATGGTAGACAAATGACAATGTTACTTGTACCAAAAAAAGATAGTGAAAAAAAATAAGGAGGAATGAATATGCCAAAGATCAAAACACATAAAGGTACTGCTAAAGTATTAAAAGTTAGAAAAAGTGGAAAGGTAAAAATTTATTGTCCTGGTTCTCGTCATAATACAGGAAGTAAAAGTTCAAAATTTAATAGAAAGAATAGAAAGGGTTCAAGCTTAAGCAAAGCTGATCATAACAGATTAAAAAATATAATTTAATTATGTTTTATTAGAAGGAGGAATAAATAATGGCAAGAGTAAAAAATGGAGCAGTTACAAAAGCTCGTCATAAAAAAGTATTAAAGCAAGCTAAAGGTTATTTTGGTAGTAAACATAGATTATACAAAACAGCTAAGGAACAATTAATGCATTCAGGTCAATATGCATTTCGTGATCGTAAACAAAAGAAAAGAGATTTTAGAAAACTTTGGATAACAAGAATTAATGCAGCATGTCGTGAAAATGAAATTAGTTATTCTAGATTTATTGAAGGATTAAACAAAGCAGGAGTTGAAATTAATCGTAAGATGCTTTCTGAAATTGCTATTAATGATCCAAAAGCTTTTAGTGATTTAGTAAAAGTTGCTAAAGATGGAAAAGCAGGAAAAGTTAAATTATCTTCTGTTAAAACTGTAGAAGAAGTTTCTATTGTTAGTGAAGGAAAGAAAGCAGACAAAACTACAAAAAAAGTAGCAAAAGAAGAAACTGTTGAAAATAAGAAAAGTGAAAAAAAAGATTATAGTAAGATGACAGTTGCTGAATTAAAAGAACTTGCTAAAGAAAAAAATATTACTGGTATAACTAGTATGAAAAAAGCTGATTTAATTGCAGCACTTGAAAAATAAGCATACTAATTATAAATTTGTCTAGTGCCTTAATGGTGATAAATTATTAGAGATTAGTAGAAGAAAAAACGAAAAGGAGAATTATATATATGAATACAATCGTATCAATGAATTATTTATTAGAAGCTGGTGTTCATTTTGGACATCAAAAAAGAAGATGGAATCCTAAGATGAAGGAGTACATCTATACAACTCGTGATGATATTTATATTATCGATTTATCTAAAACAGTAAAGAAACTTGAAGAAGCATATGAGGCAATGAAAAGAATTGCTGAGAATGGTGGACAAGTATTATTCGTAGGAACAAAAAAACAAGCTCAAGAAGCATCTGAAGAATGTGCTAATAGAGTTGGAATGTATTTTGTTAATGAAAGATGGTTAGGTGGAACTCTTACTAACTTTAAGACTATTCGTTCAAGAATTAAGAGAATGGATGAAATAGATAAAATGGAAAGTGATGGTACTTTTGATGTTTTACCTAAGAAAGAAGTTATTAAAATTAAAAAGGAATATGAGAAGTTAAACAAGAACTTAAGAGGAATTCGTGAAATGAAGAAACTTCCTCAAGCTTTAGTTATTGTTGATCCTCGTAAAGAAGAAAATGCTATTAAGGAAGCTCGTATTTTAGGTATTCCAGTATTCGGTATTGTAGATACTAACTGTGATCCTGATTTAGTTGACTATGTTATTCCTGGTAATGATGATGCAGTTCGTGCTGTAAAAATTGTTTTAGGTGTACTTACAAATGCTATTTGTGAAGCAACAGATAAAGAATTAGTTGATTTTGTAACTGATGAAGACAAAAATAAAAAACAAACTAAAAAGAACGAAAAAGTAGAAAAGAAAGAAGTTGTTGAAGACTCTAATGAAGTAGAAGAAAGTTCTACAAATAACTTAGAAGAATTAACTTTAGCTGAATTAAAAGCAAAAGCTAAGGATAAAGGTGTAAAAGGTTATTCTACAATGAAAAAAGCTGAGTTAATTGAAGCTTTAAACTAATAGGAGGAATTTATGTATAAAGCAAGTGATATTAAAGAATTAAGAGAACGTACTGGTGCTGGTATGCTTGATTGTAAAAAAGCTTTAGAAGCAACATCTGGTGATATGGAAAAGGCTATTGATTACTTAAGAGAAAAAGGAATTAGTAAAGCTGAAAAGAAAGCTGGACGTGTTGCTGCAGAAGGAATTTGTACTATTAAAACTGCTGGTAATGATGCTGTAATAGTAGAAGTTAATTCAGAAACTGATTTTGTTGCTAAAAATAGTGAATTTACTGATTTTGTTGATTATTTAGCTGATGTTTTATTAAAAAATTCAGCAACTACTGTTGAAGAAGCTTTAAAAATCAAAGATGGCGATGTAACTTTAAATGATAAATTAATTAGTTTAATTGCTAAAATTGGTGAAAATATTAGTTTTAGAAGATTTACAAAATTAACAAAAGAAGATAATGATGTTTTTGGTAGTTATATTCATATGGGTGGAAAGATTGGCTCTTTAGTAATTTTATCAAATACAACTGAAGAAGTTGCTAAAGATGTTGCTATGCATGCAGCTGCTATGGCTCCTGTTTGTGTTAGCAAAGAAGAAGTTCCGGAAGATATGTTAGAACGCGAAAAAAATGTAATTAAAGAACAAGTTATGAATGAAGGAAAACCACAAGATATTGCAGAGAAAATGGTTAATGGTAGAATTAACAAGTTTTATAAAGAAATTTGTTTAGCAGATCAAGAATTTATTAAGGATTCTAGTGTTAATGTTGCTACTTATGTTAAGAATAATGGTGGTTCTATTAAAAAGATGGTTCGCTTTGCTGTTGGTGAAGGAATAGAGAAAAAAGAAGAAGACTTTGCAAGTGAAGTTATGAATCAAATTAAGGGATAATTTTAATCCCTTTTTTCTTGCAATAATAGATTAATTATGGTATATTTTAAATGTAGATAGAATGTATATGCTAAAGGATGCGATACTAGCAAAATATAAAACCACTAAAGTGACGATAAGGGAATATTGATTCATATTGGTGTTGAAAACCTAAACATGTTTAGGGATCCTAAAGATATGATAGATGTACCCACCTGTAAATGCAGGTTTTATCGTTATGCCAAGACCGCTTCTTTGGCATTTTTTTATTGTTTTTATTTTGGTTTTATGATATAATAACCAATGCTGGAGTTGATTATATGTTAGTAATGCCAATAGTAAATAAAGATAGAATATTAAATGTTGAAATAAATCTTAAACGTATTGAAAAAGTAAAAAAGAGAGTTTGTTATGATGATGTAGATGCTAATGATATAATTGTAAATTATAATTCTTTTAATCAATCTAATTATAATACTAAGAATCAAGAGGCTTGTAATATTACTGAGTTTATTAGATATAATAGTTTGATGGCTAAAAATGATTATTTTATTTCTACTAAGGAGGAAACTAATAGTCAATTTTATGATATATATCAGGTTTCACCTCCACCTTTAAAAATAACAAAAGGACTTGATAATTTTTATGGTAGTTTGGTTTTGGATTTAAAAAATGAAATTCCTAATAATATTAAGGGACGTTATTTGGATTTAAAAAAGATAGGTATGGCAGATCATATTACGGATTCTAAACTTGAAAAACTTGCAATTATTGCAGATAATATTGATGAAGATTTTCATAAAACATTAATTGATAATCATTTGGAAGATTTGATAGAAACTTTAAATTTTTTAAACTTAGTAGATTGTAGAATTATTGCGAAGACTTCTGTTAAGGTAGAGGATTTTGAAAGAGTTTTAAATTGTTTGAATGCTACTAATAGTCGTGAGGCTAAGGATATTAATAATTATTATTTAATTGCTAAAAATAATCAGGAAACTTACTCTAAATTATCTCGTTTATATAATATTGTATATAAAGATACACTTAATTGGATTCATAATGATAATAAAATAAAAGTTAAAACTGATAAGAGTAAATATTATGGAGTAGCAAATGGTTAATGAAAGGTTTGAAAGATTATCTTTGCTAATTGGTGAGGAGGAAACTAATTGTTTAACTAATAAAACTGTTTTGATTTTAGGACTTGGCGGAGTAGGAGGCTATGTCTGTGAATCTTTAGCTAGATGTGGAGTAGGTACTTTAATTTTAGTTGATTTTGATAGGGTTGATATTACAAATATTAATAGACAAATTATTGCACTAACATCTACTATTGGAAAGTTAAAGGTAGATGTATTTAAAGAGAGAATAAAGGATATTAATCCTGAATGTAATGTTATAACTTATGACATTTTTATTGATGAAAATAATTATAAAAAACTTTTTGAAAATGATATAGACTATTTTGTTGATTGCTGTGATAATATTAATGCAAAAAAGCATGTTATTAAGTATGCTGTTATGAATAAAATTCCTATTATTTCTTCTATGGGTACTGGTAATAGAATGGATCCATCAAAATTAGAGATTGTTGAGATAAGAAAGACCGCAGGGGATCCAATAGCAAGAATCATTAGAAAATATTTTAGAGATGAAAAAATTAGTGGTAAATTAATGGTATTGTGTAGTAGAGAATTACCTAAAAAGGTTCAGGGAGTTGTTTCTTCTAATTCTTTTGTACCTAGCTCTGCTGGATTATTGATTAGTAGTTATATAATAAAAGAACTTATTTGTAATAAATAGGTTCTTTTATTTGTACTAAAATTTTCTATATAATCCAATGGCTTTTCCTAATATTGTTACTTGTTTTAGAATTATTGGCTCCATTGTATCATTTTCGGGTTGTAGTCTAAAATGATCATTTTCTTTATAATAGGTTTTAACTGTTACTTCATTATCATTATTCATTGCAACTACTATATCTCCATTTACTGCAGTACTTTTTTTCTCTACAATTAATATATCATTATCAAAGATTCCTACATTAATCATACTTTCTCCACTTACTCTTAATGTAAAAACTTCTTTTTTTCCAGAAATAATATTTGCTGGAAGTGGGAAAAATTCATTAGGTGTTTCTATTGCTTCAATCGGAGTTCCGGCGGTTACTTTTCCTAATAATGGTACGTCTACTGTTTTTTCATTGTTTTCTAAATATTCATTTGGTACTAGTAATTTAATTGTTCTGTTTTTACTACCACCTTTTTGAATATAACCATTTTCTTCTAACTTGTTTAAGTGAAAATGAATTGTAGCAGGACTAGAACGATGAGCTTCTTTACCGATTTCTCTTACCGTAGGAGGATAACCATTTTTAGCGATTAATTTTTTTATTATTTGTAAAATATTTCTTTGACTTTCCGTTAATTTTTTCATACTCATTCTCCTTATAACTTTACATTATCATATCATAAAAAAAAAGTCAAACGAATGTTTTAAAAGATAAAATATATTTAATGATTTTATAGAAACTTAAAATAAGACATGCTATAATAAGTTAGGAAAAGGTGATTTAGATGAAGAAAGTAATATTAGTTGATGGTAATAATCTATTGTTTAGGAGCTTTTTTGCGACTAGTTACAGTGGTATTATTATGAAAAATTCAAAGGGATTTCCTACAAATGCAGTATATGGATTTATTACTATGATTCATAAAATATTAGAAGAAGAACAACCTGAATATATTTTAGTTGCGTTTGATAAGGGAAAAACATTTAGACATGATCAGTATGATTTTTATAAAGCAGGAAGAGCTGCAATGCCTGATGAGTTGAAACTTCAATTTCCAAAAGCAAAAGAAGTTTTAGATGCAATGGGAATTAAACATTTTGAAATAGATAACTATGAAGCTGATGATATTATAGGTACTGTTAGTAAAATTGTTGATATGGAAGATGAGTTTATTGCTACAATAGTAAGTAGTGATAAAGACTTACTTCAATTAATTAGTGATGAAGTAGATGTAAAATTACTTAAGAGTAGTGGTTTTATTAGAATGGATAAAAATGAATTCTTTAAAACTTATGGTGTTGAACCTAAAAGAATGGTTGATATAAAAGCTCTTATGGGTGATAGTAGTGATAATATTCCGGGAGTGAAGGGAATAGGAGAAAAAACAGCGATAAAATTATTAAGTGAATATGGAAGCTTAGATAATTTGTATAATAATATTGATTCTATTAGTGGTAAAGTAAAGGAAAAATTATTAGATGGAAAAAATGATGCTTATATGAGTTATGAAATAGCTACTATTTATAAGGATGTACCTATAGATTTTTCACTTAATGATTTAAAGTATAATGGTGTAAATAAAAAAGAGTTTGCACAGATATTGCAGGAGTTAGAATTTAAGTCTTTATTAAAAAAATATAATTTACTTGATGATTTAGAAGAGAAGAAAATTGAAGTAGTTGAACATAAAGTTGAATTGGTTGATTATAAGGATTTTGATTTTGATAGAGATTTTAGTTATTATATAGAAATTGACCAAATGGGATATAGTAAGGGAAAAATTTTAGGAATAGGTTTTTATAATGGAAGTAATGCTACTTTTGTTTTAGAAAAAGACATTTTAGATTTAAAAGATATTTTTGGTAATGATAGTTGTAAATATACTTACGATGTTAAGAAGAGTATAGTTTCTTTAAATCAATATTCTATAACTGTAAATAATGTTGTTTTTGATACTATGATTGGTGCTTATTTATTGAATTATACAGTTAAAGATGATATTAGTTTTCTTGCTAAAAGTTTTGATTATGATATAGATTATTATGATGATGTTTTTGGAAGTCTTAAAAGACCTAAGTTGGTTGGAAGAGAAACTTTGGAAAAATTGTGCTCGTTGAAGGCTAAGTTTATTTATGATAGTAAAGACGATATTTTAAGTGAGCTTGAAAAATATAATGAAATGGATTTATTTAAAAATATTGAAATGCCACTTAGTTTTGTGTTAGCTGATATGGAACTTACTGGTATTAAAGTAGACAAAGATTATTTGAATGATTTAAGTATTGAATTAAGTGCTAAGATGAATAGTTTGAGTGATGAGATATTTTCTTATGCTGGTTGCAGTTTCAATATTATGAGTCCTAAACAGCTAGGAGATATTCTTTTTAATAAGTTACAAATACCATATCCTAAAAAGATAAAGGATCAAAATTATTCTACTAGCAAAGATATTTTGGATAAAATTATAGATATTCATCCTATTGTAGGGAAAATACTTGAGTATAGAACTGTTGCAAAACTTTATACTAATTATGCAGAGGGATTGAAAATGGAAGTTAGAGAAGATGGTAGAATACATACTATTTTTAATCAAACTTTAACTAGAACGGGAAGATTATCTAGTGTTAGTCCTAATCTTCAAAATATTCCTATTAGAGATGATTATGGAAGACTTATTCGTAAGGCTTTTATTCCTGATGATGGTTGTGTTCTTCTTTCTAGTGATTATTCCCAAGTTGAACTTAGAGTTTTTGCTCATATGTCTGGTGTAAAACATTTAAAGGATGCTTTTATAAATGATAAGGATATTCATACTAAAACTGCTTCTGATATATTTAAAGTTGCAGAAAGTGATGTTAATAAAAGCATGAGACGTACTGCAAAAGCTGTTAATTTTGGTATATTATATGGTATTAGTAGTTTTGGTCTTAGTGAAGATTTGGGTATTAATATTAAGGATGCTAAAGGTTTCTTGAAAAATTATTTAAGTACTTATCCCGGAATAAGTGAATATATGGAACAAGAAAAAGAAGAAGCATATAAAAATGGATATGTTACTACTTTAATGAATAGAAGAAGGGTTATTCCAGAACTTAGTAATCGTAATTATATGATTAGAAGTCAGGGTGAAAGAATGGCTTTGAATACACCGATTCAAGGAACTGCTGCAGATATTTTAAAGAAAGCTATGATTGAAGTATATAATGAATTGAATAAGAGAAAATTAAAAAGTAAAATGCTAATACAAGTGCATGATGAACTTATTTTTAATGTATATAAAAATGAAGAAGAAGAGGTTACTAATTTAGTTAGAGATATTATGGAAAATACTTATAAATTATCTGTACCATTAAGAGTGGAGATTGAAACAGGAAAAAATTGGTATGAAGCTAAGTAATGGAGATGATATAAATGCCTGAAAAACCAGAAGTTATTACGGTTAGTAAAGCACTAAAAAGAAAAATATTACAAAAAGAGATTAAGAATGTTGATGTTTATTGGCCTAATATTATAGCTATGCCTAGTGTGGAAGAGTTTAAAAATAAATTGAAGGGTCAAAAGATTTTAAATATTAATACAAGAGGTAAGTTCTTAGTATTTGAACTTAGTGATTATATTTTACTTATTCATCTTAGAATGGAAGGAAAATTTACTTTTAGATATCCAAGTGATGACAGATGTAAACATGAACACGTAATTTTTACATTTACGGATGATGTTCAAATGCGTTATCATGATGTTAGAAAGTTTGGTAAGATGTATTTGACTGATAAAGATAGACTTTATCTAGATACTCCTTTAAAGGATTTAGGATATGAGTTTGATGATGAAAAATTAACTAGTTCTTATTTACTTGATAAGTTTAAATCGAGAAATAAGTTTATTAAAACGGTTTTGCTTGATCAGTCTATAATTACTGGTATTGGTAATATTTATGATGATGAGATATTGTTTTTGAGTGGAATTAGTCCATATCATAAGGCTAAGGATTTGGCTGAAAGTGATTGTTTAAATATTATAACTAATACTAGAAAGGTTCTTGATAAGGCTATTGAAATGGGTGGAACTACTATAAAAAGTTTTACATCAGAGGAAGGTGTTCATGGACTTTTTCAAAATGAATTATTAGTACATGGCAAAAAGAATGGCTTTTGTCCTAAATGTGGTAGGCATATTGTAAAAGAAAAAGTTGATGGTAGAGGAACATATTATTGTCCTAATTGTCAAAAGTAATGTCTTTCTCTTGAAATTTTATGAATAAGTTAAGATAAAAAACTTTTCAAATTGTTATATTTAGTGTATAATTTAATGGTATCAATAAGAAATGGAGTGAATATAATGAAGAAAACAAAAATGATTTGTGGTATTGGACCAGCTACTCAATCATGGGATGTATTTAAAAAATTAGTTTTAAATGGTATGAATGTTGTGAGAGTTAACTTTTCCCACGCTACATTAGAGGAACGCAAACAAGATGAAGAACTAGTTTATAGAGCTCGTCGTGAATTAGGAATTAATGTTGCTCTTTTGTATGATACAAAGGGACCAGATTTAAGAACTTGTAATTTTGAAAACGATTCTATTGATTTTGTTGCTGGTAATACAATTAGAATTGTAAGAGAAGCTGTTGTTGGTAACTCAGAGAGAATAAGTTTTAATTTCCCTCAAGTTATTGATAATTTAAAAGTAGGAACTGCTATTTTATTAAATGATGGCTTTGTTAGATTAGAAGTTATTTCTGTAGAAGATGATGGAGTTACATGTAAAATTTTAGATGATGCTACATTATCTAGTAGACGTGGTGTAAATATTCCGGGAGTAGATTTAAATATTCCATTTATATCAGAAGATGATGAAGAAGATATTAAATATGCTTGTGAGCATGATGGTGATTTCTTAGGAATTTCATTTGTTTCTACTGCTGATGATGTTAAAGCTGCTAGAGTTCTTTTAGAAAAATATGGTAAACCTGATATGCAAATATTATCTAAGATAGAAACTGCAAAAGCTATTGAAAATATAGATGCTATTATAGATGAAACAGATGGTATTATTGTTGCTAGAGGAGATTTGAGTGTTGAAGTACCATTTATCCAAGTACCAATTTTACAAAAAGAAATTATTAGAAAATGTCGTGAAAAAGGTAAAACATGTATTGTTGCAACAGAAATGTTAAAGAGTATGTGCAAAAATTCTCGACCAACAAAAGCAGAACTTACTGATGTTTCTACTGCTGTATTTGATGGAGCAGATGCTGTATGGTTAAGTGATGAAACAACAATCGGTGCTCATCCAGATTTAGCTTCTCAATATTTAGGTGAAATATGTGAAGTTGCTGAAGAACATTATGATGAATATGCAAGAAGTTATGATGTTGAAACTAGTCATGAAATGCATGATTTAATTGCAAAAGGTGTTGTTTCAAGTGCAGATGATTTAGATGTTAAAGTTATAGTTGCTGCTACTATGAGTGGATTTACAGCTCAAAAAATTAGTAATTTAAAACCAGATGCATATATTTTAGCACCAGTTCCAAACGAGAGAGTAGCTCGTAGATTATCATTAAATTGGGGTGTTTATCCTGTTGTAACACCTGAATATGATTCTACTGATGAATTAGTTACTGATGGTGTTAATAGAGCTAAAGAGTTTATGGATTTAAATAAGGGAGATAAAATTATTATTACTGGTGGTTTCCCTAATACTGGTTTAAAAACTACAAACTTTATGAAGATTGAAGAAATTTAATTAAAGTTATTAAAAATTAGTTTCTATTGAAGCTAATTTTTTTAGGAGGATGTAATGAAAAGGTTTAAATTAGTTCATGTTGACTTAAATAAGAAATATAAAGTAATTACAAAAAGCAGTAGAGGTACTATTAAACAAGTTTGTTCTTCTATAAAGACGTTTGATCCTCAAATAATTTCTTTTCAAAATACTAATTTTAATGAGAAATTGCAAATTGGCGATGAACTTAAAGATAATTATTATTTTTATGATAATGAGTCAGAGATTACTATTATTAAAAAGGACTCTGGAATTTTCTATGATGGTTGTTTAGATTTAAGTGAAGATGTTCTTAAACAACTAAATGGTTATGGAAATATTAATTCTCAAGTGGAAAATTGCCATGTTTGTATTAGTAGTTTTAATAATGAATATTTGACTTATATTGATAGTAAAATGTTTTTTGCTAATAGGAAATACCAATTAGAACAATTAAGTAGGCTATTGCAATTACATCAAAATAATGAAACTGATTATAAAACTAAATATCAAATTTTGATTAGTAATTTTAAAAAAAATGAGGAAGTAGATGCGATCTGTTCTAAAAATAATTTAACAGATTTATATGATAGTGAGTTTGATAAGCATATATTAGTAAGTGATTTATTTGACGTTTATGATAAGAAACATCAAAAAGTTAAAATAAAAAAGATTAATAGAGCTAATATTTATACTGTTGAACTTACGGGCAAATAAAAAGATTCACGTTATTATATGAATCTTTTTTTATAGTTTTATATCATTATTAACAAAGTCTTTATCTATTATGCTTTCATGTATTTTTTCTTCTTTAGTATTTAAGAATACTTCTTCTATACGATCTACACGACATCTTTCTGCTGTTATTATTGCATCTATTTTTGATGCTGCAGTTATTACTTTGTCATTTACTATTACATAGTTGTATTTACTTACTTCATTTATTTCATTATATGCTGTTGCAAAACGTTTTTCTATTTTTTCCATTGATTCGGTATTTCTTCCTATTAGACGTTTTTTTAACTCTTCCATACTAGGTGGTAGTATAAAGATAAATAGTGTTTCTGGTAATATTTCTTTGATTTTTAAGGCTCCTTGTATTTCTATTTCTAAAATTACATCTTCTCCATTATCAAGATGGTTTTTGATATACTCTCTAGGAGTACCATAATAGTTATCGCCATATTTTGCGTATTCTAGCATTTCATTATTTTCTATTTTCTTTTCAAATTCTTCATTTGTTAGAAAATAATAATCTTTTCCATTAACTTCCTTTGGTCTTGGTAATCTGCTTGTACATGAAATTGATAACCATATATTTTTATTGTTTTTTAATAGTTCTTTTATAATTGTTCCTTTACCACTTCCTGATGGTCCTGAAATAACAATTAATAATCCTTTTTTCTTTGTTCTTATCATTTTTTAATCTCCTTTTTTATTTAAATGATTTTTATATTCTTCTTTTATTAAGAAAAATTCATTTTTTGGTAGTGAGTAAATTATTGTTGAATGTAATTCAAATTCTAACATTTTGTTGTTTTTTTCAAATTTACTAAGAATAGGTATTTCTATTTCTTTTTTTATTTTATTTAAATATTTTTGTCCTTTTTCATTAAAACCTAATATTCTGATATATTGTATTTCTTTAAAAAGATTATTTTGTTCTTTGGTGTATCCTAATAATATGTGAAGAAGCATCCTAGAAATTTTGTTATATGTATATCTTTTTGATTTTAATTTTTCTTTTAGTTGTTCATAAGTTGAACATTCTAAAATTACTTTCTTTAATAGTTTATCTATTCCTTCATCTACTGTTTGATAGATACTCAGATCTTCTTCTGATATTATTTTATATTTTAGTAAGGTGAAGTAGTCATCAATAAAATGCAATTTTTCTTTTGATAAAAATTCTTTTTCGATTTCTGGTATTGCTATATCGATATTTTCATTATTTTTTAAGTAATTTCTTATTGTGGTACTACTTGTAATTGATTGTAATTTTTCTTTGTGATAATCTGTTGTACGTTTTATAATGATTGGTTTAATTTTGTAATTATTTTTTATAATTGTTTTTATATAGCTTACTCCTAAAAGATCGTTTGGTGTATTTACTTTTTTATTTGTTAAATCATATATTGCTTTTGAAATTGCTGTTGGATAATTTTCTCCAAATTTTGAATATATTTTAACAAGTTTATCAAAATCATTATTTTCTAATTGACATTTTGCTATTGTTGTAAGTGTTTCAATATCATCGTTTTCACTTCCAAATACAAATTTATCTACTTTTAATTTCTCTAAAATAGTAATTGCTCCATAACTGAAAAAATCTGCTGATTGAATTGCAAATGGAAGGGGAAGTTCTACGATTAAATCAATTCCCATTAAAGAGGCTATTTTTGTTTTTTGCCATTTGTCTATAATAGAAACGTCTCCTCTTTGGGTAAAGTTACCACTTAATACTAAAATTATTTCTTCAGAGGGATACATTTCTTTTATTTTTTTTAGGTGGTAGAGATGTCCATTATGAAATGGATTATATTCTGCTATTATACCTACTGCCATAGTATCACTCCTTTATGAATATTGTGAAAGTATTTTAACATATTTCAGATATTTTTGCAAAAAATGTTTTTATATTAAAAAAATAATTGCTTTTGTTTTTAAAAAATTATATACTTGTTGTGGTGATTTATAATGAATATTGATTTGGGAATTTTACATAGTAATACTGTTTCTGAAATAACTATTGATGAAGATATTAATTTTCCATTGGAATATTATAAGGATACTGATATAAAAGGCTTTAATTTTGTGAAAGCAAAAGGATTTATTAGAAGAGAAACTGATGATGATGATTTTATAGATTTAGCTGTTTCTGGTGAAATGATTTTGTTAGATTCTATTTCTATGGAAGAAGTAGGATATCCATTTTCTTTTAAAATAGAGGGTAGTTTAACAGAAATTTTAGGAAATTGTCCAAATAGTCTTGATATTTTAGAGATTTTGTGGGAAAATATTGTACTAGAGGTTCCCCTAAAGTTTACTAAGGTCGAGGATCTCAGTAAATTTCATGGAGATGGATGGCGCTTGGTGAGTGAAGATAGCCATACTCATGAAAGCAATCCTTTTAATGAATTGTTAAAAGATTTTGGAGAGGAGTGATAAAATGATGACTTTAGATATTCAATTATTTGCTGTACCATTCCGTAAGGTTTCAAAGACAAGAAAAAGAATGAGAAGAGCTCATAATGCTATGGAAATGCCTGGTGTTACTAAATGTACAAACTGTGGTGAAGTAATTAAACCTCATAGAGTTTGCCCAAAATGTGGTAACTACAAAGGACAAATAGTAGTAGAAAAGAAAGAGGCTTAAGTCTTTTTTTCTTTTAAAAATAAGTAGGTATAATATACCTATTTTTTATTTACATTACTTTACATTAAAAATTAATTTTAATTATTGACTAATTGTTTATTTACATTTATCCTTGATAATAGGAAAGGTGAGTGTTTATGGATAATAAAAAAGAAAAAAGTAGTAAAGGGTTAATTGTTTTAGTTGTTGTTCTTATAATAGTTATAATTGCTCTTATTGGAATGTTTATCTTGTATGATAAAAAGATTACTACAGGTAGTTCTGCAACTGTTCAAAATAGTTCTGAAGAGAAGAAGAATACAGCATCTGTTAAATTTGATAAGAGTAAGTCTTTAAATAATGATGATATAAAAAATAGTACTGGTATTAGTTTTGAGGAATCCGCAATTTTGGATGGAATAAGTTTTTCTACAGATTCATCTGATAATAAGAAAGTAAAAGTATATGTTAGTTGGGATGTTTTAAATAATAATGGATTTAGTAATAATATGGCTTCTGTTGGTTATAAGGATTACGATATGACTTTTGATAAAGGTGTTGTTGATTTTTATGGAGCTAGGTTAGGATTTGAGGGTTATGATATAGTATATTTATTTTTACTAGAAGACGGCAGTGTAAAATATGTTCCAGTTAAGAATATTATTGATAATCAAAACTTTGAAGTTAAGTCATTAGATGGCGTAAGTGATATAATTAGATTTACAAATGTTGGTTATACAGTAGCTAATTATGATTTTGTAATAGGAACTATTTTAGCTTATAAAAGTGATGGTTCATTCTATGATTTAAGCAAATTTATAAGTTCACTTAGAGAACAGTAATGTTCTTTTTTTTATGTCTTAAAATTGTTTTGTTCGATTGAAATTTATATATAAAAAATGATATATTAAAGGGGAAGGTGGTATGGTATATTATGCATTATAATGATAACTTATTAATAATTTGCCCGGATGCAGAGAAGAATAATATTTTAAAAAGTATTAACAAACTTATTGATATTAAATTTATTAATATTCAAAGTTTTATAGATAATTATTTTTATAAATATGATTATAGAGCGATTTCTTTTGTTATGAATGAGTATAAACTTTCTTTAGATATTAGTAAAATGTATATGGAAAATTTATATTTTATTGATATTAATAAAAAATATAATAGTAAGAAACTTGAGTTTTTAAGAGAGATAAAGAATAAACTTATTAGTAATAATTTACTTGAATTTAATAATTACTTTAAAGAGTATTTAAAAAACAAAAATATTATGGTTATGTGTTATCCAAAATTAGAAAAGTATTTATTAGATGTATTTAAGAAGTTGAATGCAGAAATTATTACTAAGGATTATATTGATAAGAAATTTAAAGTTTATGAATGCAATGATATAAATGATGAGGTGTGTTATGTTATTTATAAGATTATAGATTTATATAAATCTGGTGTTAGTTTGAATCATATTTTTATTTCTAATTGTAATGATGAGTATTTTTATATAATGGATAAGTTCTTTAAAATGTTTAATATACCAATTACAATGTCTACTAGAAATAGTATTTATAATACATTTTTAGTAAAAAATTATCTTGAGAGTGATTTGCTTCCTGATATGAATGATAAAAATTCTGAAATAATAAATAAACTTGTTAGAGTAAAGAATAAATTGGTTTATGTAGAAGATGATACTAATTATAAGTTGTTTTTGCAGGATGAAATAAAGAAAACATATTTAGAGGGTACTAAATATAGAGAAAGTGTGCATGTTGTAGATCTATTTGAAAGAAGTTTTAGTGATGATGATTATGTTTTTGTTTTAGGATTTAATGAGAATATTTTACCTATTATGTATAAAGATGAAAATTATATTACGGATTGTGATAAGGAGGAAGTAAATCTTTTTAGTACTAGAGAAAAAAATAAAAGAGAAAAAGAAATTACTATTAAATATTTAAGCAATATATCAAATTTATATATTAGTTATAAACTTAGTAGTTTTAAAGATAAATTTTATCCAAGCAGTATGATTACAGATTATTCTATGGATGTTATAAAGTATAATGTTAATAGTTTTTTGTATTCAAATAGTTATAATTTAAGAAGTCTTTCTATTTTTTTAGATAATTATTATAAGTATGGTGAAGAAAATAAATATTTGAAACAATTATATAAAACGTATAAAAGTAATATTTTGTATAATACATATTCAAATTCTTTTACAGGAATAAATAAAAAGAAATTGTTGGAATATATGAAAAAGATTAATCTTTCTTATACAAGTATGAATACTTATAATTTATGTAAATTTAGATATTATATTAATTATGTTTTAAAACTAGATCCTTTTGAGGATAGTTTTGCTACTTTAATTGGAAATTTGTTTCATCATGTTTTGGAAGTGTGTTTTGAAGATGATTTTGATTTTGATGTTGAATGGAATCGTTTTTTAAAGGATAAAACTTTATCTATTAAGGAGTCTTTCTTCTTGGAAAGATTAAAAGTTAATTTGCTAAAGGAACTAGATATTATTAAAGAGCAGAGAATGTATACTGATTTTAAGAATAGTTATTATGAAAAAAATATCATTATTCCTTTGAATTCTGATAAAATAGAAGCTTATTTTACTGGTAAAATAGATAAGATAATGTATTATAAAGATGGAAATAATACTTACTTTTCTCTTGTTGACTATAAAACTGGTTCGTTTGATGCTAATATTAATAATATTAAGTATGGTATAGGAATGCAGCTTGCAACTTATTTGTATTTGGTAGAAAAAGCTAATATTTTTGAAAATCCTATTTTAGCAGGAATGTACTATCAAAAGGTTTTTATGGGTAATGTTAGTTATGATGGTAAGAAGGATTATTTAGATAAAATGCGGGATAATTTAAAATTAGTTGGATATTCAACTAATGATGAAGAAGTTTTGAGTCATCTTGATCATGAGTATACTGATAGTAAAGTTATTCGCTCTATGAAGGTAACCAAGAGTGGCTTTTCTAGATTTACAAAACTTTTGACAAGGGAAGATGAAAATAATATTTTTAAATATACTGAAAAAATAATATATAATACATTATCAGAAATTATAAATGGTAATTTTGAAATAGATCCTAAAAGAATAGATCAGAAAGATGTTAGTTGCAAATATTGTAAATATAGGGATTTATGTTATGTTATAGAGGATAATTATAAATATTTAGAAAAAGTAAATGATTTAAGTTTTTTGGGAGGTGAATAAGGTGGCTAATAGATGGACTGATGAACAACAAAGAGCTATTGATATTGAAGGTAATAATGTAATAGTTTCAGCAGGTGCAGGAAGTGGAAAAACGGCAGTTTTATCAGAGAGAGTTTTAAGAAAAGTCAAAGAGGGTACACATATTAATGAATTATTGATACTAACTTTTACAAAGGCTGCTGCCCAAGAAATGAAGGATAGAATCCGAAAAAAACTTATTCAAAACAATTTAATGGATGAGGTTGAATTAATAGATAGTGCTTATATTACTACTTTTGATAGTTATAGTTTATCACTAGTTAAAAAGTACCATTATATATTAGGGGTTAGTAATGATATAAAGATTAGTGATAGTGTTTTATTAGATATTACTAAGAGAAATATTCTAGAATCTATTATGAATGAGTATTATTCATCTAAGGATAATGATTTTAAAAATTTAATCTGTAAATTTTCCTTAA
This sequence comes from uncultured Bacilli bacterium, assembly GCA_934167695.1. GTDB lineage: Bacteria > Bacillota_I > Bacilli_A > RF39 > UBA660 > UBA2730. The sequence continues at coordinate 12,152 of CAKPLP010000004.1, read as the reverse complement.
AGGATGATATTGATTTTGTTAATGTAATTATGAATCTTTCTAATAAGATAGATTTGAAGTATGATAGAGAAGAATTTCTTGATAATTATATGCGAAAATATTATAGTGAAGAATTTATAAATAGTTTAATAGATGAATATATTACTAAAGTTTATGAACAGTTTAACTATTTTAAGGAACTTATTTTAGAAATTGAAAGTTTGCTTGATGAAGATAAACTAAAAAAAATGATTAGTTCAACTTGCCAAATTTTGAAGTGTAATAATTATGAAGAAATTGCATCTAATATAAAACTTTTTGATTTACCTAGAGCGAATGGTTATGATGATGACGCAAAGGAAATTAATGAAAAAATTAAAATGACTCGTGATGAATTGAAAAAGATGTGTATTTATGATAGTACTGAGTCAATTAAAAATGAACTTATGTCTACTTATACTGATACGAGTGTTATAGTAAATATTTTAGCAAAATTAAATAGGGGAATGAGTCTAAAAAAGAGTCAAGAAGGATTGTATGATTTTAATGATATTAGTCATTTAGCTATTAAACTTGTAAAAGAGCATCATGATATTTGTAGTGAAATTAAATCTTCTTTTAAGGAAATACTAATTGATGAATATCAGGATACTTCTGATACACAAGAGACTTTTATTTCTCTTATTAGTGATCATAATGTTTATATGGTTGGAGATATTAAACAGTCTATTTATAGATTTAGAAATGCTAATCCTTATATATTTAAAAATAAGTATGATGTTTATAGTGTTGATGAGAAGGCCGGTTTTAAAATAGATTTAAATAAAAATTTTAGAAGTAGAGAAGAAGTACTTTCTAATATTAATCTTCTTTTTTGTGATGTAATGGATGATGAAATCGGTGGTGCTGATTATAAAAATGGACATCAAGCTATTTTTGGTAATACAAGTTATAATGAAGAAGGAAAAACAAGTCAAAATTATGATTTGAAAATATATACTTATAGTAAGAATAATGAAATACCGGATGTTTGCCAAGAAGCTTTTATTATTGCTAGAGATATAAAGAAGAAAATGGATACTAATTATAAAATATTTGATAAAGATGAAAAAATCTTAAGAAAAGTTACTTATAATGATTTTGTTATTTTAATGGATAAGAAGAAAAATTTTGATTTGTATAAGAAAATATTTGAATATTTAAATGTTCCTCTTACTGTTTATAGGGAAGAAAAGATAAATAATACTGCTGATTTTCTTGTTATTTACAATTTACTTAAGTTAGTTATGTGTGTTTATCATAATAATTATGATGTTGATTTTCGATATTCTTTTATGGCTGTTGCTAGAAGTTATTTATTTAATTATGATGATGATAAACTATTTTCTATTTTTAAACAACAAGATTTTATTAATACAGATATTGTCCAAATTGCACTTGCAGTAAAAGATGAAATTAACTATTTGCCTGCTAAGGAGATATTTAGACTTATTCTTTCTAAATATAATTATTATGAAAAAATTCTTACAACAGTTGATGTTGTGAAGTGTGAGAAGTGTATTGAATATTTGGATCAATTAATTGGGGATTTAGAGGAGAATGGTTCAACGGTTGATGATGTCATGTATTATTTAAATAAAGTGCTTGAAAAGGATTATGATATAAAATATGATAATAGTAATGATTCTGGAGATTCTGTTAAGATTATGAGTATTCATAAGTCTAAGGGACTTGAATTTTCTATTTGTTACTTTGCAGATTTACAAAATAGATTTAATTTAAGAGATCAAAAAGAAAAAGTTATTTTTAATAATCATTATGGTATTATTTTACCAAATATGTTAGAAGATGAAAGCAAGGATACTATTCAAAAACAACTTTATAAAATGCTTGATACTAATGAAGAGGTTAGTGAGAGAATTAGACTTTTTTATGTTGCACTTACTAGATGCAAGGAACATATGATAATGGTTTGTCCAGAAGTTTTAGAATATAATAATTTTGATTTTTCTATTGTTCCATCTTATGTTAGAAAAAAATATATGTCTTTTTATAGTATTTTGAAAAGTATTTGGTATAAATTAACTGATTATGTTGAATTTATTGATGATGTTGGTTATAGTAAAGAGTATTTATATTCGGTACAAAGTAGTAAAATTGATTTGTCTAATGATGATATAATTGCTGTATCAGAGGTAGAATTTAGTCCGAGCATAATTACGGAAAAACATTTTTCAAAGTCTGAGGTAAAATTTAGAACTGCGGATGAGAATAAACTATTAGAATTTGGGACAAAAATTCATGAAGTTTTAGAAGAAGTAGATTTTAGAAATCCAAGATTAGATTTATTTAACATTTCTCCTTTTATTAGGGATAAAGTAGAAAAATTTTTAGATAGTGATTTAATCCAAAATAATATAAATGAGAAGTTTTATAAAGAGTATGAGTTTATGTATGAGTCTGATTTAGATGTTTTTCATGGTATTATTGATTTATTGATTGAAAGGGAAGATAAAGTTATTATTGTTGATTATAAACTTAAAAATATAGATGATAATGCTTATGTTGAACAGTTAAATGGTTATAGAAGATATATTGAACATATTACTAATAAAGTGGTTGAAGTGTATTTATATTCTATTCTTGATTCTAAGTATAAACTTGTTTGTAATTAATTTAGGAGGGTAATTATGAGTGATGATTTAGTAATATTAGTTTGTTTAGCTATTATTTTTTTAGGAATTGCATTTTGTTTAATAATTAAACATAAAAGAAAGAAGGAGGTTGATTTTTGGCTTAAAGATAATCCTCAAGCTAGAAAGGTACTACTAGAAAAAGTTATTGGGATAAAATCTAGTATTATTCAGGTTCAAAAGGTAAATGGTGAACGTGCTATGGTTAAGGATGTTTCTGGTAAAACGTATTTATATGTCTTACCGGGGAGAAATACTTTACTTATTTCTTGTGCTTGTACTAGACCGGATGTATTAAGAAAGTCTGTAACAGAATTATATGGTCCTATAGAATTTGATCTTGATGTTGAACATTATAAGGATTATAAAATATCCTTTAATAAAAAAGAAAATCAATTTGTTGTTTCGATTATTGATAAGAGTATGTAATTATGCTCTTTTTTTCTTGTTGAATAGTCTTTTCAACAAATATAATTTATGGTACAATTTAACAGAGAAAGAGAGATGTAAAAATGGAGAAGACATATATTTTTGGACATAAGAAACCAGATACTGATTCTGTTACGAGTTGTATTGCGCTTTCTTATTTAAAAAATAGGCTTGGAGAAGAAACTGAACCAAGAGTTCTTGGACAACTTAATAAAGAAACTGAATATGCTCTTGATTATTTTAAAGTTTCAAAGCCAGAGTATTTAAATGATGTTAAATTACAATTAAAGGATATTGATTACCATAAGGATTTTGTTTTAAACGAAAATGAATCTATTTATACTGGTTATCAATATATGTTGAAGGAAGGATTAACTGGTATTCCTATTGTTAAAAATGATGGTAGTTTTGTTGGACTTATCACAATAAAAGATTTGATTCATGCTTTTATTACTGATAAAGATACACACTTATATACCTCTTATGATAATTTACTTAGTGTATTAAATGCAAAGGAAGTTTATCGTTTTGATGAGGAGATTTCTGGTGATTTATTAGTTGCTAGTTATAAAAATGAAACTTTTTTAAATACTGTTCAATTAGACAATAATCGTGTTTTAATCGTAGGTGATAGACCAAAAATTTTGGAATATGCAGTTAATTCTGGAGTTAAATTAATTATTATTGCTGGTGACAGTGAAATTATGGAGGAACATTTGGCTATTGCTAAAAAGAATAAGGTTAATATAATTGTTAGTCCTTATGATAGTTTCCATATTGCTAAATTAGTAGCTTTAAGTAATTATATGAAGACAATGGTTAGAAATTATAATCCTACTAGTTTTGATCAAACTGATTATGTTGATGATGTACTAGATATTAATGAAAAACTTCGTCATACTAATTATCCCATTGTTGATAAAAATAACAAATGTTTAGGACTTTTGAGAATAACTGATTTAAACAGTAAGCATCCTAAAAAAGTAATTTTAGTAGATCACAATGAAAAACTTCAGACTGTTGATGGTATTGATGAGGCTGAAATAATGGAAATTGTTGACCATCATAATTTAGGAAGTATTACTACTAATCAACCTATTGATTTTAGAAATATGGCAGTTGGTTCTACTTGTACTATTGTTTATAATTTGTATAAGGAAAAAGATGAAGAAATTCCAAAATCAATAGCTGGTATGTTACTTTCTGGTATTTTATCTGATACTCTTATTTTGAAAAGCCCAACTGCAACAGAAAGAGATGTTTTAGCAGTAAACGAATTAAGTAAAATTGCAGGAGTTGATTATAAAGAGTATGGTATGGATCTTTTAAAAGCAGGTACATCACTTGATGGTATGAGTATAGAAGATGTTTTATACAACGATTATAAGTTATTTACTGTAAATGGTAAAAGTTTTGCAATAGGTCAATTTTTTACAATGAATTTTGATGATATAAAAAAAGATCAAGATGAATATATTAAAGTGTTAGATAAAGTAAGTGAGGCTAATAATTATCAATTAGTGGCTTTATATGTTACAGATATTATAAAGAATGGTAGTTATGTATTATTTAATACGAAGGCTAATGAAATTATGAATATGGCCTATGATATGGAATGTAGTGAAGGAATGTTTATTGAAAATTGTGTTTCTCGTAAAAAGAATGTAGTTCCACTTATTATGGATGCACTAGAAAACTAGGAGATTAATTTAATATGAAAGAAAAAATGATTTTGATGGTTAAGGGGTTTGTTTTGGGTATCGCTAATATTATTCCGGGAGTTAGTGGAGGAACTCTTGCTATTACTCTTGGAATATATGAACAATTAATTAATACAGTTAGTCATTTGTTTACTAATTTAAAAAAGAATTTAGAGTTTATTATTCCTGTTGGAATAGGAGCAGTTATTTCTATTTTGGCAATGAGTAAAATAATTAATTACTCGTTAAATAATTTTCCGATACCAACGACGTTGTTTTTTATAGGTTTAATAGTTGGTGGAGTACCACTTATATATAGAAATGTTAAAAATAAAGAGAAAAAAGGAAGTTATATTATTTCTTTTCTAGCAACATTTGCTTTAGTTATGATTTTAGCATTTGCTAAAACTGGTAATAATGTAGTTTCTTTGAGTAATTTAAATATTGGAATGATTGGTATAATATTCTTAGTTGGTATGATTGCTGCTGCAACTATGGTCATTCCGGGTATTAGTGGTAGCTTTGTTTTAATGCTTTTAGGTTTTTATAAACCAATTTTGAATACGATTAGTAATATTACTAATTTTAGTTTATTAACTCATAATTTAACTATTCTTATTCCTTTTGGTATAGGTGTATTGGTAGGAATTATTTTAATTGCAAAACTAATAGAATATTTACTTAATAAATATGAAACATTAACTTATTATGCAATACTTGGATTTATTATTTCATCAATAATAGTTTTGTTTATTGGACTTGGTGGTAATAGTGTAAATCTTGGTCAAATTATAGTTGGAATATTACTATTTATAGTTGGTAGTATAGTTGGCTATAAGTTAGGAGATGAATAATATGCATACAATATCTATTATTATTCTTGGAATAATTCAAGGAATTGCTGAATTTTTACCAATTTCCTCAAGTGCTCATTTAATTATTTTTAGAGATTTGTTTGGTATTGGCAATTTTATGAGTTCTAATGTGGAACTTACATTTGATATTGCTCTTCATTTAGGAACATTATTTGCTATTTTAGTATTTTTCTATAAAGAATTTATTGAAATGATAAGTAAAGGTTTTACTAAAGGAGTAAAAGATAAACATGGTAAAATTTTATGGTATTTAGTTGCTGCAACAATACCTGCTGCTATAGTAGGAGTTTTATTTGAGGATGTTATTGATAATATTGTTCGTAAAAGTTATGTTTTAATCGCAGCAGCACTTATTATCATGGGTGTTATTATCTATTTAGCAGATAAGTATAGTAAGAGTAAGAGAAAAATAGAAGATATTACTTTAAAGGATGCAATTTTAATTGGTTGTAGTCAAGTTTTTGCTCTAATCCCCGGTTTTTCTAGAAGTGGTACCACTATTGCTACTGCAAGAGTTTTGGGTATAAAAAGAGATGATGCTGCTAAGTTTTCATTTTATTTATCAGCACCTGTTGTTGCTGGTGCAGTAGCATTAAAGTTATTAAAAAAGACTACTTGGACTCTTATTGCTAATAACATTGGAATTTTCTTAATAGGGGTTATATCTGCTTTTATAACAGGATTAATATGTATTAAATTCTTACTTAAGTATTTGGATAACCATGACTTTAAGGCTTTTATGATATATAGAATTATTCTTGCGATTATTGTTTTATTAGTAGTATTTTTTTAGGAGATTTTTATGAATAAAGAATTATGTGGTTTAATTTTAATAGGGACTATATTTATATTTGCAATTATTGGTTATTTAGTTACCTTTCTTTTTAATAAAAAACAGAAGAAAAAGATTGACAATATTATATTAGAAGTATTATTTTTTACAATTTTAGCAATTATTATTATTTATATTTTTCCTTTAATATATAATTGCTTAGATTTTATGAATTTTTATTTATTTTTAATTTTTTTGGTAGTAGGTTTTATTATTATTAAAGTAATTGATAACTTTTTACCATATCATGATGATAATAAACTTTTGAAAAAAGAATTGAAAAATAATTATTGGCATATAGGTTTTCTTAGTATTATTTGTTTTGCAGTATATAATATTATGATTGGAATAGATGTTTATAATATAACACTTAATAATGTTAATTCTGGTATAAATAGTACAATATCAGCGATTGTTAGAGTAGGACTATTCAGTTTTTTGATTTCTTATTTAATAAATCAAGAATCTATTTCAGTTAAAAAGAAAATATTGGTAAGTTTTTGTTATTTTTTATCTATAATATGTGGTGGAATTATTGGATTTATTTTAAACAGTAATTTAAATGCTTTAATATTTGGATGTTTCCTTTCTATTACATTTGGAATGTTTACATATATACTTGTCAATGAATTATGGAATAGAATTAGGAAAACGAAGGATAAGAAGAAAATTATTTTAGAAGGAATAATAATTTTTATAATATTTTTAGTTAGTGCTTTTATTTAAAAAAGTAAAAACCTCACTCTCTTTAAGAGTGGGGTCTTATTTTATCTAAATGTTTTTTAGTTTATATATTTTATACTTTCAATAATAGGTTTATTTTCTTTTTCGATAGTGCCGTTATCATCGGTTGGGTTAGCATCTTCACATATTTTATCAACTATTTCCATTCCCTCTGTTACATGTCCGAAAGCAGCATATTCATCATCAAGAAATGTACTATCTTTATGTACTATAAAGAATTGACTACTGGCACTATCGTAATCTTGACCTCTTGCCATAGAAATTACACCTCTTACATGTGAGATGGTGTTATTTACACCATTATTTTTAAATTCACCTTTTATTGTTTCTTCTGATCCTCCAGTTCCATTTCCTAAAGGGTCACCACCTTGAATCATGAAATCTTTAATAATTCTATGAAATGTTAATCCATCATAAAAACCACTTTTTACTAAACTAACAAAATTTGTAACAGTAATAGGGGCATTATCAGCATCAAGCTCTACTTTTATTATTCCATAATCTTTTATGGCTATTTCTACATTATGTTTTCCTTTTAACATTTTACTATTCTCCTTTGTTTTTGTATTACATCCTGTTATGAATAACAATAAAATAACTATTAATAAAATTTTCTTTTTCATATCTTATCCTTTCCATATTAAAATTATCATAAATAGTAAATATGGTCAAATAATTACTTTATTTTATTAAAGAAATTTTATATAATTTATATTAGAGGTGATCGTGACATGCTTAGTAATGATGAGGTGTTTACATTTCTTTCTAAAAAGATAAATTATCAAGTGATAGATGACGATGTTGATGTACAAGAGAAATATTTTAAAATTTTAGATAAAATTATAGATGCTGCTGTTTTAATTAGATATGATGATTATAACCAAAAAACTTTTTCTTCTATAGATCAAATTGATAATTTAGTTTTAGTTAATTTTTATAACATTGATCAAGATATTGCAAGTAAAAATTTTGTTTTAAATAACTTGGCTAATACTCTTACACTTGTTACAAAAAAGAATACTGAGAAGAGTTATTATTATGATAAATTAGAAATTTTATATGACTTATATATAAAAAATTCTCATGTATTGAAATATCAAGATACAACAGATTTTTATAATGAGATTTTAAATAAACAAGAAGATTCCTTTGTTTCTCGTCAAAAGGAACTTATTAAAGATAAGTTAACTTATGAATTACCATTGTCAAAGAAAGCACATAATAAAATAGTTAATAATATGAAATTAAAACAGGCAACTTTAAAACTCCAAAATAATGATTATGCAGCACTTGATATGGATTTGATGGAGATTAGAGAAAAACTAAATAAATTACATTTATATCTTAATACAGTAAAACCCTTTAATAAAGAAGATAAAAAACTTAATCAAAAGGAATTTGAAAAAATAGATTATTTATTTTTACATGGTAATTTAACTAATGAAACGTTAAAAGAAAATTATCCAGAGTTTTCTCCAAAAGAAATAAAAATTATTTTAAATAAATATCATAAAATTTTACTTTCATATACTAATAATATAGTGATTGATGAAAAATCATTAAAAAATATTGATGTTCCTTTTAATTATAATTATTTGCAAATAGTTAGTGAAAAATATACGAAACATAAATTAGAAAAATTTATTTTTTGCTCTCCTGAAAGAGAAATAAATTATATTTATGATAATTTTGATAAGATAAAGGATTTATTTCAATTATTGCCGTTAATTGATGTTGTAGATGAGTTTAATATTTTTCAGATTAATAATGTAATTTTAAATTTTGATAGAATTAATGATACTATGATGGAAAAATATGATGTTAATTTGAATGAGTCTTTTGATTTTACTTTGAATCATTTATATGAAATATTTAAACTTGCGAATATATATAATAGTGCTGATTTACATATTACTAATATTTTGGGAGAAGAAAATGTTGCCAAAATTATTAAGTATAATCGTAATTTGATTAGTTGTAATCCAACTGATTATACTTATGTTTATGATGCTATGTTGGGGTCTTATAAATCTCATATTCCACCGATTAAGGGAGAATTTAAAAAGTACCATTATGAGTGTTGCAATAATTATGATTTAAATAAAATTATGATTGGACTTAATCGAAGTAATAGTTGTATTGGACCGAATGGTGCAGGAAGAGAAACATATATTGAATGTTTGACGGAAAAAGATGTGGATGTTATGATCATAACTAATAAGGAAACTGGAGAGTTTTATGCTCGAAGTATTATGTTTAGAAGAGGCAATTTTATAATTATGGCTCCAATTTATGGAAGAGATGGACATGCTGATGATTTGTATAATGAGGAGTTTTTATCAACCATAGGCCAACAATTTTTGGATAAAGCTCTTGAAAAAGGTGACAACTTGGATTATGTTTTTATAACGAATAGAACTGATTTTAATAGAATTGTTAAGAGTGATAAGTTTCCAAAGATAGTTGATGAAAGTTTTTTTGTTAATTTACCACATTGTGATTTGAGTTTTACTGCTAACGCAATAGGATATAATGATTTTGAAAATGATATTGATCCTGATTTAGAAGTATTTACAACATATGAAAAAGAAAGAAAAAAAGTTCAAATTAGTGAGGAAAATTATAAAAAAGATATGCTTCGTATAAAAGCTTTGAGTATTTTTGATAAAGAAGAATATGCTAAAGAAAAATACAAAGAAGAGTTTGATTTAATAATGAAAAATGATTATAAAATAATTATTACTGGACAAGACTGGTATGTTGCATTAAGAAGTGATAATAAAATAGAACAAACTTTATTATTTACTACTGATTATAGACAAACTATGGAATTTAATAGTGCATTTCGTTTTGTTTTAAATGAGTATAAAAATTCTAATGATGATGAAATTGGACTAAAAAGAATTAGTAAATAGTTATTATTTTCCTTTATTTTAAAATGAAAATGTATTATAATATTTGCAAGGAGAGATGATGATGGATTTTGATATTAAAAGTGAAGTTAAGGATAAAATGGAAAAATCAATAGAAAATTTAGAAAAGAGATTTACAACTGTTAGAACTGGTAGAGCGAATCCTTCTAGTTTAGATGGTGTTAGTGTAGAGTATTATGGTAGTTTGACTCCATTAAAGCAACTTGTTACAATTTCGGTTCCTGAGGGTAATCAATTACTTATAAAACCGTTTGATAAAAGTTCTTTATCTGCTATAGAAAAAGCTATAATTGCATCAAATTTAGGATATAATCCTACTAATGATGGTGAAAGTATTAGAATTATTATTCCTGCTCTTACTGAAGAAAGAAGAAAAGAATTAATTAAACAGGTAAAAGCTATTAGTGAAGAAGCTAAGGTAAGTATTAGAAATATAAGACATGAAGCAATGGAAAAAATAGAAAAAAGTGAAATTTCTGAAGATATTTCTAAAGGTATGGAAAAAGATGTTCAAGATTTAGTTAATCAATATAATAAAAAGATTGATGACATGTTAAAAGAAAAAGAAAAAGAGTTACTTACAGTATAAAGTTAGCTTTTTATATATATTTGTGATATAATATATTTATCGACTTTGATTAAGAAGTAGTAATATAATGATTATTTAGAGAGAGTCTGTGGATGGTGGAAACAGATAATATAGTTATATGAATTCGTCTTAGGAGTTCTTATTAATAGTAAGCGTATATCTTGCGTTAAAGGATTTAAGTGTGTAGTAAATAACTATGAATTAAGGTGGTACCGCGATAAATCGTCCTTAAATTTGTAGTTATTTTTTTGTTAGGGCGGTGAGTTATGAAAGACAAAATTATATTTGATTTGGATGGAACTATAATGAATGCTGATTTTTCTTTAGAAGATCAATTTTTTAGGGATAAATTAAGTGCGGAAGATGCTGAAAAGTTTATTCCTATAAAGTATAATTTACTTTTAAAATATGAGAATTTATTTTCTAAATACGATATTAGTTATTTAAGTGAATTTTTAACTAGTGAAAGTGGTGTAGTAATTAGTGAGAAACTTATTAAAGAATGGCTAGTTATTGGAGATAGTTTTAATGATAAATTAGTACCTGATATAGTTGATGTATTTGAATATTTAAAAGGTAAAGATTATGAATTGATAGTTTTATCTAATTGGTTTAGAACTACCCAAGTTAGTAGACTAAAAAAGATGATGGTATTAGATTATTTTTCTGATGTTTATGGTGGAGATCAATTTATAAAGCCTAATCCTGATAGTTACTTGAATGTTTGTAATAAAAATACTGTTAGTAATTGTGTGATGATTGGTGATGACTATTTTAAAGATTTTTTAGGACCTAAAAGTGTTGGTATGGAGTCAGTCTTATTTGATCCTAATGATAAAGTTTTAGAAAAATGTAAGATAAAAAGAATGAATGAGTTAAAGGAGATGTTTTAAATGAAAATAGAAGATGTTAAAGAGTTGCTTTTAAATGATATGAAAAGTGTAACAGACTTAAATAGTTTAAATGATTTAAAAGTAAAATATCTTGGTAAAAAGGGTTTAATTACTGAACTTAATCAAGAAATTAAAAATATTCCAAATGAGGAGAAGAAAGAATTTGGACAAAGAGTAAATGAAGTTAGAAATAGTTTTACTGAGTTTTATGATGAGAAAAAAAATGAGTTTGAAACAGATATTTTAAATGAAAAATTAAAGAATGAGGCTATTGATATTAGTTTACCTAGTTATAATATTGCAACAGGTGCTCCTAATATTCTTGAAAAACTTATTGAAGATGTTGAGGAAGTATTTATGTCTATGGGATATGATGTTGTAGATGGACCTGAGATAGAAGAAGATAAGTATAACTTTGAGATGTTAAATATTCCTAAGGGACATCCTGCAAGAGATGCTCAAGATACATTCTATTTAAAAGGAGA
>CAKPLP010000003.1 GCA_934167695.1 uncultured Bacilli bacterium | reverse complement strand
AGTGTGAACTTTATCTATATTATTAAATAATACTTGTTTATCTTCCATAAATATCTCCTCTACAAATTACTATTTAACGATTTAATTTATTAAATTATAACATAAAAAAAGCAAAATCAAAATTGATTCTACATTTATTCTTCAAAAAACTTATCTATCCTAACACCCAATATTATAGAAATTTTGTATAAAGTCATAAGTGATATATTATTTCTATCATTAGCTGACTCAATACGTTTTAAGTGATTAACTGATACATCTAATTTTTCTGCTAGATCCATCAATCTTACACCTTTCTCATTCCTATATTTTTTGATGTTTTGACAGATAACAGCCTTAATATTTTCATTAAAGTCAGCATACTGATTCAAAATACCACTCTCCTAAGTAAAATTATAGAAGAAAAAAATTTATAAATAAGCAACCTTTCGTGCCTAACTAATAAAATTATGATATACTTATGTAGTAGTGACTTCACTACAACACGAAAGGAGGATTTATGGATAAAAATACCATAATCAATCAAGTAGTAAATGAAGCATATAAAAATTTAACAAGTTTAGTAGAAATTAGGGCAACTGCTTTTGGTGGACTTTTTGGAATGATTATTCCAGAAAGAAAAATAAAAGAACTTGCTGAATACACAGATGAAATAATAAACAATCTATATATAAGATTTTGCGAATATTTGGCTGAAAAAATCGACACGAATGATATGGAATTTATACTTTATAAGTCATTTTGTTATAATAATCCAAGTAAAGACCTAATAGAAGATTGTTTTAAAATTGTAAATGATGATATAAAAAAGAAACAAAGTAGCAATGAAACAACTACTTTGTTAAAGTCTCTTAATTCACTAAGGTCTAAATATAATGAAGAAGATATTACAAAAGCATTAGATACAATATTTGATATTCTATTAGATTACTATAGTATTATCAAAAAATAAGATTATTTTTTCTCAATTATAATATCTATATCAAACTCTTTGGCTATTTTTTTAAGGACTTCTATACCATAATTGACAGTTCCTGCCTCGTATTGTTCTATCGTACGCTTTGATTTACCAATACGTTTAGCAAAGTCTTTTTGAGTAAGATTTGTCCATTCACGTATAATTCTAATAGCCTCGCCTTTGGTATAATCTTTCATATTAAGTCTCATTGCCATCACCATAATCAATTTTATCAGTTAATTAAGTAAAATCGCCTTAACTCACTATCTCATAGTGATAGTGTATTCAGTTGCTAAAATAATATACTAAAAGTTAAATCATATATGTATAAAAGGAGCAAATTTTGTTTGCTCCTTTTAAATGTTTTGAAATACCATTGTGACACTTGTGACAGCAAATTTCAGGAGGGGTCCTCCTATTTTTATCTGTCATTCCTGTCATTTTTTCCAATTTTATTTTTCTTAATTACTTTTAATGTTTCCTTATATGCTTTTTCTTCTGCAATAAATAATATCAATTCAGCAACAAGTGTGAATAAATAAAAACCAATAATAAGATAAATATTATCCCTAAAAATCGGATTTATACTTTGCAAAAATACAATTCCAAGATATGAAAGTACATAACAAACAACAAAAGCCAAAGTAATATTATCTAACTCTTGCAATATTCTTTTTGAATTATGCACATCTGCATTAACTCCACCTTTAGTCCAAGTTGCAAAAAACCAAGTAATACCAACAATATTTAGTGTAATAGCAAACCAATATAAACCTATTAACACATTTTTTATATTTTGTTTTGTAATTAAAATGCCAACAACCGCAATTAAAAGCAAGATATTACTAATAATTTGAATTAAATTAAAACTCTTAATCTTTTCTTTCATTCTCGATCCTCTCTTTCGTTTTAGCACTATGTAGTAATTTAACAATTTCATTTGCCGAATTTATTTGATATTCAGTATCTTCTATTGTTTGAAGAACAACTTCTTTTTCATTTTCCAATATGTCATTATCATCTAATCTTTTTTTCAATGATTTTACTAAAGCATTCCAATTATCTATGCTTCCTAAAGTATTGATTAAAGCTTCATCAAGTTCTACACCTTTTAATGATGAATAATATCTTTTCAAAAATGGATTTAGAGGTGTAACTTGCATACCAAGACCTGCCGCATACATTAAATCATTATAATTAACACCTATATGTTTACTTATTTTTCTTAATGTTTTAGGATTAGGTATTTCCCTTTCCCCTGATTCAATACGAGATATTTCTGTATGGCTAACCCCTGCCAGTTCTCCTAGTTGGTTTTTAGATAATCCTGCTTTTTCTCTCGCTTCAGCAATCATTTGTCCAACTGTTTTTTCTTCCATAGATTAACTCCTTTCATAACCCATTATATACCTTTTTGAACTATTTTGCAAGAAATATAATTATTTTTGCACTTTTTGTTTCAAAAATCGTTGACTATAGTTCAAAAATATATTATACTTGAACTATGTGGTGCAGAAATACATATTTTCTGAACTACTTATAGTTCTTTGAAAATTATATAGAGTTGGAAATCGCCGATATCTGCCGACTCGTTAAACAAATGCAAGGCAAATATCTCTATTGGCACGAGAGTTGTAGATTATCTAAAATCTTCGTTACATATATGGTTAATAACTATATATACATCCTAAAAGGGAGTTGTTGGTAACACTAAAACCATCCACGAGATAGATTGTATCTATAAAAGAAAGCGAGGTGATTAAATGAATGCAAGAGAAACTTTAAACTTAATTTCAAAACAATGGTGTGATATAAATGATTTAAGAAAACTTACAGGACTTGGAAAAAATAATGCTATTAAATTAAAAAATGAAATTAAAATTGATTTAGAAAATAAAGGATATCAATTACCTACTAACAAATTGCTTCCAATGAATGAAGTTGTAAATTATCTAAAAATAAATATCAATTATCTTCAAAAAATGGCAAAAGAAGTTATTAACTAGAAAGGAGTTTTAAATGAAAACAATAAGTGAAATGAGAAAAGAATTCACAAAAAAAGACTTCATAGTTGATAACCTAATGAAATCTAAAGGACTATATTGTCTTGTTGCAAGACCAAAGGTTGGCAAGTCATTATTTGCTCTTCAACTTGCTAACTCTATTGCAACAGGAACAACATTTTTAGGATTTAGAACAAGCCCATCTCCTGTCTTATATATTAGCACAGAAATGAATTCTACGCAAATTATAGATAGAATTGATAAGATGAACTTAAATTTTAATGATGATAATTTCGTATTGATAGAACAAAATCCAAGTGAAAGAAAACTAAATTTAATGGATTTGCAATTAGAATTTCAAACATTCGCAAATGAATATAATGGTAGATTTGTTATCATAGATATGTTTAGTGGAATTGATTTAAACAACGGCTATGACTTAAATAACTATCAAGATATGGGACAAGTTGTTATTCCAAAATTTAGAGAGTTATGTAAAAAATATAATTTCACAATTCTTCTAATTCATCACTTAAATAAAAATAACACCTCTTTAGGTAGCACTGCTATTGATGGATCTGTTGACGGAAAAATCACTTTAAAACAAGATTCCAATCTAAAGAATAAAATTATTTTAAATTATGAAAGTAGAGATTATGAGGGATTAGATTTAGTTCTAAAAAGAAATGATAATTTATTATTTGAACTATCAGAAGTCGAATGTGATGACTTAAATTATAATATATTAACTTTTCTAAATTATGCTATCAAACAAAAAGAATTTTCTTTTAATGTATCAGAGATAACGAGTAAATTAAATTTACAAATTACTCCATCAGCATTTGGAAAATTATTAAAAAGCAATTTAGATAATTTAGAAAAAGAAGGTCTTCATATTGAATATAAAAGAACAGGTCCTGAAAGAATTTACACCGCAAAATATGAAGAACCAACCTACGAAAATGAATAATTTTCGTTAAAATTTTTGATAACTTTTTTCTAAAAAGTTAGTAAAAAATGAACGAGGCACGTTTTGTTTTCGTGAGAAAATGAAAGTGGCGATAGTGAATATTTTTACAATTATTAAAATGGGTTTACCCTATTTTGATAATTTAATTAAATAATAAGTATCTTGTAGATAGTTATTATTTAATCTTGTTTATAAGCATTACACCTTTACGATAGTTTAGGTGTTTTGCAATTAAACAAGCAAGGGGTTATTAGGGAACTCCCTAATCTCACGTGGGCTATGCCCTAGTGAGATAGGTCTAAAAGACCTCTATATCAAAGAAGCATAAGCAAAGGAGGAATTAAATGTATGATGGAAAACAAGTTGTACGAGTAGCAAATCAATATAAAAAAGCCGACCTTTATAATATTGGTGTTGAAATGACTGATAGAAAAGGTACAGGTAATTATGATATAGAAAGAACAGAATTTAATTATGAATATGTCCCACTAACTCAAAATAATTTATATCAAGAAGTGAAAAAGAATTTGAAAGATAGAAACATTGAATATTTAAACAAACCTAGCACCAACTTACTAAATGGTGTCACATTCACAAGTGGACCAGAATTTTTTCAATCGCTCGGAATGAAATTTATAGATAGTGGTAGAACTTATCACACAGGTGATAAAAAAGGTCAGTCAGTAATGATACCTAATATAAAATCAACGGAAGATATACCAAATGCTGTATCTTTTTTCTTTGATTGTTGTATGGAATTTCTAAAAGATTATGTAGGAGAAGAAAATATAGTTCTCGCCCAAGTTCATTATGATGAAGATACACCACATCTTCAAGCATATTTTGTTCCTGTTGTTGATAAGGTAAAAAGAAAATGTTATGTCAAAGATGATAATGGAAATGTCATCAAAGAAGAAGTTATAAAAAAAGATGGTACTACTTCTATTGTTCCTAAACTACTTCGTGATAACAATGGAAAAATAATTTATGAAGAAGTTAATGGAAAATTTTTGAACTGCGATCAGTTTTGGAAACAAAAAGGTGGTGCATCATCATTTCATCAAATGCAAAATAACTTCAATAAATTTATAACTGAAAAAGGCTTTAATCTTTATCGTGGTGATATTGGAGCAAACAAAGAAAATCAAACTAAATTAGACTATGATATAGCCGAAAAAAAGGCTGAATTAGAAGAATTAAGTAAAGAAAAAGAAAATACCTTAAAGATAATAGAAACCTCTAAAAACGGGCTTAGAAATCTAGAAAATATTAAAAATGAGAATAAAGAATTATTAAATCCTATGAAACGAAAACTTGGAGGATTTAAAGAAGATGATGTTTTCAAAATTATAGAATATACAAAAGGTTTAGAGCATAAAATTGTTATTTTGTCTACTGATAATAGTAATAAAGATTTAATGATTGATAAATTAACGAATGAAAACAAAACCTTCAAAAATAACAATGAACTTATCAAAAGAAACAAACTTATTAAGGAGCAAAAATCTACTATCAAAGAACAAAAACAAGAGATTGGTAGATTAAATGAATTAGTAGATATTTTAAATAATAATATTGAAAGTTTAAAAACTAAATTTGAAAAAGAAATTAATAAATGGAAAAATTTATTCAAAAAAATGTGTAAGGCAATAGATAAAGTTTTAGTTCGAGATAAACCAAAAGAAAATTTAGAAGATTATGAAGATATAGCTGATGCAATTAACTATGGATATTATAGTAAGAATAATGATAAAGACAAAGATGATTATGAAATAGGATTATAGAAAGGATGTGATATCTTATGTCAGTATTTCAAGTAAAACCAAAGGAACAAACAAAAGATGGTAGAAAGTGGATGTTTCAAGTTTACTACAAGGGATTAGATGGTATAAATAAAAAATATCGTTCTAAAAAATTTCTAACAAAAAAAGAAGCACAAGATGCTGAACGACAATTTGTGTTAACACTCGATCAAAGTATAAATCATAGAGATATGACTTTTAAAGATTTATATCTTGCCTTTTATGAATATCAAAGTGACAAAGTTAGAGAAACAACAATGAAAACTTATCGTGATAGAATTAAATATTTAAAATTATTTGATAAGATTAAATTACGAGAATTGAATATCAACCATTTTGAATTATGGAAAAAAGAAATTAGCAAATTACCTCTTGCTACTTCTTACAAAAATGACCTATTCAAATTTATAAAAGCAATTTTAAATTTTGGTACAAAATGGTATGATTTTAATTTTGCTCCTGTTTATAATAAAATGACTAATTTTACTAATCCCAATGAATTAAAAAAGGAAATGGAATTCTTTACCATAGATGAATTTAACAAATTCATATCTATTGAAAAAGATATATTATTTAAACCACTATTTGAAACTTTATACTATATGGGGCTTCGTAAGGGTGAATTACGAGGTTTGCAATGGAAAGATATAGATTTTAACAATAAAATGATGAAAATTCATAAACAAATTCCATCAATTTATAGTATGGAAAATTATAGACTAAGCCCATTGAAAACAAAAAATAGTAATCGTGATTTACCTATCAATGATTTACTAATAAATGACTTAAAAAAATTATATAATTATCAAAAGCAATATAAAAACTTTAGTCAAGAATGGTTTGTTTTTGGAAATGAAACACCTATTCCTAAAGATGCTATTAGAACTAGGAAAAATAAGAATTGTAAACTTGCTGAAGTAAAACAAATTCGAGTACACGATTTTAGGCATTCCTGTGCCTCATTCTTAATAAATTATGGTGCTAGTATTACTCTAGTTGCAAAATATCTAGGACATACCAAAATTGATGAAACATTAAACACTTACTCACACATGTATCAAAATAAATTAGAAGATATAGTAAATCTTATTAATAAGAGTACAATGCAAAATACAACTGATATTGAATCCAAAAATTCTATTGATGATAATTTAGATAATGATATTGATGATTCAAAAGATGATATGGAAATATCTTTATAAATATTGAAAAATGGTAGGCTCTTATGAGCTTACCATTCTTTTTTTATTTATTTTAGCACATAAATAGCACCTAAAATACTTTTAATAATATAAAATCCCTTTAAAATCAACAAAAATGGAGCCTTTCGGCTCCTTCAGGGGGTTCGGTTGAATAACTCTCACATGATATTGTCGTGAGAGATTCAGCATGATTCATCATCATGCACTTTAATAATATCTAATTATTTTTTAAATGTCAATTAAATTGACATAAGTTTCCAAATATTTTTTTACAATTTACGACAAATTAACTATTACTATTCATAGAATTTATTAGTTTTAATTTCAACTCATCATTATTCGTTGTACAATTTAAATACTCTTCACTATCATTTTTTGCTTTAAGTAATATATCATAATCATCTCTAATACTGGCAATTTTGAAATTCATATCACCACTTTGTTTAGTACCAAATAAATCTCCATGACCTCTAAGTTTAAAATCTGCCTCACTAATTTTAAAGCCGTCATCCTCATCTTCCATAATATGTAATCTCTTAGTATCACTATCACTAATTAAAATACACTTAGACTCACTTGTTCCTCTACCTACTCGGCCTCGCAACTGATGAAGTGTAGAAAGTCCAAATCTATTAGCATCAAATATAACCATAGTAGTAGCATTAGCAACATCTACACCAACTTCTACAACGGTAGTTGAAATAAGAATTTGAATTTTATTTTGAACAAATTCCTGCATTATTAAATCTTTGGCCTTACTTGCCATTTTACCATGAACAATATCAATATTATAATACGCTCCAAAAGCAAGTTGCATTTTATCTCTCAAGTCACAAACACTTGCCAAATCACTATTTTCACCAACATCCTCAATTAAAGGAGCTATAACATAAACTTGATGATGTTTCTTTAACTCATCGAGCATCATTTGCAAAACATCTTTTATTTCTTTACTACTTTTAACATATGTTACTATCTTCTTTCTTCCCTTTGGTCTTTGTTTAATTATAGAAGTATCCATATCACCATAAATTGTAAGAGCATACGTTCTAGGAATAGGAGTAGCACTCATATATAAAATATCAGGCATAAGTCCCTTATTTTGTAAATTAGCCCTTTGATTAACTCCAAATCTATGTTGTTCATCGGTAACAACAAGTCCAAGATTCTTATAAACTACATCCTCTTGAATTAAAGCATGTGTACCTATTACAACATCAATGTCACCATTAGCTAACTCATTATAAATTTCTTGTTTTTCCTTTTTCGAAGTAGAACCTGTAAGTAAAGCAATATTAACGTCATCATTTTTCATTATATCCTTCAAATTATTATAATGTTGAACTGCAAGTATTTCAGTGGGAGCCATTAAAGCAGATTGTAATCCACATAAATAATTAGCATACATAGCAATAAATGAAACAATAGTCTTACCACTACCAACATCACCTTGTAATAAACGATTCATTCTATTCTTAGAATTCATATCATCAATAATTTCATTTACAGCTTTTTGCTGATCATCAGTTAATTCAAACGATAATTTTTTAATAAAACTTTGTACCTTTTCTTTTGGAATATCTCTACTTATACCTATATTATTATTCTTTTTTTGTCTTTTTAAATAGTTAATTTTAAACATAAAAGAAAATAATTCCTCATATTTTAATCTATACTTAGCTTCCTCAAGTTTTTCTATAGTTGGTGGATTATGGACAATATTTAATGCGGTTCTTTTATTAGAAAAACCATATTTATCGATATATGTACTAGGAATATAATCATTAATTTCTTTACCATACATTAACAAAGCCATATTAATATAAGTGGACATATTTTTATTAGTAAGACCACTAGTAACATGATAAATAGGTTCAATCTTCATTTTATTAGAAAGTCCCTCTAATTTTATTTCACTAGCAGTGATAACATTTTTTAATCTATTAAATTTACCTATAACAGTAACAGTTGTCCCTACTTGTAATTCATTCTTCATAAATGCTCTATTAAAAATAGATACCCCCACTACTCCACTACTACTAACTAATCTAAAATTCATTTTATTAAGACCAGCTTTAAACCTCATCAATATTGGTACACTTTCAACCTTGCCATCTACAACAACTTTTTCATCATCATTAACCTTTGATAAATCTGATCTTATTAAATACTCATATCTAAAAGGATAATGCATAACAAGATCATCGATTGTATTAATTCCTATTTTATTAAGTAAAGATAAAGACTTTGGTCCTATTCCTTTAACATCCTTTAATATTGCCATCTAACCCACTCCATTACCGCCTAATTATATCATATTTTTACTTTTTTTTCATCTAAAATATTCATTTTATGATATAATTTCTAATAGATAGGAGAAACTATATGAATTTAAAAAAATACATTAATTATAAAAATTTAATAAAACTAATACTAATATTTATCTTATTTTACTTTAGTAGTTTATGGAAATACATTCCAATAATATTACTAAAGATTAATCCAAAAAACATTTCACCTTCAACTAATATGCTACTAAGTATTTTTTCTTCACTATGTACATTAATAATATTATTAATTATTTATAGAAAAGATTTAATTGAATATGGTAAAAAATTTAAAAAAGAACCTTTCAGAATATTAGATTCAAGTTTTAAATACTACTTATTAGGAATATTAGGAATGATAATATCAAACCTATTTATTACATTAATATTAAAAGGCAGTGGTGCTAACAATGAAAAAATAGTACAAAATATGATTAGTGAAAACACATTTTTAATGTTTATAAGTGCAGGAATACTGGCACCAATAATAGAAGAATTAGTTTTCAGAAAAAGTTATTTAGATACTTTTAAAACAAAAAAAACATTTATTATAATATCTAGTTTAGTATTTGGTGGTATGCATGTTTTAACATCATCTACTACCATTTTAGATTATTTGTATTTTATACCATATACCTGTTTAGGACTTGCTCTTGCAACAATGGATTATAAAGAAAATAATATTTATCCATCAATAATTATGCATATGTTCCATAATAGTTTACTAATAATATTATCAACATTATAAAAACCGACTTTTAAATCGGTTTTTTTATTGATATGATAACTTATAATCATAAGAATTAATGTATTTTTCATCAACATCAATACTTATCAATTTAGATTCTAAAGGAGCTAAAGCATCAACCTTATACTCAATTTTTCCAACCTCTGCACCATTATAATATTTAAAATCCATAATAACATTAATATTTAATTCATTACTATCACTCATATTATAAATATATCCAACCAGATAAGTTTTTTTATTAGATTTATAAAAATTAATTCCTTCCATTTTAAAATTTAAATCCTTAATTTCATGTTTTTTAAACATATTGTAACTATAAGCTTCTACACTATTATCTTTTTTATCTTTATTCAAATAAATATGATATTGTTTATTATAATCGGCACTAGTAGGAACAACAAAAGTATCTTCAATAGATTGCGGATTTTTCTTAGCCTTTGTATATGGATTACCAACATCAGTAGATTTATTCAAAATAAATGCAAATATAACTAATAACAATCCTATACCTAAAAATATAATTCCTGCTACATATCCAAACTTTATGCTTTTATTATCTTTTTTATTATTCTTAATCATCTTCATCATCCAATCCTTGTTCTATAAATCCTAATATTATTGCTAAAATAGCACAAATTAAAGATTGTAAACAAATAATTATTATATAACTAGACCAAAAAGTACTAGTGAAAACCATATTTAATGAAAATAACATATATAACATATTATTAACTAATAAACAGAAAATCAAATTAAATATAACTAATAAAAGAGGGGTTCTATAATTACCAAGCATATAATAATAAATTGAGAAATTAAGAAATTGACTTACAAAATATGCCAGTACTAAACCAAAATATTTGAACAAATTGACATCTATTCCAAATAATATATCTGTTAATAATCCAGCAAAATATAATACGATAGTTGAAACAAAAATTGCTATTTTTGCAGGACGATCACCTATTTCTTTTAAAATAACGTTTACTACAAAGTATAAAAGAGGCAATATAAAAATTGAATAACTAATATTATTACCAAATAAATTAAATTTAAAAGAATTTAAAGATACAATAAATATTGCTAATGCACTTAATAAGAAAGTATATGCTACTGTTAGTTTTTTTATTTCTAAGCTAAAATTATTTTTTTTCTTCTTTTTCTTCACACTCTCACCTTCCAACATCCCTATTATAAATAATATTATAACATACATTTATTTTTTTTTACACTTATTTAAATAAATTATGATAAAATATAATTGGTGATAAGATATGTCTACTCGTGAAGAAAAAAATAGAGATATTCAAAAAGAAATAGAAAATGATGAATTAAGAGAAAAAAGAAAAAAAATAACTATTATATTCTTCAAAACAATATTTATAACAGTATTTCTATTTAGTAGTTTCTATTTTTATACTAAATATATTTCAACAAACAGTATAATAGTTAAAGAAAAAAGATTAGTAGAAAAAAATCTACCTCAAAGTTTTAATGGAATTAAAATAATTCAATTTTCAGATATTCATTATACTACAAAAAGTGATTTAGAAAATTTAAAAAAAACAATTAAATTAATTAATAAAAGAAATCCAGACGTCGTCATTTTCACAGGTGATTTAATCGAAAAAGATTCAAATATAACTACAAAAGAAAGCGAATTAATAATTAAGCAGTTAAGTCAAATATCAGCATCAATCGGAAAATACGCTGTAACAGGAGATCAAGATGAAGAAAGTTTTACAACAATAATGAAACAAAGTGATTTTACAATTTTAGATAATAACTACGATTTCATCTATAATAATACAAATGAACCAATCTTAATAGTAGGACTTTCATCAATAAAACAACAAAGAAATATAGAAAAGGCATTCGAATACACAAAAAAAGATAATAACTTAAATAATATATATACTCTATTAGTACTACATGAGGCTGATTCAATCGATGAAATATTAAATAATTATCACGTAAATATAGCTTTAGCAGGACATAGTTTAAATGGTCAAATTTGTTTAACAAAAAATCTATGTTTCATAAAAAAAGAAAATTCAACTAAATATTATAAAGAATTTTATAAATTAAATGATACTAAACTATTTATATCTAGTGGAATTGGTTCACCATATCCAAACTTTAGAATTATGGCGAGACCAAGCATTAACTTCTTTCGCTTAGCGCTTGAATAAAGAGGAGAAAAAGGAATTTTTCTTCTTTTCTTTTTTTACATAAATATTTATTTTCTTAATAGTACTCCCATTAAATTTAATTACTATTTCACCAACCTTATCATTATTATTATAATTATTTAATTTTGTAATTTTTACTAAAGTTTTTATTTTAGTAAGTTCATTCTCTGTCAATGGATAATAAAAAGATTCTTTAATATATAATTTATCATGATAATACTCTTGATCAATACTAAAATTATCTTTATTTATAATTTCATAATTTTTATATTTAGAGAAAACATATTCATATAATTCTTTCTGACTTTCATAATGATTTGGATCTTTTAAACTAACCGCAGTAAGTGTTAAATTATTTTTTTTAGCAACACTAACTAAAGTTTTTCCAGCTCTAGGGGTATAACCAGTTTTACCACTTATGCAATACTTATAAGACTTTAATAATTTATTTCTATTATACCAAAGATAACTTTTTTGATCCGTTTCTAATTTATATTTATAAGTAGATGTTATTTTTCTATACAAACTAGATTTATTATAAATATATCGTGATAATAATGCCATATCATAAGCTGTAGAATAATTTTCGGTTTCCTCATCTAACCCATGACAATTATTAAAAGTTGTATTACGCATTCCTATTTCAGAAGCTTTATCATTCATCAGCTTTACAAATTTTTCCTCACTACCACTAACACCATTAGCAATTACAACAGCAGCATCATTTCCACTTCTAAGCATAAGTCCATATAATAAATCTTTCAAACTCATTCTTTCATTAAGTTCAATATAAATATTTGTTCCATACATTTTAAGAACCTCATCACCTGCTGTAATAATTTTATTAACATCACTATTTTCCAAAGCTACCGTTGCAGTCATTATTTTAGTAATAGAAGCAATCAAACGTTTTTCATTAATATTATGACTATATAAAATCCTTCCACTATCAACATCCATTACAATACTAGCTTTTGAAGTATCAGAAGCAAAAACATTAATAGGAATTAAAAAAAGCATAAATAAAAAAATCATATATTTTCTCAAGTTTATCACCTAAAAAATTATATGACTTTCATAATAAATTATAACACTTTTGGTTTAATACTATTTTGAAAATTTGTACTAATATATTTTCCAATATCATTATTAGTAATCATATTTATTTCATCTACTCCAATATATTGACCAAATAAATAACGAAAATTATTCTGTCTAGTTATAACATTTCTATTTCCCTCAATATAAAGCTTAATACGTCGTACAGTTATTTCATATCCATAATTATTTATTGCAAAGTTTATATACTCATCAAATATAGTTTTAATATTAACCTGAACATTTCCTCTAGAAAAATCATTTCTTAATACATTATTATAATAATTTAATCTTGTATAATAATTATTATCGTCCTGAAACTGAACAATATTATTGAAAATATCATTAACTGTAGTTTGAGGATTTAATGATAAAAGCAAAGTTTTAAGTACTTGTTCCATATTTACTAAAGCTTTTGCATTATCAATATGTCTGCCTTTTAATATATGAAAAGTATTTGAATTAACAAAATTATTAACTAAAACAGCATTTTGAATATTATTTTGATAAAATTGTTTTACAAAATTATAAAAGTTACTCAATGAAACATTTTCTAAATCATTATTAGAACGTTTAATATTAAAATAATTACTAATAACAACAGACACCACATCATTATAACTTAACAAATCATCATAAGCTACGCCTACCTTGCCACATCTATATATAAAAGGATTGGGTAAATTAGCATCATTTGATAACTTAGGATCACTATTAACATAATTAATAACAGACAAAGCTTCTGAATAATCTCCTAATCTAAGTACAACATCATCACTTCTAATATAATCAGCAACCTTTGATAAAGATGTAATTTGATTTTTATCTATAAATTTAAAAATATTAGTAACAGAGTCATATATATTATCCGCAGAATAACTCAAATAAAGTTTAAAACACCTACTACTCTTCATTTTTTTAGTACTTCTAAACTGTAAAAATCTTGCTTGTCTAGAATCATGAAAAACCATTAAGTTTTTTGAATCTCGAAATTCATCTATCCAAAAAGAAAAATTATTAACAGGATCAATATTTTTATCCATTATATTATATTTTTTTAGAGCATAATAAATAGTGTTGTCATTTATTTCAAGCTTAGGATTTTGTTGATACAATTTAGCAAAATATCGTAAAAAATTATCTATTTCATCAAACCTATTCATCATCAACATCCATTTCTAAATTAATTTCTATAGTATCATCCAAATTATCATCAAAATAATCTTCTTTTACTTCATCAGGTAACTCTACAACAACACTTTCAACCTCTCCATCTATTAAAACATCTTCTGTTTTCATAACATCACCTATAAAAAGTATATCAAAAAAAAGCAATAAAAAAAACCATATAAATATTATTATATGATTTAAATTTACTATTTTTAGTCTTGATATAAACCATGTAATTTTTGTCTATCACTATCAGTAATGTCATCCATTGTCCATTTATTATCTTCTTTAGTAAGAGTAAAAATTATTTCATATTTTTTTCTATCATTAACTTTTTTCATTTCTGTTAATTTATAATCCATATACTTTTCTTCTTGAATATTACCATTATCATCAGTAAATTTATCTTTATTGTTATTATAATAAGTCTCTGCTTTATTAAGAGAACTAATATAGTCATAAACTTCAACTTCTACAGTAACACGTGCTGTATCACCATCAATTTTTTCATCTTTAATTTTATAAGATAAATTTTGATATTGTTTTTTCATTAATGAAGTATATTCTTTTTGTTGATCATCACTCATAGTAGTATCACTTGCTACAACTTTATCAAGTTGAGATAAAACTTCACTATCTAATGATTGATATTTACTCATAAATTCTTCTACTCTTTCAGTTGGAGTATTACTTGAAGTAGTACAACCTGTAGCAACAGCCAAAACTAGAAAAATAGCTACTAATATTTTTTTCATTTTTTATTCCTCCAGTAATATAATGAGCAAATAATAAAAATATATACAAAAAAAACAGTTTTTTCTGTTTTTTTTTAAAATTCGCAGTTACCTGGAGTTCTAGGGAATGGTATAACATCTCTAATATTATCAACACCAGTTAAATAAATAATAAGTCTTTCAAAGCCCATTCCAAAGCCAGAATGAACACAACTACCAAAACGTCTTAAATTACAATACCATTCCATTCCTTCTGTTGGTACACCTAAATCTTCCATACGTTTTAATAATTTATCATAATCTTCTTCTCTTTGAGAACCACCCATCAATTCACCACTACCAGGAACAAGTAAATCAACAGCAGCAACAGTTTCATTATCAGGATTAAGTTTCATATAAAAAGCTTTAATATCTTTTGGCCAATCATAAACACAAACAGGACTCTTAAAATATTCCTCAGTTAAATACTTTTCATGTTCCTTTGCAAGATCTTCTCCAAATTCAGGTTTAAATTCAAAATCCTTACCACTATTTTTTAATATTTTTATTGCTTCCTTATGAGTGATACGAGCAGCCTTATTATTTAAAACTACTTGTAATCTTTTGAATAAGTCTTTATCAACAAATTTATTTAAAAATTCCATCTCATCTTTAGCATGTTTAAGAACGTAAGAAACTATATATCTTAACATATCTTCTTCAATATCCATCAATTCATGTAAATCACAAAATGCAATTTCAGGCTCTATCATCCAGAACTCAGCAGCATGAGTTTTAGTATTAGAATTTTCTGCTCTAAAAGTAGGACCAAAAGTGTAAATCTTTCCAAAAGCCATAGCAAAAGCCTCACCTTGTAATTGTCCAGAAACAGTAAGAGAAGTTTTCTTACCAAAAAAATCTTTTGAATAATCTATTTTATCTTTTATATTATCTAAATCAAAAGAAGTAACTTGAAACATCTCTCCTGCTCCTTCACAATCACTACCAGTAATTAATGGAGCATGTAAATAAACATAACCTCTATCCTGAAAATATGTATGAATTGCCATAGCAGCAACACTACGAACCTTAAAAACAGCTTGGAATATGTTTGCTCTAGGACGTAAATAACCAATTTCTCTTAAGAATTCACGAGAATGTTTTTTAGGTTGTAAAGGATAATCCTCACTACATTCTCCTAAAAGAATTATTTTACTAGCTTGAACTTCATAATCTTGACCCTTACCAGCACTCTTTACCAAAGTTCCAACAACTTCAATAGAAGAACCAAAATTAAATGATTGAACATCCTCAAAATTACTCAATTT
The DNA here is from genome assembly GCA_934167695.1 of uncultured Bacilli bacterium. Lineage (GTDB taxonomy): Bacteria > Bacillota_I > Bacilli_A > RF39 > UBA660 > UBA2730. The sequence continues at coordinate 92,950 of CAKPLP010000003.1, read as the reverse complement.
TTTATCGTAAACTACTTGTAAATGTTTAAAACAAGTTCCATCAGAAAAATCTATAAAACCAAATTCTTTTTGTTTACGATGATTTCTAATCCATCCCCTAATAACTATTTCCTTATCAAAATAATCTTCAATACTTTTATATAAATCATTTAAATAAATTGCTTTCATTATAATACCTTCTTTCTATTTTCCACTTTCACCATAATTTGATAATACTCTAGCACTTGGATCTTTAACATCACAACCATCCCAATCTTTATTAGGCATCCAAAAATCTACTACCATATCACTCATATTAGGATAAAAACTTTCAAAAATTTCTCTATACAATAAAGATTCTTTTGTAAATGGTTTATGTTTTTCATAAAGCTTTACCTTCTCCTCAAAATCTTCATCAGTATAAATAGTTTCTGCATACTCTTTTAAATCATCAACCATAGAATGACCTACGGCATCACTAAATGCAGCCTTCTCACGCATTAATATATCCTCAGGTAAATAATTATCTTTAAAGGCCATTCTAAGTAAATACTTACCCTTATTATAAGTATTCATCTTTTTCTCAGGATTAATACCCATAACATATTTTACAAATTTTAAATCAGCAAATGGAACCCTCGCTTCCATTGAACAAGAAGAAATACATCTATCAGCCCTTAAAACATCATACATATAAAGTTCCTTAATTCTTTTTTCGCTTTCTTTTTGAAATTCCAAAGCATTAGGAGCAAAATCAGTATACTTATATCCAAATAATTCATCACTAACCTCACCAGTCATAATAACTTTTATATCAGTATTCTCATGAATCCATTTTGATAGCAAATACATACCAATAGAAGCTCTAATAGTAGTAATATCATAAGTTTCCAAGTAATATATTACATCCTTTAAAGCTGTTAAAACATCATCTTTTGTAATAATTACTTCTGTATGAATACTACCTATATAATCAGCAACCTCTTTAGCATACTTCAAATCAATAGCATCCTTATCCATACCTATTGCAAATGTTCTAATAGGCTTTTTTAAATATTTACTAGCAATACTACATACAAGACTAGAATCAAGACCACCACTAAGCATAAACCCAACAGGAGTATCACTATCAAGTCTTTTAATAACACCATCTTCTAAATAATTATGTATTTTTTGGTAAATTTCTTCATTTTTATCATCACTAAATGTATAATTTTTTGAAGCATCATAATAACATACAAACTTTCCATCTTTATAATAATACCCCGGAGGAAAAGGTAAAATATTATGACAAATATCTAGTAAAACCTTAGCTTCACTAGCAAAACATATCTTATCATCTTTAGTATAGCCATAAAACATAGGACGTATACCAATAGGATCCCTAGCAGCAATAACTTCATGATTTTCTTTATCATAAATAACACAGCTAAATTCAGCATCTAAATTTTTAAACATTTCTGTACCATATTCTTCATACAAAGGTAAAATAATTTCACAATCAGAATCACTCTTAAAAGTATAACCCTTATTAATTAATTCTTCCTTTACTTTACGAAAACCATAAAGTTCACCATTACAAACTACAGTACCCTTTTCATTTACAAATGGTTGCATTCCACTTTCTGTAAGTCCCATAATAGCAAGTCTATTAAATCCTAAAATAACATCATCTTCTATTACTCTTGTCATATCAGGACCTCTATATTTGATTTTATCTAATCCTCTAGAAAAATCCTTTAAATCTACTTTTTTGTCCGTACAGACAACAAATCCACACATATATAATCAATCCTTTCTAATAAAAAAATACTAGTTTACGTATATCCCTATACAAAGGGACGAAAACTAGTATTCCGCGGTACCACCCTATTTATTATAAAGAATTTCTTCATAATCACTTTTAATTCAAACAAATCAAGTATATTATAACGGTATACGCCCGGCTTAAACTACTAAAATTTCATCCAAGCAACTCCAGAGTGTTCTTTCAAAAAGCATCAATTATTAGGCTCACACCAATTCCTAATTCGCTTTAATCTAAGCTAATTTACTTTTCTCCATCAAAGTTGATAAATAAATCATACTCATTATCAGTTTTTTTGTCAAGCAAAAATTTAAAATATCTATTATTAACTATGATAATATTAGCTTAAATATTAAAAAAAGCTATCTTAATTGATAGCTTTTTGATTACTATAATCTGCATTACCAAATGCAAGTATTAATAAAAATATTGGATTTAAAAAGATTAATCCTATACCAAATCCTGTTGACTTACCAAATGCTTTAGCCAAATTAAGACATAACATAATTTGAACTACAATATTTACAAGTGGTACAAATGATAATAAAAACATCCAACCACTCATACCTGCAACTTGAAATGTTACATACATATTGTAAATTGGCACAATACTTGCCCATCCCGGTTTTCCTGCCTTAGTAAATATTTTCCAATTAGCAACTATCATTATAATTGCAATAGCCAATACCACAACTGAATATGCACCAAAAATACCTGCAATAGCATTTTGACTTGTCGTATCATACATCACACTATCGTACATTTTCTTACCCTCCTTATTATAAGGATAACCTATTTCAGAATTTTTTTCAATATTGATAATTATAATTTCATAATAAAAATAAAATTAATACTATCTTTTATTTAATATTTCGTAAAAAGTATGCTAAAATAAAAAAAGGAAGTGATAATATGGAAAAGACGATTTTAACAGGACTACGTCCAACTGGAAATCTACATTTAGGTCATTACTTTGGAGCATGTCAAAATTATTTAAAACTACAAGATAATTATGATTTTTATTTAGAAATAGCAGATGTACAAGCATTAACAGATAACTTTGATAATCCTAAAAAAGTAAGAATAAATGTTAAAGAAATTACTATGGATTTACTTTCTATTGGACTTAAACCAGAAAATATTAATTTCTTCATTCAATCAAAAATACCAGAAATAGCAGAACTTACTATTTTTTATTCAAATTTAGTAACAATAGCAAGACTTCAAAGAAACCCTACTGTTAAAAATGAAATCGCTCAGAAAAAAGAAATATTCGGTAATAATGGTGAAAGTATTACTTATGGTTTTTTAGGATATCCAGTAAGTCAGGCCGCTGATATTACAATATTTAATGGAGACTTAATTCCTGTTGGAGAAGATCAATTACCATTAATAGAACAATGTCGTGAAATAGTTAGAAAATTTAATTCTATATATGGTGAAACACTAAAAGAACCACAACCAATATTAAGTACCTATTCCAGAATAAAAGGATTAGATGGCAATGAAAAAATGGGAAAAAGTTTAGGAAATGCCATTTTTCTAGTAGATGATGAAGAAACTATTAGTAAAAAAATAATGAGTGCTGTTACTGATCCACAAAAAATAAGAAAAACAGATAAAGCAAATCCAGAAGTATGCATGGTATATTATTATCACAAACTTGTAAACACTGAAGAAAATAATAAAATAATCTGCAGTGAATGTAAACAAGGGACACGTGGATGTGTAAACTGTAAAAAAGAGTTAATTAATAAAATGAATGAATTCTTAAAACCTATAAAAGAAAAAAGAAAATACTATGAAAATAATCCTGAAGAAGTTAATAAAATCCTTGAAGAAGGTACTAAAAAAGCTCAATATAGAGCCAAAGAACAAATGAAAAAAATTAAAAAAGCTATGATGATCGATTACGATTAAATAGCTTTCTTTTTTTTATTTGACAAGTAAATTATATGTAAAATCTTCTTTAAACTAGTTACATTACCATCATTTATTTCATTTAATAGTCTTTCATATTTTTCTTCAATAGTTAAATCATCAATTCCGTAAACTTCTTCATATAAATAATATAATTTTTCATAATTATCACTTTGATACGTTGATATAATTTCTCTTCTTATTAAATTAATATCGTTCTCCTCTTTTCTCGTAATTAAATCATAATTAATTTCATTAATTTTATTTACAGTATAATCAATTTTCATTTCATTTAGCTTTTTACTACACTCTACAATTTCTTCCTCTTCATCTAAAAGAAGAGAACTTTTAAAAGCAACTTTACCATTAGAATCAAATTCAAGAGCATAACACCTATCAGAATTACTAATAATGCAAGCATATGAAATAGTTTCTCTATATGTATATGTTTTATCCTTAATTATACTTAAAAAATCATCATTTACAGAAATATCATGATAAATAAAATCTATAAAAGTTTTATTATCAACCCTAACAACAGGAATTTTCTTTATATGTTCTATAAAGTCTTTATGGTTCCATTCAAAAAATTCATAAATCCTCTCACTATCTATAAAATTAACTAATATATCATAAATATAAAGCATCATTTATCTCCTTTCATATACACTGCTAAAATAATAAAAATAAAACCAATTATAGTACAATAACACTCATATCTACTAAAAATAAATTCTAAATATTCAATTATATTATAACCAAAACTAAATAAATTAATGTATACAATAATATAAAAATTACCAAGAACCATTAAAAAAAAACCTATTATAAAAAAAATTATTTTTAATAACATAAAAGTCCCTCTCTTAACTTTATGAGGGACCTTCAAATTTTATTAATCTAAATAATTTTCATCTTCTATATTAGTATCTTTTAGTTTATCAACTTCAACCTTATTAATAAGTTGAAATTTCTTTGATAATTTATCAGTAGTAATAGAAAAGTTTTCTACATCTTTATTAACAGTTTGAATACTACGAGATAGTTTATCCCATCTTTCTTTATATCTAGAAAATTCTACTCCTAATTTATTTAATTCATCATGAATAACTTGAGTATATTTATCTCTTTCCATATTTTTAATAATCATTTCAATAACTGTAAGTGTAGAAATTAAAGTAGTAGGACTAGTAATCCAAACTCTCTTTTTATAAGCATAATTAATAATATCATTGTGATAAGCATTAATTTCAGCAAATATAGCCTCCGCCGGTAAAAACATAATAGCTTGATCAGCAGTTTCGCCAGCAATAATATATTTACTACTAATTGCATCAATATGCTTTTTCACATCTTGTTTAAATAGTTTAGTATAATATTCCTCTTCCTGTTTAGAATGATTTTTATCAACCATATTTTGATAATTTTCTAAAGGAAATTTAGAATCAATCGCAATCGTACCAAGTGGAGATGGAGCAAATAAAACACAATCAGCAATAACACCAGTACTCAAAGTATATTGTATTTTATAAATAGAATCATTTTTTTCTCCAAATACACTAGATAAAATATGCTTCAAATTAACCTCACCAAATATACCCCTACTTTTCTTATCAGTCAAAATACTTTCTAATGAAACAATATCACTAGATAAATTATCAATTTTCCTCTGAGCCTCATCTATTTTACTAAGTCTTTCAACAACATTAGTAAAAGTTTTATTAGTTTTTTCAAAATTCTGATCTAATCTTTCATTAACTTTATCATTTATAACCATAAGTCTTCTTTCAACATTCTCATTTAAACTATTAAAATCATTACTAATATTTTTACTAAAATTATCTCTAAAATTTTCTAACTCTTTCATAATACTAACTTCAAAACGACCTAATCTTTCAGTAACATTAGCATCATTAATTTTCTCCTTTTTATTCAAAATAAGATTAATAATTAATAATACAATAACAACTATAAGTAATATTAAAATAACTATCTCCATAATACACCAACCTTCTATTAATATTATACGTCATTAACTACTATTTTTCTAGAAGATATTTTTTATATCCACCAACAATATTATAAACTTTATACCCCATATTATTTAATAAATTAGCCAATCTAGAACTACGTCTTCCATTGCTACATAAAAGATAATAAGTATTATTTTTATCCAAATAATAATCTAACTTATATAATAAATCTTGTTCAGGAATATTTTTAGAATCCGGAATAGATCCAAGAGAATACGAATAATTATCCCTAATATCTATAATATTAACTGCTTCATGTTTAGATTTTTCTATAAGTTCTTCTACACTAATATTAATAATAATCACCTCAATTTATTTTATGAAATAATATAAAATAAAGATAATATAAAATAAAAAAATAGTACATTACGTACTATTTTACTTGATATGGATTCTTCTCAGAACCATCACCATCTTTAAACATCGTTTTACTATTTAAATAAATAACTGGTCTTATACTTTTATAACTTACATCATTAGCCGTCTTTATAGCACCATAAGAGGTAATATAATATGTTTCATAAGAGTTATCTGAAACAGATGTAGAAAGCCACCATTCAATTTGATGATTAACTAAATAATTATAATTTTGACAGTTAGAGGAAGAAATATTAGTACAAGCAGAATCCAAACTAGCATTCATATAATCAGAAGCACTAAGTAAACCTACTTTCATCATTTCGCTAAGACTAGAACACTCAGCACTATAATCTTTTCCATCTGATTTAGTAGAACGTTTACCAATACAATAACTATGTTTAACAATATAAGATTTTGATTTTTCTGGAAATAAAATATCATGATCATCAGTAGCATCATAGATATTATCCAAATATTGTTTCATTCTACTAACATTAAAATCATTAATACCAGTATTGTAACCTTTACTACTATTATAACGATCATCAAATGGATAGTTATTATTATTATATCTACCTTCTTTAATAAGTACTACCTCATTATCTTTTGTAACTTTTACAATACGCCATAATTGACTACCAAAAGTTATATAATTATTAATATTCTCTCCTCTAAAAACATACTCATCATTATTTAAATATAAACCATCTTGAGATGTAACTACATTCTCTTCAGCTGTAACCTTTCTAAATAACTCAGTTGTTTTATATTTACTTCCACAATCTAGATAAGCAACATAAATATAATCATCATCATTATTTTCTACAACTACTTTTCCGGAACAAGTTTCTTTTTTATAAGAAGATAAATCTTTCATATAGTTCAAATTAGCCAATTTCTGAGCACTTACTTCAACCGTTCCACCAGTAGCTTTAGGTAACAAGTTTTTATTAGCACTATAATATCTTTCAGCAGATCTTTTCATAATATCTTCAATATCAGAGTAACTCTTATTTCTAGAAGTAATAATAGAAAAAATAAATAAAAGAAGAACAATAACAATAGTTGCAATCGCGATTTTAAATAAATTTTTCATCATCTTTTCCTTCAAAGGATCACTATTTTTTCTATTAGCAAAACTAGAAACAACCTTACTTACTTCACTCTCAACATTATCGTTATCCTCATTTTTTAAATCATCTATTAAATGATTATTATTATTAAACTTTGGATCCATATATATCCCTCACTCTTCTAAAAATATCATATCATATTTTTTTTAATTATCAAAGAAATCATCAAAAAAGTCATCATCATCGTCATCATCATCATCAAGTTTTAAATCTACTGTTTTTGAAATATTATTATCTAATACTTGTTTATTATTAGAGCTTATATTTTCATAACTTGCATCCTTAGTAGATGACTCTTTAACCTTGTTAGCCTCTGCAGCATTTCTCTTTTCTTCCTCTTCAAGTTCTGCAATTTTAGCATCGATTTTTTTAACCAAATCCTCAACGTTAATACCAGTATCCATAGATCTTCTAGGTATTTCATCATCACTTCTACCCATGCTTGCAAGATTTTGACTAAACATTGGTGGTTTAGGAAAATCAGGCATTGCCATATTACGATTAGAACCAGTAAAAGGAGAAGGAATATCGTCATCATCCATAGAATTCATCATATCTAAAAGTTTTTTCTTCTTTTCTTTTTTTACAAATTCTTTAATGTCAAATGTATGAACTGGTACCTTTTCACGTTCTGGATAAGTAGCTTGAGGATATTTTTCACCCCAATCGATTTTCCAATCAGGAGTAAATTTAGTTTTAAAAGGTTGTTGACGAAGTCTTAAAATAATAACTTCATTTTCTTTCATACGTTGTAAATCACTAACCGTAACTAATGGAGTTGAAGCAGTTTTATCGTCTTTTTTAGATTTTACTTCACCACACATCTTACTAATTTCTTCCAAAGCTTTCAATTCAGTAGTAACTAAGTAAATTAAATTACCACAGTTACCACGAAGAGTTTCAGCTTCTTCTTTACCATATACCTGTTCTAACTGAGCAAAGTTTTGAATAATCATAGTAAATCTTATTTGTCTAGAACGAGCAGCAGTAATCATCGTTGTAACATCTTTTAATGGAGGCATATTAGCAAACTCATCAAGCAAGAAATTTGTTCTAACAGGTAATTTACCATTATTAGCTTGAGCAACAGAAATCAAAGTTTCATATATCTGCTTTAACAAAATAGTTACTAAAGAATGATATGTCTTCTTTTCATCTTGTATAACAATGAAAACAGCAGTAGGTTTCTTACCAATACTTGTTAAATCAATATCGCTATGAGACAACATTTCACTTAAATTTTCACGAGAAGCAAATAATTTGATTTTCTGTTTAAAAACAGACAAAATACTTCCCTTTGTTTCACTAGGTGCATTTATAGTACTAGCAGCATTAATATAAGCAGCACTACTAGGATCTTTAGTATTAAAATACTCCTTAATATATGTAGAACCACCAAACTTATCCTCACCCATACTACTAACAAGGGAAATACTATTAATATTAATTTCATCTTCTTTAGCATCTTCAAAAAGTCCTAAAGCAATACCAGAAAAATAATCAGCAGAAGTTTTTTCCCAGAATGGATCTGAATTTTTATTAGTTTCATCATACAAAATATTAAGAGCAAGATCATCTAACAACTCAATAGCTTTATCCTGATTACCTTCTTTATACATCTTATATGGTAAATCCATAGGATTCCAAGCACTACCATTTTGAGGATCACGAAAGTTTAATATTAATATTTGATAACCCTTAGCTCTAAGCATCTCTGAAGTTTTTTCATATATTTCACCCTTAGGATCTGTAATTACCATACTTTCATTATGCTTTGCTAAAACTTTTACCGTAGGTAATATAACTGTTTGGGTTTTTCCTGAACCAGTAGCACCAATAACTAATGTATGATTTTCACCATTATCTACATAAATTTGTTCATTTTTATAAATTAAAGGAGTTCCACCAGCATCACTATTTCTATCTGTTATATTTATAGGCATTACTTCTTTTCTATCCATAATTTCCTTATCTTTAGCCCATCTAGAATAACCCTTATCTTTTTTATCAGTAGTAATTCCAAAACCTTTTTCAAATTCAAAAATATAAGAGCTAGCACTAATAAAACAACCTGCAAGAGCAATTATATAAAACCCAATGGTTGAAGTAATATATTTAGGTGTAAAAGCAGGAAAAGGATTAGGTCCAGATAAATATCCTTCAGTTGCAAATGTAGACAAATTTACAACAGCTACCGCAACAATATATAATAAAAATATTGCAAAAATTACAAACATTAACAAATCCTCAGAATCAACTCTAATTTTTAACTTCATAAGGAAACACCCACTTTCAAGAAAATATTATAACATTATTTTACTTAATTAGAAATAACTTTTACAAATTTATTACCTCTATATTTATATAAAACAATACTTCTACCCAAATCACTATATCTAGAACAATTAACTGCAAAATAATATTTATCATTTATTTTAAAAATATTAGAAATATAAGGTTTACAAACATTAGATAATGTTGTATTAGAAAAAATTTGTTTATATATAACATTAATGTTATCGTTATCAACATAAAAAACAAAACTAAATATCTTTTCAGGATTCTCATCATCTATAAAAGCATTAGATATGACATATAACTCCTCATCAACAGAATCATTATCAATATCCATCTTAATAGTAGTATTTGATGTTAAAGTACTATTAACATCAATTAAATTATCACTTAAAACCTTTTTAATATATGAATTTTTAGAATCATTATAAGACGAATTAATTTTTACATTTTCACACTTTAAATCTCCACCAATAGCAACCTTTTCTGAAAAATTAATATCGACAGTATTCTTTTTATTATCCTTCAAATTCCAAATACCACTATACAATAAATAATACTTACCCAAATATTCATTTCCATCATAAATTTTATACTTCAACCAATTATAAGAAATTTTATCAGCATCATTAACAACAGACCATTCATTATTATGATATAAAAAATCTGCATCTTCACCAATTATTAAGTTAATATAATTTTTTAACTTTCCATCAGACTTAGTATCTTTTTTATAAAATAATGTAAAATAAACTACTAAATAAATTGCCAAGATAACTAAAAGTACAACATATTTTTTTTTAACTTTCATAAAATCACCTATCCTACTTTAAAATAACCAATTCTAGATGTATTTTCCCAGTTATAACGTCCCCACATATCAGTATCATTACTAGCAGGATCCATCATATTGATAGTAGATCCATTTACTGAATTAACAGCTACCCAATGTTGTCCGGTGGAACCTTTAACTTCAGCAACAACAGCATATCCATCATTAACATATTCCTGTATTGTACTTAATTTACTATCTTTAGATTTACCAGCTAATGAAGTTTGACCACTATAAGAGAAAGAAGAAACAATATTAGTAACTTTTTGCCAATACAAGCTACCACCACTATTATAAGCCCCAATAGAAGATAAAGCCTGAACAAAACTACCCGGATTAAACTCACCAGTAATATTAGTAGCAGCATTAAATTTTGAAACAAGCATTGCAATAGAAGTAGACAAACATCCAGCAGAACCAACAGTTTCAGAACTAGAACCAAGTTTTACACTAGACCATTTACTATCAGTTTGCAACCAATTTGAAGACTCTCCTCCACCTTCACTACAAGAAGTAAAACTCTTAGTATCCCATTGTTGAAGGTTATATTGTTCAATTAATCTATTCAGCTTTGAAACATAACTTGAATCAGTAGCATAACCAGCTTCAAACAATCTTTGTATTTGGGATTGAGGATCAGTTGCTTGAGCAACATTTTTTTGAACATAAGTAGATCCCTCAGCCAATAAAGCAGCATGATCAAGAACAGATTCATTAACATTCTTATATTTTCTAAATGGATGATACTCTGTAACCATTACACCATTTCGTTCTTCCGGAGTTGCAACTGGAGGTGTACAAGTGCCATCCCAAGTAGATAAATTAAAACGTGAACTAGTACACTTAATACCAAATAAATTATTACTATCTCCATTTGGAACCTGACGACCACAACCACTTTCCAGAATTGCCTGAGCAAGAGTTACTGATGCAAAAATACCAGTTATAGAATAAGCCTCATTTGCAATCGGTCCCAAAACTTGAGTACATTTTGTATAATCCCCCGGACCAATATCAGCAACCTGAACATTACCAGACATACTACAACTTCCTCCACCATTTCTAATAGCAGATGTACCTAACATACTACTATATTCTTGAAGATACTCAAAAACTTCATCAGTAGCATCACTACATTCTGATTGTTTTAAATATTTTGGAAAAAATTTGTTAGTCAAATTATTTCTAAAAGTTTGTTCAGAATAAGTATAAGTACATTTACCACCATTAATAGGACAATTCTTATCAAACATATAGTTAGCTAATTTTTTAATAGTTTTTTTATTCATTGTACTAGGAAAAACAATATGACTTCTTTCTGTTAAAATATGGTACACTGCAGCAATTTGATCCGCAGAAAATATCTTATCATCCTTAGCAAAGTCATCTTGAACTTCTAAAATTCTGTTATAAAGACTTTCTAATTGCTTGTCACCACCAGCAGCACCTATTACATCAGGCTCATTGTTACCAGATCCAACTCCAATTAAATCAGCAAATCTATTTAAACTAATAATAACTAGAAACATTGCAACAAAGATAAATGCAAAAGGAATTAAAGGTGCAAGCCACATCATAACCTTTTTGAACTTACCTTTTCCTTTTATAAAAAAAGAATTATTATCATTCCCATCATCTAATTCATTTTCACTAGATGTACTCTTCTTTTTTTGTTTTCCCTTTTCAACTGCATCAACTACCTTACCACCAACACCAGGCATAAGCATATTTGCAGCAGCTCTCAAAGCATTTTTTTGTAATTGTTCTTGTAATTTATTTGAATTCTTTTCCTTTTCTTGATCAAGAGGAGAACGAGAAGGTTGAGCAATGTTATTATTACCATTTAAGCTATTTTTGCCAATATTATTATTTTGACTATTTGGAGATTTTCTTACACCAGCATTATTATTTACTTTACTACCATTATTTTTATTAGCAGCACTGCTTGGACCTTTAGCCATATTTTTACTGCCTGCTGAAGCCTTGGAAGCTCCTCCGCCTTTTCCCATGGAAAGAGCAGTATCAGCAGCATCAAGCGCACCAACATCATCAGCCTTTTTCGCTACTTTACCAAATTTTCCTCCAGTAGCATTATTAGCAGCAGCACCAAGTTTTTCTTCGGCCTTATCTAACTTTTTACCAACAACTGGTACCTTCTTAGCAGCATCATAAACTTGTCCACCTTTACCACCAGTAAAGTAATCAATAGCACCTTTAGCAGCTACACCTGCAGCTTTTTTGGAAGCTTCGTTCTCTTGCTGCTTTTCACTAACATTTGCATCTTCCTTCATAAAATCACCTACTCACTAAAAAGGATATTAATATCCTCCACCACTTCCGAATGAATCTAACTCATCATTAGTAATTGCAACATTAATTTGCATTCTTCTATTTCCACAAACAAATAAAGCTTCACCTTGTGAATATTGTTTTATACCATCTCTTTCACTATCATTCAAATCAATTAATTTAGCCAAATCATCAACAGCTTGCTTTTTTAATCCCATAATTAAATAATAAGCTGCATTATCAAATATAGCCTTACCTTGCGTAATAACCGCAGGATCAGAAAAATCACTAGGCTGTTGAGTAATAATAATACTACCAGTATTATATTTACGTGCACGTCTTTGAATTTGAGCTAGAAAATCAGCACCTAACGCATTATTATCACCTAATATTACATGAGCCTCATCTACCATAAGAATAGTATTAACATCAGGGTTAAGACATAAACTCCATGCATACTTCAAAATATTAAAAAACAAAGCATTACGAACATTACTGTCACTATTCATAAGTTCCTTTATATTAAATACCATAAAATCACTCTTAGCAGTTAAAGTTGTATGTCCATCGAAATAAAACTTCAACTCCTTAGTAATTGGTCTTATTTTAAGTTCCAATCTCTCTAGAATATCCTTCTCCTGAGTTTGTTCAGTTAAAGACATAAGACGTCCTTTAACTGTAGCATAAACATCAGTAAAAGTCGGATAATCATTAGAAGTAAAACGAGAAAAATCCGTATTATAGTCAATACCAAAACGTTTATAAGTATCTTGAACTACTTCACTAAACATCGTAAGAACATCTTCTGTTATAGATGGATCATAATACTTCATAAAAGCCTTCAAAGTTTGAAGAGTACGAGTAAGTACAGTATACCCCAAACCTTGACGTATCTCTTCTTCATCAGCATCTATTACAACCTCAAGAGGATTGATAAGACCAAACTGTCCACCTTTACCAATATCAATAGTATCCCCACCAAAAGATCTAGTAATTTCTCTAAGCTCATCTTCCGGATCGATAGCAATAATTTGACATCCATTCCTAATATGTGTTCTTAAAAGTAATTTAGCAGCAGTACTCTTTCCAGAACCACTTGTACCCAAAATAATCATATTAGCATTATTTCTATTACTCTCTTTTCTTATTTGATATAAAAATTGATTAAACAAAATAACACCGCCAGAAAAATCAACACCAAGTAAAGTTGATAACCCCGGATCTTTAATACTATCAAAAATAAATGGATACATTGCAGCAATAGTTTGAGAAGGCATAGGTGTACCAATTCTCTCTTCAATATCTTGAGCAGAAAAAACAGGCAAAATAGATTTAAGAACTTTTTCTTGTTCAAACCTCAAAGCAATAGCCCTTAATTCCATAGCATCAAGATAATTTCTAACATTTGTCTTCATAAGTTCTAGATTTTCTTTTGTATCAGAAGTAATCATAATATGCATTTGAAAATCGAAAATACGAGCTTGACTAGCAGCTAACATAGAAGTAAAATATTGCAAACTTTCAGCATCTTGTCTTAATTTTTCCTTAGCTGTTAAATCCTTCTCATCTTTATAACGTTCCTCTAATTCAGCAACCTGTCTATTTAACATTTTTGACATACTAGAAAAAGGAACTGGAATATGTTTAATAACTATTTTAATTCCCGGCATGTTAGTAAGAGAAGATAAATATCCCGGCATAATGTATTTAGGATATGAAACAACAGTTAATATAGTTGCATATTTATCACTAATATAAAAGTCACTAGCAGAAAAACTTAAACTTTTTGGAGCTAATTCACTTTTAATACTTATACTCATAAAGGCATCACCGTCCCAAATTTAGTATCCATTCCCCCATTTAAGAAATTATTTATAATAACTCTCAAATCATCATTACTAGCTTGACTAGCATTTAAGCCACATCCAGCAAGACCATTAATTAAAAGTCTAACCTTCTTTTGAACATCTTCATCTTTCTTGTCTTTAAATAAAATATAATATTCAGTATCAACAACATTGTTGTTAATGAAACTATTTCCCTTTTCTATATCTTGCATGATTAACTTTCTAATAGATGGAGAAGTAGTTTTATTATAAAGTAATTGTAACTGTGACATATAAATAGAAATATCAACAGGTCTATCAGCAACAATTAACCAAAATTCAAAATCAATCATATTATAAAAATTCTTAAGGCTTATCAATACAGCATTTTGTTGATCTTGGTCAAGTATAAATATATTACGTGGAGTAATTTTAACTCCTGTAACTTTATACTTATCATCAGTTATTATCATTCCATTTTGTATTCCTCTTATAGGAATCCAGTTTTCAGTATATGGACTTGTATTACTTTTTCCTTTTTTCATCGCCTATCACACACCAACCTTTCCAGATATATTTTTGTCTATGAGTTAAAAATTCAATCGCCTCAGAAATAACAACTAACATATTATGATAATATGGAACTGGCATTACCAAAAAGCCACATATAAGCCCCGGAGATAAAACCATTAAAACTACAGACGTAGAAGTTAGTTGAGTCATCATAAGAAGTAAAATAGATATTCCCATACCACATCCTAAAAGAATTAAATCAAATGGCCTAAAAATACCAAATATTAATTCACCTTTCTTTGTATTAGCAGGAATTAAATACTGATTCATTAAATATCACACCCTTTTTATTTTTTATTATTTTTAAGAACATCAGCATCTGCTTTAGCTGCATTATACATTGCACTTCCTGCACCCATTTGCATAGAACTATTAAGATCAAGTGCATTAAAGTGTGCAAGTTTGAAATCATCAGCATTAGTAATATCACGTGTTCGCGTAGCACCACTTGCATCTTTATATTCAATAATTTTAGAATTATTATCAGCAATTTTCTTTGCTTCTTGATAGTATTCATGAATAAGACTATCTTTATCTTTAATAGCAGTAGTTATAGTTAAAGATTGAGCTTTCTTATATAAATCTTCCTGAGCCTTTAATTGATAAGCATTATAACGACCAGATGTTTTCATACGTTCCCATTTTTCTTTTTCAGCTTTTGCATTAATAGTTGTAGAGTGAACAGCTCCAGTTGGATCTGTATATTTATATTCTACATCCCCCATAACATCTGCTTTTGCAGCAATTTTATCATACAAATCAGCAAATCTTTTATTAGCCTCAATAGTTTTCTCATTACTTTCAGCTCTAGTTGGTCTACCAGTAAGTTGAAGCCAACGATCCTGTCTTTGCCCACCTCTAGAAGCACCATTTCTAGCAGCTTCAAGTTTTGCCTGATTTCTACTAAGAACGGCATTATTAACTGCGGTAGATTTTTTTTGATCTTTAGCAGTAGCCATAGCTTTAACACCTGTAGCCATACCACTAATTCCACCTAAAATACCAGCACCTACATTAGAAACTGCACTATTGTCATTACCTCTAGCCTCATTAGACATTTGATGTGCACGTCCAGCGGCAAAACCAGATGAAACAGCACCTTTTGCAACAGCAGCAGCGCCTCCTACAGCACCTACGAGTTTACCAAATCCACTAAAGATACCTGTACCACCGCTCTTAATACCTAAAGATTCAGTAATAAATTTAGGAGCCTCTTTTCCAAAATAGAATAAACCAATTATAATAATAACCCAAGATAATGCTCCTACCGTTCCTCCAGAAGTATCCATAGTAATACCACTTCTACGAAACTCTTCGATAATAAATATAATAAAATAAAGTATTGCTAATCTAATAAATAAATCAATATATGTAGACATAACAGCTTTACTCCATGTATTAAAAGTATTTTCCGTCTTTTCGTCAATATAGGAAATAATTGGAATTGGAGAAATAAGTCTTAAAAAAGCTAATTTAAAGGCCCTAACAGCAACATCCAAAGTGAATCCTAAAACAATTATAATTACAAAAACAGCTGCAACTGATGAAAATAATATTAAATAGGAGAATTCATAATAATTAGCTTCACAATGAGCAGAAGCTAAATTAAGAACCTGATTAACGTTAGTTGCTGATTGATAAACTTGAATATCACCATCAGCATCTTCCTTACACATTCTATTAACAGCCGACACATCTTCGTTATTTTCCTGTCCTTCAGCCATATTAATAGTTACAAAACTTTTCAAAATTACAAGAGCTAAATTATTTCCTGCTTCTTTAACATCATCACTACTAGAAAAATCGGTAGTGCTTTTATTTGTACCCAAGATAAGTTTCGCCAGAGTATTATTAAGTAAAATACGATTTTGAAATTCATACAAAGTTCCAAATAAAATACCATTATTATTAAGTTGTGACTCATAACTTCCTGCTTCTATTGCATCTTCAGGAATATTTAACGGAACAATCAAAACCAACATAATAAGAGCAGTCACAACACGCGTAACTATTTTAGAAGCACCACTTTTTCCATTTGTTATTTTATCAGGATCAACAATACCACCAATTAAAGTTATTGCAAGTTTAAATAAAACAATAATTCCTAAAATAAGTTGCACTCTACTAAAAAAAGCCTTAACTGTTTCGCCACTTATTATAGAGGCATTAGCAACATTAAAAAAGATTTGATATAAGAAAGCTATAACAGAATATAAAGCTTTATCAATAGAAGCAAATAAATCCTTTAATGCTGTACGCCAGAAACTATATTGTGTACTATCAGACATACTCTCACCTCCTACTTAATTCCACAAACTTGATTTCCACTAGTTCCAAAAACAAGATTAATCATTAATGTAACCAATGTTGGTAAAAAATAAAGTCCAACTGCACATAATAATCTAATCCCAAGTTTTCTCTGAGAATTTTTCATAGCCTTCTCATCTGATGATAATATCGTCTTAGTAAAATCAATAGAACTAAAAACAATTACTAATATTGGTCCTAACACTTTAACATAATTAAACAATAACTGTAATAGGTAAGCAACACTATTAGGGTCATTAGTTTTTCCTAAAATTTTCTTACAAGAATTATTTTTTGAATTGCTAGTAGCATCTTCAGTAATATTAGTGCTAGTGTTATTATTAGATACATTATTTTTAGCGTATTCACTATTATTAGTACTATAAGTTACAGCATACTTTTTATTTTTAGATTTTAAACTTTCAACCTTAGCATTAAAATCACTTTCTGAAAAATATCCATATACTTGCCATCCAACTTTATTATGAACTATAACAGCATAATTTGGACATTTAAGTTCTTCACTTTTTGAAGTAACCTGTTTTTTTAAGTAATTCCAACCGTTTTTAAATTGTTCTCTTTGATTGCGAGATTTTCCATAATATCTAGTAACAAGTGAAGTATCTTGATGTTGAGTGTTATCATCATAAATAGTAGTTTCATATTGAGAAGAAGCATCACTACTAGAATAAAAACACCTAACTTCTTTTGCATAAATATTCATAGGAGAAAATAGAATTACCCCAACAATAATAAGAAAAAAATATATATATTTATTGTCTTTCATAACAGTCATATCTATCACTCCAAATTTATACTATATCATAATAAATTATAGCAAAGAAAAAAAAAAATAGCAATTACTTGCTATAAAAAATATAAAATTACTTACCTGCTTCACGCCAACAATCAGCCCAAGAAGCAGAACCTTCAGTTACATCATTATCATTAGCAGTACCAATAATATTAAATACTAAAGTAACTATAGTAGTCATAAAGAAAATAATAGCAGCATATAAAATTCTTTTAATCAATCTTCCTTGAGCAGCTTTTACTTCTTTATCATCACTTGATATAACAGCTTTTCCTAAATCTATTGTACCCAATACTATTAAAACAATAGGAATTCCAACTTGAATAATTGGAAAAACACCTTTTCTAATAACTCTTATAATTGGTAATAATCCATGACAAACTCCATTAATATCTTCAGCTCCAATTAATAATAATTTATTCATATTTAACTCTCCTTCACTACACATATAATACAAAAATTATACAAATTTGTCAAATAATATATCTAAAATTTAAATAATCCAAATATTTTACCATCTTTTTTATCATCCTTACTTCCAACCAAGTTAAGATGAGACAATAAATTAACAATTTCATTATTTTTTCTTCTCTCATCAAGAGGAGGAATACTATAAAATACCTGAGAACCAGACTCATATTCAAACTCACTAATATCTTTACTAGTAAGTAAACTTTTATTTAATACTATTTTTTTACCTTTTAAATCACTAAAAATATTTCTATTTGTTCTCATTAATTTATTAAGCATAATAGAACTAGGTTCTATTAAATATAAAACATCACCACAATTAGATTCATCAGTACAATCATTTAAATCAACTAAAATAACTGTTGCATCATCAAGTTTATTTATTACTGCACCAAGACTCTCTTTATTAGTAGAAATAGCATTTTTAACATTAAAATATTCAAAATCGTGTCTATTAACCTCTACTACATAAATTGTTTCACCATAAATTCTCTCTAATTCTCTTTTTAGCATATAAATAAGAGTAGTAGCACCAGCATGATCAGTAACATTTTTAATTCCAATTACTTTATAACCACTCTCAACCTTTTTACTAACTTCAGTAGTAAGTTCATCTACTTGCTCAACATAACTAACATCATTATGTGTATTTTCATGAGTAATTAAATACTTAACTCCCCTAATATTATTAGTAAAGTTATAAATTCCCATTGATACCAATTTAGATAAATAAGTTGAACTAGATACTTCTGGAATATTAGGTAAAAAGAAAATTATTTTAGAAACATCTAAATTCATTGCTAACTTTTGAATATTAGATATATTTAAATAATCTTTAATCGCAGTAACATCTAGAATCATCTTATTAAAATAAAAGTTTTTAAACGTTGTAACAATTTCATCTACTGAAAACTCACCATTCATACTTTTAATAATATCTATATCCAGATTAACTAATTCATTTTGTCTTTCATTCGCTACTATAACATTCATACTTTCACCTAATTTCTTATTTAAGAGTTGTTATTTGTTTAGTTGAACCATCTACATGAAAATACTTAATATGTGGAAAAAAATGATTTAAAATAGGTATATCTATACTGACAAAAGTTCTTATATCAACATAACTAGTAGAATATTCTGTGATGTTAACATTCTTACCAGGAGTATATTTAACTTCTTGTTTTCTAACATGATAACAATAACCTGTATTATTACCATCAATAGTATAACCTGCTGATGGACAACTATTAGTAAAAATTTGTGATGCACCATATCCAATCTCTGAGGCGTATTTTTTAATTTCGGCCTGAGCATCACTACTACTTACATTATTATTATACTTTTCTAAAATGGTAATAATTCTGTTCTTCATTTTAAAAGCCTTATTATAGTTAACCGAAAAAGCAAGAAAACCACTAATAACAATAATAAAAGCAAATACTAATGCTAAAGCATAAACATTACCTAGAGAATCACGCATAAAAATACCTCCTAACTATAATTCTATTCCAAAACAGGAATAGAACTAGTAGTACCTCTCATCCAGAAAAAATCCAAACTAGAGAAAATTCTATTAATAACAGGAATATGCAAATTAACAAAAACAACTATATCCACATTAAATGTACTTCCATACTTAGTAGATGCCCTATTACTTTTGTAACACCATCCCTCTTTACCACCTTTATATTCTGGACAAGTATAACCCATTTGTTGAGCTTTACTAATAGACTCTTGATTAAAAGTATAACCAACAGATTTAATATAACTTTGGACTTTATCTAATAACTCTTGATTATTCGCATTACCTTCATACTTTTCTAAATAAGTCAAAACATTGTTCTTAACCCTATAAGCCTTAGTATAATTAATAGCAAGTGATATAAAACCACTTACTATTAATATAAAAACAAACAATAAAGTTAAGTTAAAATAGCTACCTAACGCGTCCTTCATAATTTATTTTCCTATTCCGTTATTGGTTTACTAACGCTATTCCATTGATTATTAATAGTATTTTTAACATTACCCCATATTACAGTAGTAAAAAATGTAGCAATAGCAGCTATAGCAATAATAGTTACAACTGTCATATTTAATTCACCTGAAGCTTCTTTCATAAATAATCATATCTCCTTTCATCTTCATCATAAAAATAATAACATAATTTAATAAGAAAATCAATTCTTATTACATAGCAGTACCAAACATACCTATCATAGCAAATAGTAGTATTACCATAACCATAGCACCAGTAAAGATAAGCATTTTCATTGTTTGGCCTTCCATATGATTAAGTCTTTCTTTATATTTAGTTTCTCTTGCCTTATTTTGAAGAGAAGAAACACTTCTTGAAAACATCATAAGTCTATCTTGCTTTCTCTCTTGAGAACCAATTCCTAAACGATATAAAAGTCTCATCATACGCATAGAGTCACGAACTGGATAAGTATTTGCAAATTCCATATAAGGATCAACAGTTGAATCACCAGCATTAATTCTATCTACCATCTTTTTTAAGCCTGGTTTAAATATCTCTGGAGCATCCTCAATAGATTTTCCTATTGCAACTGGAACAGTATAATGCTGAACCAAAATTTCCAAACTCTTTAAATAGTATGGCAACATTAAGTCAATTTCATGCAAATGAGATTTATAATAACTCTTTAACATAATATAAGAATATTTAAAAACACCATAAGCAATAGCAACACAAATAACAACATTTAACAAAGAAAAACTTCCCATGAAAAAAACCATAAAAAGAGCTCCTGCTAAAAGACCATTATTTATTCTTTTTTGAAATAAAACATCAGGTTCAACTTTATCACCATATTTCATTGCTAAAAGAAATTCATAATCATCCTCTTTTAACAATTCAAATAATTTTTCATTATCCTTAGCAAATTTTTTTGTATCAATCGTCTGATTATATATAAGTACAAATAATATAACAGCACCAAATATAAATATTTCCATTATTCAGCACCTACATTCTCGTTATAATATTTTTCTCCTTTTAGAAGAAAATAACTATTTACAATTATTATGCCATGTAAGAATAATCTAACATATATCTTATCAAGTAATAATATATAAGACTCCTTACCAACTAAATACTGAACTAATAAGGCTAAAACATAAAGCATTACACCAAATTGCAAAAACTTTCGATGAAATACAGCTCTATCAATTCTATCACGATAAACACCTTCAACTAATGTATCAATATCAAGTTGCATCTGTTCCAAACTATCAGCAGTGTTTCTAGCACCCTCTTTAGTAATTTGTAAAAACAACTGATGCATATTTTTAACTATATAATATGGATATAAACCATTAAAGTATGCAAGAGACTCATCAATACTACCATTTTTATAAGCAAGCTCGATCATTCTATCAACATCACCAGCAATAGGATCCTCTAAAAGACCAGATTCCCTAACACCTTCAAGTGATTTTACAAAAGATTGAGTAGTAGCAAATTCCATAATAGTATTACTAGTATAAACTTGAATCTGCTCAAAAATAAACTCACTATATATTCTATTACAACGTAAAAATGATATATAAGGAACTATCGCAATACCTAAAATAACATATATAATACTAACAATTAGATTATAAAAATATAAATAAGAAATAATACCAGCAAATCCTCCTATTAAAACAACTTGAATAAGATATTGTCTAGGAGTATATTCCTGACCTAATTGTTTAGTCTTTTCTCTTACTTTTTTAAAAGAATATGGTGCAAACTTATCATACAAAACAGTTACTTGATCATTAATAAAACGAACAGCATTTTTTCCATTATACCCTCTATATAATAAAACTAAAACAGCAATAACAATTAAAAGAACTAATTCCATACTAAATCACTTCCTTATCCATTTTAATTACCAGCTCCATTGAAAAAATTATCAATATTAGGAGTTAATGGTTCTTGATTAATAGAAGAAGTACTACCTAAATTAGTAATATTAACCTGATTTGTATTATTATTAATAATATTATCATTTATATTTGATTGATTAACTAAATTAGGAGTATTCCCCATCTTTTTAGGAGCAAACATATCAAAATAACTAGTATTATCATTAGAGTTATTATCTGCTTGTACTACAACATTTTCATTATTATTAGCAGGCTCACTATTTACATTTTCTATCTTTTTAGGAGCATACATATCATAATAATTAATATTTTTATCACTTGATATAGAAGGCTTATCATTAGACTGTTTTTTATCTTTTTCTAAATCCTCTGGAATATTATTAACAATATCACTTACATCTATATTTTGATTTTCCAAATACTCAATTAAATGAATAGAAGGTTTAGAAATTACAGGTTCATGTTCATATAATTTACGATAAATAGTATGAGATTGAGGTTTATTATTTTCATCTACATAAAACTCAACTACCTCATCAACTTCACGGTGAAATTTACCATACTTTTTTGAATAATATGCCTTAATATGAACACCAAGTTGAATATAACGATAAATTGTAGTAAGGAACTGATCAACATCAATATCAGTTTCCATCAAACTATATAAACGATATGGAATAGCACTTGCCTTATCGGCATGAATTGTAGATAAGATATTATGTCCAGAAGAAATTGAGTTACGTACAGCAGTAACAGCCTCTGCACTACGAACCTCTGATAATAAAATCCATTTTGGATTCTGACGCATACAAGTAACTAATACATCAGTATAACTAGCAATATTATTAGTTTTCATTGCAACAATATCACGTTTTGGAAATATTTTATCCAAATGAAGTTCTAGAGTATCCTCTATTGTAATAATTTTTTCTGTTTCTTTGGTATGACTTGCTAAGTATTTAACAAATTCAGTTTTACCTGAACCAGTTTCACCAGAAACAATAATATTACAATGTCCCTCAACACACTTAATCAAAAAATCATGTATATCAGCAGTAAAATAATCTTCTTTTAATAACTTTTCTCTTTCCAATCTTATCTTTGCAGGAGTCTTACGAATAACACATGCAATCCCGTTAGTAGCAATCGATTCATGAACAAAGTTAAGACGTAACTCACTACTTTCAGCATCTAGAAACGGTTTTGCATTATTAAAAGTTGTACCCATTACATTTGAACATTGAAAAGCAAGCTTTTCCATAAATTCAGTAGTACAATCAGGAATTTCAACACGAATAGACCCCTGAGTTAGAGAACGGATCCAAATTTGTCCACCATTACAATAAGAAATATCAGTAATATCATCATTATCAAGCAATGGTCTTAAAGGCCCAAAATCTAATTTATCAAAAATACTTTCATTCATCTAACTCACATCCACTCTTTTTATTCTTTTTTTATTTATTCTGAAGTATCTGTCCATACAGTTACACTATTTATAAAATCTTTAATATCATTACTAGAAAGATTTAAATCACCCGGATTAGCCTTTTGTCCTTCTGCAGTAGGAACTGGACTAAGTTCAGTACTATAATTTCTCAAATATCCTGCTTTTTTAAGCAAAATATAATACTCTTGAGGTACTGCAAATATAAGCATAGCAGGAGTTGAATTTTCATTTACATTAGAAAATACATTTTTACCATTAGAATCTCTAACAGCCAATACTTTTACATTTTCTAATAATTTTCCAACCATTACCTTACCATTATTAGAATCCCCTTCATCACTTGAAGCATATGTAGCTTTAAAATAAATATCTATATAATTACCCGGATAAATAGAATTACTATAAGTAGTAGTCATATTAACATCCATATAATACAAAACATAACCTTTTGGATAGTCCAAAATAATACTATCAGGTAATTGATCCTTCTCTACAACAGCACGAGAATAGAATAAACTACCAGAAGGTATCAAAGTATCAGCATTTGAATACTTATCAATAACACTTTCCTTTGATCTAATAATATCCCCCTTAATCATAGCAGGTGGAACTTGCGTTTCTCCAACCATTTCTTCAGTAATTTGTGTACTTGGATCAATATCTTGTGTAGCATATGGAACTGTAATTGGATTTGTCGCTTGCTTTACTCTCCAATTATATCCAATATATAAAACAACAATAGCTGCTACCACACCGATAATAGTAACTGTATTTTTATTAGACAAAAACTTTTTAAATCCAATCACCATATTATTCATAACATCCCTCTTCTTTCTTTTTATAAATTATTTTATATCATTAACACTTTTAATTTTCAAAGCTTTAATATAATCTATATTCTTATTAGTAACACCAACATTAGTCTTATTATTATCTTCAAGAATCATATCAGCATTAGTAGTAATATCTATATTATTAGTACCACCAAATCCTTTAATTGTTTGAGTTGCTTTATCAGAATTAATTCTAATACTAACCTTTGGAGGTGTCTCATTTATATCATAAACTTTGATATCATAATCCCTAGTACCATCTACACTGACTGCAAATCTTTTAATAAAGCTTTCCATAAATTTTTCTTTATCCATCCTCAAAACCCCAAATTGACGATAATAAGTCATATCAACAGCATCATTCATAGCAGACTCAGTAGTTTCTTTTAATAAGTAATAATCAAGTTCAGAACCAGATTGCTGGCTACTTACTAAACTTATACTATAGAAACCCAAGATAGCCATTAAAATAATTCCAATAGTCAAAAACGCTTTATTCATATCTTACCAACACACCTCCACAATTAACTATTTACCTTGCTTAACCAACTTTGAAGTTCAGAATCACTCTTAACATAATCAGTTAACATATCACAACTATAATTTGAACCATTTCGCTTTAAATTATTACATTTTAAAGCATTTCCATCTGGTGCATATACTTTAGTCGCATGACTTCTAATGTAATTACTTTTATAAAAACTTATACCATCAACATCATTTGTATTTAAATTATAGTTTTGGAATGTCTTTTTATAATCAGCATTATTATTTAACTTAACATAATTATTAGCATAATTAATATAAAATTTATCACTAGTACTACTTTTAGATTCATTCTTAATAGTACTTATTTGTTCTTTAGTTAATTTAAATTCATAATCAATTTCTGAATCAACATAAGTATTACCAGCTTGTATTTTCTTAACTAGTGAAGAAGGAGTAACTGGATAATTTTTAACAGATAAATTAGTTGCTTGAACAGACCAGTTATATCCTTCAGACCTAGTAGATGAATTAGTATCAGCCATTTTTTTACCATAACTTAATTTAACAGCAGGTACTGTTTTATCAGTCAAAGAACTAGTTTTAGTAGATGGGAATAAATTAGATGAAGTAATAGACTTAGAAGAATAATTATCAACTTTAGAATTATTCTCAGCTTTTAGCTGGTCATCTTTTTTAGGACAACTAGAACTAGTACAATGTTCTGGACCTGGAACTTCAGTATCAGTTATAGTATCACATTTAGATGAACTACTATCACAAGGTTTACCAGTATAGTTATTAATAGCATAGAAACAACCAGTATTTATATTCCAATTATATTTACCAAAGTTCTTTATTTTACTAAAGATATTATAAACTATATTTTTAATATCTCCTGCTGACTCCCATTGATCAAACTCTTTTGTAATAGAACCCGTTTTATTGTAATAATGCCATGTCCACCAATTAGCATTAACATTTTTAGCAATTAATGGAGTACAATAATTACCAGTATATGATGTATACCATTTTTCTTCTTCAGAAGCTGGTTTCCTATAAGTAACTTTTCCAGTCTTATTATTAATCCAAGCACCAGGGAAAGTAATAATACCATGATACATATTATCTTCACTCTTATTTTGATAACATTTACCATCATTTAATTTAATAATAGTATTTTGAGCTAAATCTAGATTATTAACTTTTCCAGTTGTTTGTTTAGTTTTAGATTGATTATACCATTGATCCTTGTCAATACAATTACCATTAGATTCATAGTTACCATTAGTACATGATTGATTTGTTGTAGTAGTATCAGTATTAGCAGACATAGTATAAGAAACAGAATTAGAAGTATTACATGTTGCAGCAGCCTTACTCATACATCCATCCAAAGCCTCATAAATTTTCTTGATAGAATTAATATAATCCTTTTCAGCTTTCTCTCTGTCAACATATTTACAAGTACCATTATTTTTTACTTTCCATTTACAAGATTCACTACATCCATTTTGACGTTTAAATCCATTTTCTGGGTTATAATAATTACCATAATAATTTACTCGTTCACATCTAGAATCACTAATATCATAACCATTTTTACATCTATATCCACTCTTCATTCTACCTTTATAGCAACCTTGACTAGCCAAACAATTATCATAGTATTCATAATTATCTGCATTAGGATTACTTGTAAATTCACAGTTTTCTCTACCACTTATCCAGTTATATCCTTGAGCATTACAAACGGTTCTTGCAGCTAATTGTTTAGTTCTAAAATATGCATAACCGTATCGACTCCAAATACATCCACCATTCTTTGGTTGGTAAGTTAAAGTACCACCTGCAGATGTATAATTACCAGTAATATTTTTATTTACCCAATTATAAACTTCATCAACGCTAGCACTTGCAGAAGGACAAGCAGAATCTAAAGTATAACTAGTAACTCTATTACTACCATTCCATTTAACTTTACTAACTTTTGAATTATTAGAAATATTAAGAGTATCTAAAGCATAACCAATAATATCAGTATTATCACTATCAGCACTACTTGTTTTAGTAGTAGATTTTGTATCAGTTGATTTTTCATAAACTTTTGAATAACAAGAATTTATACATGATTGACTATATTTACCACCATCACAACTATTTACACAACTATCAAAGTCTTCAGTTGGACCAGCTTGTTCATTATAACCAGTAAGTTCGTGACCTGCTGAAGTTATACAACTACCATATATTGTACAAGGTTCAAAATCTGAAAATTTAGGGAAAACATCATAATTAACTTGAGCAATACATTCAACGTTACTCTTAACTTCTACTTCATATGTAAAACATTGGCCAGCGACAACTGCAACCGGAGGACCATATGAAATTGATACCTTTTCTCTACAAACAGTTGTACATACATCAACATTATCCTTTTTTACTTTAGAACCAACACTACCATCACCGATAGTATAATCAATAGTATTTTTTTCTTCATTTATATAGAATAATTTAGTTTCAACACGTTCATTTTTAGTACTACAAGTTAACATACTGCTACTATTAGAACCTAATTTTTTATATGTTTTATCTGTATTATCAGAAATGGTTAGGTGATTTGCTTTATTTTTCTTCTTTATTTCTATCCAATCAGAAGATAAAGTTTTTAATTTTTGAAGTTCAACATCAAAATTACCACTATCACCAGTATTCTTTTTATATTTCTTATAATTATTATATATTTTCTCTATTTCTTTTTCTAATATTGCTATTGTATCATCACTAACATTGTAAGTTACTTTTTGATTAAAACATGATGGTAAAATAGATTTTGAAATATCTAACATTTTTGAATCAAAATAATCAGAATGACTCTTTATAAAATTATTTAGATCAATACATCCTTGAGTATTACCAGAAACATTATAAGATGTAGTACTTTTATCATCATCTAACTGTTCACTATAAGTAATCATTCTAATATACTTATCATCACCATCACACACTGCATCTTTATCATCCTCAGTATTAGAATCAAATATCGCTACAATTTTAACAGCTAAAGCACCATCACCATCATAATAATTTCTTAATTGGCTATTAGTAATTTTATAACTCTTACCACCTACAAGAGGACTAGTAGAATTAATAACAGGAATAGTACTATCTTTTGCAATTTGTTCTTTTGTTAAATTACTATCATAAGAAACAAGTTTCAAATAAAATTTTCCATTACTTGCTTTAACAGTTATAGAATCAGTTTTATCATCAGTTCCATTTCTTACTATTCTAACATTATAATACTTTTTAGCAGCACTTTTAGTACATGTACTCTTCGCATCAACATCAAATACTGAAAAAGTAACACAAATGGCTAGTACAAATAACATTCCAACCCACTTTTTAATCATATCTTTATACATCATTGCCATCTCCTTTTAATATTTTTTTAACATAATCATAATTTTTCTTTTCAGAAACATTATAGTTATACCCTTTATTTTTGTCAATTAATTTTGCATCTATTTTAAAATCATTAAGTAATTTTCCATCAAATCTTGTACATGTAACTAAGGTAATAATTTTATCATCTTCACTTACATCAACATCATATTTAAAATAACTATCATTCAAACTTTCTTTAATATATTTTTTCATTTCTTTTTTAGTGTAAGATGTATCGTAATAATCTATTAAATTATCATCAACAATAGAAACAGAAAATATTTGATATAAATAATTCTTACCATTAACAGTATATTGAATATATTTATTATCCTTATTGAAATTATAATAAATATATGACATCAACTGTTCAAACTGATCCATTTCCTTATCACCTATGAGAGGTTGACTTGAAACATTTCTAATATTATGACTAAAGATAATTGGTCTATTAGTCAATTTTTTATTATTTCTGTTAATCCAAGCATAATTAAATGAATATCTTTCAGTAGTAGAACCATCTTCATAAACTACAGGGTAATCAATATTAGTGCCCTGAACTTTTATCCAACCAACTACATCAGCTTGATCACTATATTTCTTACTCGCTTTTTTAACATTGCTTGTCCTATCACTCACTTCATATATAGGAACAAAAATCTGTTTTAAATCTAATCGTTTAAACAGATATAATAATGCTAAAATAGCAAGAAGAAAAATTAGTAAAATAATAATTTTCTTATTCATAATATTCTTTTTTCTTCTCACACTTTTTTTCATACTTAACACCTTAATACTAATAATCTACTTCATATGGATCACTCATAGTTCCACTACCACTAATAATAACGCTTGTCTTTTTCATATATCCAGTATACATAATATGAGTATTAATATCTGTAATATCATCCATATCAAAGTAAACAGTACCGTTATAACTAGAAGCATATTTAATATCACTTTGCTTAGAAGATTCTATATACCAGAAAGAATCATAATAAGAACTATACATTTCATACATACTAGGTGCACTAAATTTAACATTATATTTCTTTGTTGTTTTTTCACCACTATAAGTAGCAATACCTTTATAAATTGGAACTTCTATTTGATGTTTTGCAAAAATACTAACTTTATTATAAGTACTAACTGTATTTTCAATAACATACGCAATGTTACCTGCTTTATTAGGATTATATTGATTTCCACTTCCATAAGTAGTAGTATAATCAGCTAAATTATAAATAGAAATAACTTTTGTATAACCCTCACTATCAGAATTTATAATGCGATATAAATTACCACCATATTTAATATATTCACCGCTATATCTCTTAGAAACTTTACTACCCGGCTTAGCAATCTTAAAATCACCTATATCGTATGGGTTATCAACTGTTCCATCACCAGATTTAATTTTAATACCATTTTTCAAAACCAAACTAGGTCTAACCTTAAAATTATAATTTCTACTATATTCCAAATATTTAGAAGTTTTTCCAATAAAATTATCTTTAGTTGTCCAAGCTTTTTTAGAATTCAAAGCATTCATTGTCCAATTAATAGTATTAGTATAAAGGTAACTCTCCCCCTCCTTTAAGCTACTATTATACTCATTTATTGATAAAAGTCCAACATTTTGTTTAATTTCTTTATTATTACACTTATTAACACTATCAACTTTATCTTTACTAACGCTATCACTACACCATTCATAATTAGTAACAACATATTTCCTTGAACTTTTTGCAAGGTTATTATAATAGTAATTATTTAACCAATCATTAACAGATTTATAATCTACACTAGCAATATCTTCATTACTTACAATCTTAACATTACCATTACTATCCAAACCAACGATTCTAAATAGTTGACCAGAGAATCTTATATAATTATTTTGAACAGCACCCTTATAAATATTGTCTTTATCTGTATTAATTTCAACGGTATTAGATAAACTTTGTGAAACAATAACCTTACGTTGAACTTCAGTCTTATTTTCAAAACTATCTATAGCACCATAAGTAATTATATATGTTCCAACTTTATCAGTATTAACTTCACCCTTTGTATATACCTTCTTTAAATCTATATTACCATCTGTATTATCTTTAACACTCTTAACTCCCGGATCAACAAACTTCTCGCCTTTTTCTATTTCTATTTTATCATCACCATTAAGAACAATCTCAGGTCCTTCATGATCGACATTAGAACTAAAGATACCGCATTTCAAATAAACATAATATTTATAATCTCCATTTACCTTCTTTACCTTAACCCAACTAGTTCTAGCTTCACAAGTATCATTATTATAGGCAGTCCTCAAATCAGTAATATACTTTTGATCTAATAAATCACCAACAGAAATAGTTTTTATATCACCCTCTCTAGGAAGTTTATTACTATTAATTTCAAAATACCTCTTAGTGGCATTAATAACAGTTTTTTCATTTTCATTAAATTTAATAAGTGGATAAATAATAATAAGCCATAAACCAATAATAACTATAAGTGCAATTATAATAACAGTTACATTCTTTTTAACCTTATTCTTTTCCATAATATCGCCGCCTCTTTACTTTATTCTTAAAACATATCTTTTGTTTCTAAGGATATATTCTATCCAAATTTTTTCTGAATTCAAAACATCAGCATCACTACTAATAAAAATTTCCTTGCCTTGATAATTCGTTTTAATAGCATTTTTAATACTTGCATATTGAGTTTTACCCTTATTATCTATATATTTAATTTTACCATAACTAGATGAAAAGTCAATAAAATCTTCGCCTTCAAAATCACTTGAAGCAAAAGAAATTTTTAAAAGAAGTTTCCCCTCTTCAGCAGTTAAATTTTCATCATACACACCACACATAGAAGAAGTTGGACAATAATATCTATGATAAGCAAAACTAGACTGAATAGCGCTATCAGTAATAGTAATTTTCTTTTTAGTACCAGAAACATAACTAAAATCTATTTTATCACCCTTATTATATTCACCAACATCCTTAATTTCTGAAACATCCTGAATATTTAGTTTTATCTTTCTTAAATAACTTCTAAGTTTTCCTCCAAGTTCTTGGTAATATAATACAAACTTTTTATTATCAAGATCACCCTTTACTCTATAAACTAAATAAACAGATTTTTCCTTACCAGTATTAATTTTAATAGCATCATCAGCACCATCTCCAAGATCCTTAAAATAGCTGTTATAAAAACTAGAATATGATCTTTCAGTATTTTTATTAACTAAATGAAATCTATCTAAATTAGGTTCAACAGTTTTATTATAATTATTTTTTATACTAACCTTTACAATAACAAATTTATAACCTTTCTCTATACTATTACCAGCATAATCTTTATTAGTTACATAACTATCATTTACAGTAATACTATAAATACCAGAATTAAATGTTTTTCCCTGCTTATAAGATTTATGAACAATTCCAAAATAATAATAAGAATATCCAATTAAAAACACCAAACATCCAATCATAAAAATATCACATATAAATTTATGCTCACGATAAAAATAATTAAAATTTCTTTTAAACCTATTAAATCCTCTTTTAATAGAATTCTTATCAAAATCAAAACTAATCTCAAACTCTTCTCTATCATCACTACTAAGCTCTAAAAATTCCTCATCATTCTTAAAATTAAATTTCTTAAGATCAATACCCAAAACTCTTATAACTAAAAAAACTAAAACTACATATTGTAAATATTTAGATATGTTTAACATATCTCTATATATTAATACTCCACTAACATTAGTATTAATTGTATATGAAGAAAAAAATCCAGATAGAAAAATAACTGCAAAAAGTAATAATACATATTCAAATATATAAATAAGATATACTTTCCAAGGCTTATCCTTTCTTTTTAATAGTATAAGTAATAATAAACTACTTACTATAATAAAAATAACAGCTAAATAAAATAAAATACCAACCTTAGATGAAAAAGATTCTAACGAAGAACTATAAGTACCAAACCCAATAAATTCACTTACAAAACTAGTTATATCATTGACTTTAAAATAAATAAAAAGCCATGCCGCTAAAATTGTAATATGAATCTTTCTAAAATTTTTAATTAAAAATGCATAAGGTTTTCTAAAAATCATTTTACAAATACCCCTTTCCTTTACTCTTATTTAATTATAACTTACTTTACATATTTTTAAAAGGTATGATATAATTTTTTTTGTAAAGAAAAGAGGTAAAAATGAAAAAGATATTTATAAAGATTCCCTTGTTTTTAATAGCAATTTTACTATTAACAGGATGTCAAAATACACTAAAAAGAGTAAGCTATGATGAAATTAAAGATATGATAGATAAAAAAGAAACATTTATATTAGAAATTACTCAAGATGGTTGTAGTCATTGTGAAGAATTTACACCAAGATTAAAGACTATTTTAAAAGATAATAATTTAGAAGCTTATAATTTAAATATTTCTTATATTTCAGAAAGCGATTACAATAAGTTTAATGAAAAATATACATTTGAAGGAACTCCTACTACAATGTTTTTCAATAAGGGAAAAGAAATTGTTAGTAGCCGAATCACAGGTTCTATTAGTGATAAAAAATTAAAAAACACATTAAAAAAATTAAAATATATAAAATAAAAATCGGCAAACAAACCGATTTTTTTATTTTTCTAAATAATCTTTTCCTTTATGTGGCTCATCTCTAAGCAAATCATTATAATTTTGTTGACGAAGCGCCTCATATATAACAATCGCACAACAATTAGACAAATTAAGAGCCCTTACATCACTAGTCATAGGAATTCTCATACAATGATCCAAATGATTCTTTAAAATTTCTTTAGGTAAGCCTGTTGATTCTTTCCCAAAAATAAAATACAAATTTTTATTCTCTTTATTAGAATAATCAAAAGTAGTATGAGGAACATGACCATATCTAGTAAAAAAGAAAAATTCTCCATCTTTATTCTTTTCCATAAAATCATCAAAGTTCTCATAAACATGATAATTAAGCTTGTCAATATAATTAACTCCACTTCTTTTTAAATGAGCATCATCAAGAATAAAACCAAGTGGTTTTATCAAGTGAAGCACTGTAGAAGTTGCAACACAAGTACGCATAATATTACCTGTATTTTGAGGTATCTCTGGTTCAAATAAAACAATATTATTCATAATTTCCTCCTAAAAAAAGAAGATTAACTTTCTTCTTCTAATCCAATTTGATGTAAATCAATAAACTGATCTACTTTAGTAATAGTAAGACGATTATCAGTAGTACCCTCCAATAATCCAGTAACTTTACCATCAGTAAATTCTACTATCGCCGGATAATTCTCTGTAAGCTTTATTTTATAATGATAACTATCATTAAAGTTAGTAACAAAAGTATTAATATCAACATCACTTAAATTTAAATATATAATATTATTTTGTAAATTTTTCTTCACAATTAACTTTTTAAAATCTTTTTCAAATGATCTGCAACTATCACTACTTGAAGTACACATATAAATAACACAACTAGGATTTTCCATAATATAGTGATCAAGCTCTAGTCCAGTTATTTCATAATTTAAAGTACCACGAATAACAGGAGTTTCTTTTTGATAATCAGAATATACTTGATACCACTTACAAATATACCAAACAAATAATACTGTAAGTAAAATTATAAAAAATAAAATAAAATAATTTTTAGTCATATTCTTTTCTTTTTTTAGAGATTTCTTTTCCATAAAATAAAATCACTCCTCTATCTATATACCTATATATAGTTTAACACAAAATCAAAAAATTGATAAGAGCTATTTTAAATATTTATAATGGTATCTATTATTACATAAATCAAAACGTTTATGCTTCATTAAATCATATTGATATATATGAGTATTAACACCATCATAATAAACAGGATAAACCCTATTCTTTATATCTTTTAATGAATATACACCATCACAATCTATATTTAAAATATTTCCCTTAATAATCATAATTTCAATCTTATCCAAACCAATAACCTCTACATTAGGATAAAAAGAAAACCTTTGATAAAAATTTTGAATTAAAGAAGAAATTTCAAAATCAGTAAGTTCTACACTTAAAGTAACACAATTATATCCAAGTTTTAATAAATAATATACACTATAAATATTAGTAACATTAAAAGTATAATCACTAATATAATTATTAGGAAAAACAAATTCAGAAACTAAACTTCTTTCATGAAAAATATTATTAAAAGTATTTCTCTTTTCAATATAGTATATGTTTTCCAAATTTTTATATTTATTAAAAACATCAAAAGAAGATATATAAATTCTCTTATAATCTAAAACATTTAAAAGTTCCTTTTCATTATCAACTATAACTGTATCATAATTAGTATTTTTAATATTTAATTTATCAAAAGAAACCTCTCTAGCACCAGACCTTTTAAAAGAACATCTTCTATCATCTAATAACTTAGTTAAAGACTGTCTTAAATTATTCAAACTACTCATTGGTATAAATAAATTATCACTAATATCAACCTCAATATTAGTAGCAGTATAAACTGTATTACCTAACTTAGAAAGTTGTTTCATTATTCTATTTTCTGTAACAGGCATATTTTGAGCACATTGACACTCAAAACCACAAACAGAAATATCATTTTTATCATCACTAATATAAAGTTTTGCCTGTTCACCAACATGTCCAATAAATTTTAAGGAAACAGGAATTTTCTTTAATGGATAATTAAGTAGTGATGCTGATAACTTTTTACTACTAGTAAGATAAATATCATCATTTTTATCTAATCCTACTGAATTTTTAATATATCCAAAACTTCCCTTTGGAAGAGTATTAACCAATAAACCTTTTTCATTATATAAAAAATTTGTAATCATTCCCTTACCAGAATTAAAAAAGCGAATACCATCTTCTTGATAAAGATCTCTATCTACTTTTATCTTTATTTTATCTTTATTAAAATCAACAACCTTACCTATTTTTAAACCAATATGGTTAGGAGTTTTTGAATTAATAAGTAAATCAGAAAATAAATTTCCTCTAGTAAATTCTCTATTAAATAAAATTTTAAGTATCTCTAAATCTTCACTATTAAAACCATGACCATCTATGATATTACGATAAAATTTAGTAATAAAATAAACATATTCTGCACTTTTCATTCTGCCCTCTATTTTAAAACTTTTTATATCACTATTTAAAAGCTCATCAAATGAATCACTAGTATTCAACTCCTTAGTACTAAGTAAATAACCATCATTAAGGAGTTTATTATTTTTATAAAGTTTATATGGTAGTCTACAACACCCAACACATTCACCGCGATTACCACTACGTGAACCAAGTAAACTAGAAAAATAACAGTTACCAGAATAACTAACACATAAAGCACCATGTATAAAAACTTCTTTTTCAATATCAACATCAATTTTATTAATTTCATCTAAAGATAACTCTCTAGAAAGAACTACTCTTTTTACACCCATTTTCTTCAACAATTTAATAGTTTCAATTCCACTATTATTAAACTGTGTCGAAGCATGAATCTCAATATCAGGATATGTATTTAAAACCAAGTTAATCATACCAAAATCCTGCATAATAAAAGCATCTACTCCAGAATTATATAAAAAAGAAACTTGTTTTAGAAAATCCTCAACCTCATTGTCTTTAATAACAGTATTCATAGTCACATAAAGTTTAACTCCATACAAATGACATATTTTAACTGCTTCTATTAATTCATCATCATCAAAATTATTAGCAAACTTTCTGGCTCCAAAATTTTTCATTCCAATATAAATAGCATCAGCCCCACCATGAATAGCAGCCTTAAGACTTTCCATATTTCCTGCTGGACTTAATAACTCTTTCATATACACCATTCCTTACAATAAAAATAAAACTGATAAAATTACCAGTTTTATTGTAACATATTTAACTATACTTTTCTACTTAGAAACAACTACTACTGCACGTGCACCAGCATTAAGCCATAGGTTCCATTATGTATTAAAGAACTATCATAGCACAGTTGTAGAGGTAAGACCTGAGGAAGAATTTGAATATGTTACATTACTTCCCGTAATAGTTACTGCAGCATATACTCCTCCCATTGAAATTACTAATCCTACTAATATTCCTATAACTATAAATATAGCTTTTTTATGCACTAAATACACCCCTCTTCTTTTCTTTTCATACTGCAAAAATATGTATAATGATTAATACTATATTTTTATCTCACTACTTAAAAAAGAATATTCCAAACAAACCAAAATATAAAACCTATAACAGTAGTTCTTAAAACACCTTGAGCTTTTACTGGCGATTTACTTTTAATACTCAACCAAATTATAAGACCAACAAAAGGTATTAAAAATCCCAAAACTTCAAGCCAATAGTTTTCAGTATCATCCTTATCTACAACAGTATTTTTAACACTTTTTCCACAATACGGACAAACACTCAAATTATCATCTATCTGTTCACCACAGTGAGTACAATAAACCTTACCAACATTTACATCCTCTTCAACTTTACTTCCACAAAAACTACAAAACTTACTTCCTTCATCAATTTTATTATTACATTTTTTACAATACATTATAATACACCTCCATAACTATTAAAAAAATAAACTGAAACAAATAACAATACCAAAACTACTAAAAGAATTGCACTAATAATAGAAACAAAAGATACTATTAAAATATTCTTTGCACGTTTAGGATTTTCCTTTCTAGTAATTACCCACAATATAAAACCTACGAGTGGTATAATAAAACTAATAACATAAATAACAAAACTTTCAACAGGATCATCTACTAAGTTTTTATTAACATTACTTGTATTATTAATAAGATTATATCCACAATTTGGACAATAAACATTTTTAGATTCTATCTTACAGCCACAATTCTTACAAAAAGAGGAATCATTTTCTTTTTCTTTCTTTTTTTCACTAATATCTTCACCTAATACTTTAGTACCACATTTAGAACAGTATTTACTGTTTTTTCTAATTTCACTTCCACAGTTTTTACAATACATTAATCTAACCATCTCCTAATCAACAATATTATTATAACAAAATTATAAATGTTTTTCTAACATTATGAACAATTTCCACTTGTTTTACCATCCTTATCTAATGTGATTGAACATCTATTATAATCATCATCACAACTAACATTACCATTTTTATATATTTTACATCTACCAGTTCTAACTTCACATTGATAAAAATCCCCAAAATTAGAACAACTAGAATCACTACTTAACTCACTAATATAACCATTATAATTATTATTTTTATAACATTTTAAACTATAATCACTAGTCTTAGTACAAAGAGATAACTGATTATTATAAGATTGAAGAAAAACATTAGTAGGAATATCTCTAAAATTAATAGTCTCTTCATTATTCGGTAATAAATACTTTTTAGACTCACCACCAGTACAATGATTAGAAGGATCTGAACAATAAAGTTCTTTATTGTTAGACTTACTACTACATACTAAATTAGAAATATTATAAATATATGTATTACTACTTTGATCATATTTTACAACAACTTTTGCACCAGTATTAATATTAGTTTTACTATCTTTATACTCATCTAAATAACCATAAATAATTAGTTGAGTTAAATCTATATCAAAACTACTAGGAAAAGTACCATTATATGCATCTATGATATCATACTTTTCTTTCTGAATAAAACTCTTCGCAGCAGCAATCATAGACCTTTCATAATACTTACATGAACTAGACTTATTAGAAGATATAACATTATTAATAGATGGAAAAGCCATCAAAGACACAAACCCCAGTATTGCAATAGTTGCAATTAATTCCACTAAAGTAAAACCCTTATTATTCATACTATTACCTACACTTTCTAATAAATTATATCATGAAACAAATCACATTAAAATACATAAATTACTATAGGTGATGTTCAATGAAATCAGCAAAACATCCATTTTATTGTAGATGTAGCTTTTGCAAACAAAAAAGAAGAACAAGTCTTCTATACTTAGGAGCAATATTTTGTTTATTAATAATTATTTTTTGGCAAGTACTAATATTAGTATTTATAACAACCAGAATCAATGCTATTATCTTATTGTTTCTCGTTTTCATTATATCTTTTTTGATGTTTCTCTTGCTCTTTTAAAACAAAACTTCTAGTAACATCCAAATACTTATTTAAATCATAAACAGTAACACAATTATTATAATTATTATTAGTAAAACTTATTTTGCAAGGAATCATTAATTCAATAAAAAATAATAATTCCTCTTCCCTCGTAAACTTAAATTTATGCTTATATATTTCATACAGACTTTCCATATCTAATTCCTTATAATGCTTCTTATAAAAATGAATAAAGTCATATATAGGACTATTATACTCAGAATAATCAAAATTAATAAGTTTAGCTTCTCTACCATCAATGAAATGATCTAAACTTAAATGATTATGAAGAAAGGCTATCCTTTCTTTTTTTGTTTTTATAATAGATTGATACCATTCATCAAGTAACATTCTACTATACTGTAATGTATTATATATCTTATCTATGTTTCTAAGTAATAAATACTCCGCAGGACTATTATAAACATGCATCATAAATACTTCCTCTAAGTCATTATAATAGTTCATTAAATATTCAATTAAATTAATTCTTGCCTCATATATTTCCTTAATTTTATCTAAATTTGTATTCTTATAAGTAGTAGTCCTATTATGTAAATCACTAATTATATACATAAGATCCTTAGCTTTTTCTTCCTTATCTATCTTAACATCATCCAAATAAGCATATATTTCAATATCATCTCTTAAATCATTCTCAGGATACAAAAAGAAAGAAAAGTCTCTAGATAATAAGTATTCATACAATTTATCCTTATCTTCTCTTTTTTTTTCTTTTATAACAAACTTACCATCATCAGTATTAATAATTTTAGCAGTATTGATATATTTATACTTTACAACTCTTAAATTATACTTTTCTAATATATTATTCATCA
The DNA here is from genome assembly GCA_934167695.1 of uncultured Bacilli bacterium. Lineage (GTDB taxonomy): Bacteria > Bacillota_I > Bacilli_A > RF39 > UBA660 > UBA2730. Next base: position 53,116 of record CAKPLP010000003.1, on the reverse strand, counting down.
CTACTAGTAGGAATAATTACTTTAGAATTTAATTGTATTGTACTTAAATCATTATACATTTCCAAATCTTCTTTTTTTACTTGATACTGATCCATTACTTTTTCAACAGTGTCACCTTCGCGCATAATATAAACAGAATAAGTTGTAAATGTATCATTATCATCACCTAAATTTGCAAATAAAGAATTAACCTTAATTGTAGTATTCTTAGGCTTATCTTCAACAACAGCTACCACTTCTTCATCCCTTTTCTCCTTTTCTTCATTATCTTTTTTACTTTCAATATTTTGAATAATATCCATATTTATATCCTGTTTCATATCAATATTAATATTATTATTTAACTTTTCCTCTTCCTCCACAACCTCTGCCTCCTCTACTTTTTCATTATCCTTTTTATCTTCTTTTATTGGAATTTCTTTTTCTTCCTCCAAGACATCATCGTCATCACATTCTCTATCTAAGACCTTTTCATCTAAAGTACTCTTCTCATCCTCTAAAACCACTTCTTCTCTTCCTTCAATTAAAATATCAATTTTACATCTTAATACATCATCATCAATAACCTCATAATTAAAGTTTTCTATACTAATTTTAGTAGTAGTTAAATCATACACTTCCATCATAGCAATTTCTATTGGAACACTAAATGAAAAATCTTCAGTTAAAGTACTAGCCTCAGTCATTTTATACTTACCACTAATATAAAAATTACCTTCTATATTACTCTTATCCACAAATTTCAAATCATCTTCAAATGAAATAGTACTAACTTCACCAATCATTGTTTGAAATGTTAAATCTTTTTCAAAAGATAAAGTTTTTTTCATACATATCCTCCTATTCAATTAATATTATGAATAAATGAAAAAAAAAAGAACAAAGTCCTTTTCAAAGTATAATAATATATATTTTATTTTTTAATTTTACTCTTTTCTATCACTTCAACTGCATGATCAATAAACTGATTAATATTTTCTTTATATAAGAGTAGCACTTTTTTTGTAGTTTCTATAACTTCGGCTTTTTCTATTCCTAAGAATTGAGCAATAGCCTCAGTTGAAAAATATTCACCATTTACATATCCTAATTTTAAAGAAATAATTACAGCTTCCTTTACCGTTAGAACAGCTATCATTTGGCTAAAATTAGGAGTTCTTAATAATTCTAACATTTTAATATAATCATCTTTTGTAATCAATTCTTCACTTTCCTTAATATTAGAATCTTCTAAATTTGTTTTAAAAGGTACCTGTGCAGATTGATTTACTTTTTTTAATTGTTCAGTATAATCATTCTTCCTTGAATCAGATTGAACAATTTTATTAATATTTTGAGCTTTACTTTTTTTATTTAAATTTTTTCTCATTTTAGGAATAAGACTTCCATAAAATCTATCCCTTTGATTTTTAGATAATTTTCCTATTACAGGTTTACTTAAATCACTACCATATCTTACTTTAATTAATTCTTTATCTTCTTCAGGTAACTCTTCTATCAATTCATCAATCTGTTCCTTCGAATAATCACTAAGATATTCATAAATTGATTTTAATTTTCTTGGCATACTATGTTCTCCCACTTCTATTTTTTGTTTTACTTTATCTTCATATAAAAAGCTTTTATATGCACGGTTATTTTCATAATAATATTTTCTAAACTCATCTAAACGTTTTAATGCCTGTTCAGGATTAGACATATATTCTGCAAATTGTTTAATTTTTTTAGATTTTCTTAATTTAATTAATGCTTGTGCTTCAATTTGTCCAACTCTTGACTTTGTTATATTTAATTTTTTTCCTATCTCTTCAAGAGTCATAATCTTATTATCATTAAAGCCAAATCTCAACATTAATATTTCTATTTCTCTTTGACTTAGAGAACTATTTTGTATTAAATCTCTTACTTGCTCCTGCATAACAGTAGTAATAGCTAACTCATCAGGACTCTCATCTGTATTAGGAATAAAATCTTGTAATTCAGTATCATTTTCATCATTAACCAGTGTGTTCATGCTTACTACATCACCTTGAGATTTTAATAATTCTGTAACTTCAGATATAGGCAAATCCATTTTAGCTGCCACTTCATCAAGTGTTGGATACCTATTTAACTCTAATCTCAACTCTTGTAAAGCATCTTTATAAGAATTAATTTTTTTATATAAATATACTGGTATTCTAATATCCTTACCAACATCATATATTGATCTAGTAATAACTTGTCTTATCCAATATGTAGCATAAGTTGAAAACTTTACACCTTTACTTAAGTCAAATTTATCTATTGCCTTCATCAAACCAATGCTACCTTCTTGAATTAAATCCTGTAACGGCACTCCTCTACCGATATATTTTTTAGCTATACTATTAACTAATCTTAAATTGCTACAAACTAACAAATTTTTTGCTTCAATTTCACCTTGTAATGCACGCTTTATCAAATTTTGCTCTTCTTCTATAGATAATAATGGTATTTTTTTTATTTGTTGAAAATAATTTTCTTCATTAAAATTAACATCATCTAATAATTTTTTTTCACACTCTACTTTTACCTCATCATTTAATAAAATATTATTTAAACTACAGTATGTTTTTATAAATAACAATATTACACTATCATTAAATTGATTTTCTAAAATATCATAAGAAAAATCGTCCTTATACTTATCAATAATTAATTCTATAGTTTTTGATAGAAACTCATTTTTTTCTATTACTTTTATTAATAAATTCGATCTAGGAATATAATTATAAATTTCAAAAAAACATTCCAATTTCTTTACCCTATCTTCTAAATCATTTTCCACCTTAAAAAATTTATTTATATAATTATTTAAAATAATAACCGCTTTATCAGGTTTAGACAAATCTAATTTAACATGCTCAATAAGTCTATTAGTTACCACACTTTCAATATATTCCTTATATAAAACATCTCCATTATACATCTTTTTTGATTTAGTAATGCTATCTAATACCAAAACATAAAATTCATTTTTTGATATTTCTATATAATTAAAACTTTCATAAATATTAGAAAAATCAGGTAATAACAAATCTAAAATTTGTTGTGAATTTAATTGTTGAACATTTTTATAGTTTAATTCCATTTATTTATCCCCCTTACAAGTTATATTTTAACACACTATTAAATTCTAGATTTCTTAATATTCTTTTTAGTAGTTTTAAGTACTTTCTTTAATTTTTTACTATCTTTAGTATCAATATTATCAATTATATTTGAAACATTATTTTTAACATCATTATCAAATAAATTAACATCACGACTTAAAAAATAATTAGTTGAAGATAAGAAAAGCAATTCTTCATCATGACTTTCTAAAGATGAAAAATTATTAAATAAAATCTTACACATATATACATAATCATAAGCATATAACTCATTTAACATTGATTTAATTAAATCATCACCCTGCTCAGCACGATTAATCATTTCAATAGCAAAAGAACCCCTTCCAAATCTTCTTAAAATATTTGTAAAATAATATTCTCTAAATAACCTCATATCATCAACAGAAAGAATTTCATTTATTATAAGAATATAATTATTTGATTTTTTTAAATTTTGCTTATCATTAAATCTATTACTACTAATAAAATTAAATATTTTTGTAGATATAGAAGAATCTACTAATAAAAATAATGGTTCTTCCAACAAAATTCTTTCTAAAAGAAAATTAAAAACCTCATCATTATATACATTTTTGATTTGTTCATCTGATTCTCTCAATAAATAATATTTAAATCCCGTTAAATAAAACTCATCCATTAATAATTCGTTTTCTTCGAATTCTTTTTTCACTCATTACTTCCCCCTTAAATAACAAATTATATAATTCTACATAATTATCAATAAAAACAAACTTAATATCTTTCTTTATATCATCATCAATTTCATCTAAATCATATTGATTATCTTTAGGTAAATATATTGTTTTAATCTTTGCTCTATGTGAACCTATTACTTTTTCTCTAACTCCACCAATAGGAAGAATTTTACCAGATAAAGTCATTTCACCAGTCATCGATAAATTACTTGATACTGCTTGATTTTTAAATAAACTAATTAAAACAGTAGTTATAGTAATACCTGCACTAGGCCCATCTTTATTAACAGCTCCTTCAGGAACATGAATATGTATATCATTTTCAAGTAAACTATTAATATCTATACCAAAATCAGTAGCATGAGCTCTTACATAACTTAGGGCAATACTAGCAGACTCCTTCATTACTTCCCCTAGGCTACCAGTTAAAATAAGTCTACCAGAACCCTTATAATAAGTAGCCTCAATAGGTAACACATCTCCACCAAATATAGTATAAGCCATACCATTAACAACACCTATTCTTTTTTCTTTTTCAATAACATTATAGAAAAATATCTTCTTTCCAAGTAATTCATAAATCATAGCAGAATCTATATAATAAGATACTATTTTCTTATTTGTAAGTAATTTTTTTACTATTTTTCTTAAAATGCTAGCAATTTTTCTTTGCAATTCTCTTACTCCAGCCTCTTTAGTATAATACCTAATAATGTCCATTATAGCATCATCACTAAACTGAACATTAAGTAAGGTCAGTCCACATTCATCCATTGCCTTAGGAATAATATAATTTTTAGCGATATCTAGTTTTTCATACTCAGTATATCCGGGAACTTCTATTATTTCCAATCTATCTTGTAACTCATAAGGAATTTGTTCTATATAATTTGCAGTGGCAATAAACATAACCTTACTTAAATCAAAATCTTCCTCAATATAATGATCAGAAAAATGAGAATTTTGAGCTGGATCCAACACCTCTAATAAGCTACTAGCAGGATCACCTTTTATATCTTTACGCATTTTATCTATTTCATCAATAATAAATACAGGATTGGAACTACCAGCTCTTTTTATTCCTTGAATTATTCTTCCGGGATTAGCTCCTACGTAAGTTCTTCTATGTCCAACTATTTCAGCCTCATCATTTATACCACCAACAGAAATTTTAGTAACATTACGATTAAGAGCAGTTGCAATCGATAAAGCTAAACTTGTCTTTCCAACACCCGGAGGGCCAACCAAACAAATAATAGGACTTTTTAAACTATTAGTATTTTGTTTTACAGCCAAATATTCCAAAATTCTAAGCTTAACTTTCTTCATACCATAATGAGAATCATTTAATATATTCATAACATCTACAAAATTATTATTATCTTTTGTAAAGGTACTCCATGGAAGTGCAAACATCCAGTCAAGATAATCACGTATCAAAGTTATTTCTGGTGAATTACTAGGAGTATTCTCATATCTATTCAACTCAAGTTTAATTCTAGATTTAATTTTTGGAGGACATTTCAAACGGTTAAACTTTTTCTTTAACTTGTTTATTTCATTATCTTTACTACCAACATCACCAAGTTCTTTTTGAATAACACTAATTTTTTGTCTTAAGTAATATTCTCTTTGGCTATCATCTAATTCTTTATCAACTTCTTTTTCTATTTTCTCCTCTAATTCAACATACTTAATGCTATCTTTCATATCTTCTATAAGCATTTTGCATCTTTTATAACTATCAAGTTCCAAAATATAGGACTTCTTTTTATCCATATCAAATGGTAAAAAGCTAATAATTAAATCAGTAAGATCACTAATATTATCCATAAAATCAATCTTACTCATAACAGAATTAGAAACATATGGCACTTTACTAACATATCTATCTAACGCTTTTATTAAAATATTTTTATAATGTTCATCAACTACCTTTGGAGTTTCTATATCATTATAATTTGCCGTATAAATCATACTGTCACTTATAGCATAATTAAAAACATTAACTCTTCTTAACCCTAATAATGTTATTTTTGTTTTTCCATTAGGCATGTCCATTACTAAATTTAATCTTGCCAATACACCAATTTTAGGAAGCATAGTAACATCAGGGAAGTTAACATTTTCATAAGGATTTACTATAAGTACATCTTTAGTAGTAGAGTCAATTAATTTAAAAAGATCTTTTTCATAAGAATTATCAATCTCAAAGCGCACTTCGGAGTTTGGAAACAAAACAATATCATTACTTACAAATATAATAATAGAATCACTATTCATAATCCATCCTCCAAAAAACATTATGCTTATTATTATATATAAAAAAGAAAAAAATTCAAGATATACACTTGAACTTTTTAACTTTTTATTTTAATTTCCCTTTCGTGCCTTTACTACCTGCATTCATTGCATATCCTGCTAAAATGTTACTTTCAAATGAATGAGTTTTACTAACACGTTTTTTATAGTCTTTTACACCTATATTAACTAAATCATCTAATAATTCAGTATATTTTTTATTTTTAGGTTCCCACAAGTAAAATGACAAACTTCCTGGAATAGAATTAATTTCATTAACATAAACTTTTTGAGCTTTATCATCAATTAAAAAGTCAATTCTACATACTCCTGAACTACCTAATGCTTTAAAAGCCGAAGTTGCAACTTTCTCTACTTCTTCTCTTACCTCGTCACTTAAATCTGCTGGTATTTTTCTAGTAGCAGAAAGCATACCCTTAGAGCCTTTATTAGGCTTCATCATTTTCAAACCATTTTTACCTTTTGTTTTTCCATTACCTATATACTTTTCTTCGAAAGTCAAAAATTTTTCATTTGAAATTACTTCCTCAATTTCACTTAATTTTTGATGTTCATAATTACCTAAAACACTAATATTAACCTCTTTTAAGTTTTGAACCATTTCTTCAACTAATATTTTAGAATCATATTGAATAGCGTCATCAATAGCATCAATAAGCTCTTTCTCATTACTAGCAGTTCCAATTCCTACACTACTACCAGTAGTTGCAGGCTTTACAATAACAGGATACTTTAATTTTTTAATTTTACTTAAAACATCTTCTAAATTATTTTTATAATCAGCATCGTAAAACCAAGTAAATTTAGTCATTGGAAGATTTTCACCTTCAAATATTCTTTTCATATATACTTTGTCTTGACCAACTGCTGCAGCATACACATTAGGTCCTACATAAGGAATACCTATACTCTGAAAATATCCTTGTAAAGCACCATCTTCAACATTAGTACCATGTACTATTGGAAAAGCAATATCTATATCAGTAACTACTTTATTAAATAAACCTTTCTTTTTCTTTAAAACAAATCTACCATTCTCACAATAAAGAACGACATTTTTTGCATATTTTTTTATAAGTGATAAATCTTGATAAGATTCTATATCTCTCAACATCTCCCCTGTATACCATTCTCTATCTTTTGTAATATAGATAGGAATAATTTCATACTTTTCTTGATTTATTTTGTTCATAGCCTGAAGTGCAGAAATTATACTAACTTCATGTTCAACACTTTCACCACCAAAAACAACACCAACTTTAATTTTCATAAATTTCTCCTCCCTTATTCATTATATGTATCTGGCAAATCATTTTCAAATAAAGCATATACATCCTCATCAGTATCATTTTTAATACTGTTTATAAAAGCATAAGCTTCTCTTACATCATTATATACAATTATATTACTAGAATCATATCTTTTATTTTCTAGTCCCTTTTTAATTGGTTTTGTTTTCTCCTTACCAATTAAAACAACATAATCGGCAACTTCAGCAATTTGTTCTCCAAAAATCTCATTAAGTTCATCTTCTTTTGAACCCAACTCTATCATACCCGGAGTAACAACTATTTTAATCCCCGGCATCATTTTAAGTACAGCAACAGCATTCTTTGCACCAACAGGATTAGAATTATAAGCATCATCAATCATATAAAAATTACCCAATCTCTTTAATTCTAATCTATGTTCAACTGGTAAGACACTTTTAACAGCAACTTGCAAATCACTAATTTCTATGCCAAAACGATGTCCTAATGCTAAAGCCGCCAAGATATTATAAACATTATGATTACCTAACAGTTTTGTTTCAAACGAACATTTAATATTTTCCTTTTTAAAGAAAACATCAAACTTAGTTCCCTTACTAGAACATTTTATGTTACTAGCATAAATATCAACATCATGATTATCAATACCAATCCAAATTATTTCACATTTGTTCTTCAACTTATAAGAAACCTGCTTAGGATCATCTCCATTTAATACTCCTATACCATCAAGAGGTAGTGACTCTATTAATTCAAATTTTCCATCTATAATATTTTGTTCACTTCCAAAAGACTCCAAATGAGCAGTACCAATAGTTGTTAAAATTCCATATTTAGGATGAACTAAATCACATAATCCTTTTATTTCTCCTTTTACATAAGCACCCATCTCTGCAATAAAAACATCCGTAAACTTATCCATATAATTATTTACAGTCATAATTAAACCATTATATGTATTCAAATTCTTAGGAGTTGGCAATGCATTATACTTAATATTTAAAATATTACCCAAAATATTCTTACTACTAGTTTTACCATAACTACCAGTAATACCAACAATCTTTAAATTAGACATACTTTTAAGCTTCTTTTGAGCTTTACTTTTATAATAATGATAAACACATCTTTCAATAGGAAAATTAATAACATTAGAAAGGAATACGATATAATCATTAATATATACCATAATAGATAAAATAAGTATCATAAGCCAAACTAATCTTATACTACTAGTATTCAAAATTAATACTATTATAGGAATCAAATATAAAATAGTAGTAGTAACAACCAATCTTTTAACTCTCTTTGTAAAAACAAGAGGTTTTTTAGTCTGTTCATATTTTAATTTATTTCGCCATTTATAAGTTAAAGCACAATAAACAATTAATATAACTATTTGAGATAATATAACATATTTATTAACATCATAAATTACAAATACCCCCAAAACAGCCATAATAATAGAAATAATTTCTATATTAAAATAACTAGATGAATTTTTCAAAACCCATTTTAAATAACGATTATTTTCATTATAAAGGTTTTGTTGTAACATATGAAGAGATTTTTTTGTCTTAAAAAAGACTTCACAAATCATTGCAATTATTATTAAATAAAACAAAAACATAAATTCCTCCTATAAAAAGTTATTTAATATATTAATTACTTGAGGTAAATTTTCAAGATAAGCATAGTGAGTCCCCGGTAAGACAACCACTCCAGCATCAATCATAATATTTTCTAATAAATGAGCATCATCAATACTTGCCTCCAAATCATTGTCACCCCATATTAATAACGTAGGTTCCTCAATTTGTTTAGCATATTCTGATAAGTCTTGATTAACAACATTAACTAAAACTTGCCTCATTATAGTAGATGCAGCTTTATAGTCTCTTGACCCTATATATTTTTTCATTCTCTCCGCAATTTTCCCCATACCTGGAAGTTGTTTTAAAGATTTTAATACTTTAACCTTAATACTATTAGTACTTCTTTCAGGCCTAACTGGACTTCCAAATAGTACTAATTTAGTAATAGAATGATAACTAGAATAATAAATAGCAACTCTTCCACCAAATGAATGTCCCATAATAATAGGTTTCTTTATATTCAACTCATTTACAAGTTGTTCTAGCATATCAGAATAATCCTTTAAAGTCCAAGCATATTTAGGTTCATCACTTTCACCAAAACCAGGCAAATCAAGAATCGTAATTTTATAATTACTAGACAACATATCGCCAATAGGCTTCATCATCTCAATATTTTGTCCCCAACCATGTAATAAAATAATATCTTTACCATTTCCATATTGTACATAATTTACAAATACATCTTTAATCTTTATCTTCAAATTAATCACCTACTGATACTATTTATTATAATTCATTTATACTATTAATGCTATAAATTTTACAAAATTTTAATAACAAATTAAAAAGGCCATAACTTACAAAGCCTTTAATTATACTAATTATTTAAATTATCAATAATCTTATCTATCTTTTCTCCATACTCTTCACTTTCATCATAAATAAATCTAAGTTCAGGAGTATGTCTAATCTCTATTCTCGAAGAAAGTTGTCCTCTAATAAAAGATGCCGCATTATTTAAAGCAGTATAAACATCTTTTCTTTTTTCTTTATTATATAAAGTAAAATAAACCTTAGCATAACTTAAGTCATTAGTAACATCAACCCCTGTTATAATAACATCTTTTAACTCTTCATCCTTTACTTCTTCCATTAATATCATACTAATTTCTTCCATATAAGTATGATTAAGTCTTTTTATTCTTAAATTATTTGCCATGTATATCCCTCCACTTAAAAGTATATCATTATATAGAGGTTATTGCAATTTACATAAGTATATGTTATAATAACACTCACTGCAAAAGGGGAAAAACTATGAAAAAAAGATTAAACATAATTCAAATAGGAATTTTAGCAACAAGCTGTATATTATTAGGAACAAAAGTTGGCCAAATAACTAAAGAAGAAGGTTCTATAATAAACTTCATTAATGAAGAAAACAATAAAATTTCAAATAGAAATGATGCTGAAGAATTAGGATATTTAATTAAAAATCCAACATATGATGATTTAATTAAAACTGTTAATAATAATCCATTTATAACAAATGAATATGGAGTAAAAGATTATTTTTATGAATATATTGAAAGTATATGTAATAAATATCCTGACTTAGATAAAAGTATTCTACAAAAAAATATTGAACTTATAAAAATTAATTACTTAACAAAAGAAGAAATAATTGAAAAAAGTCAAAATAAATATACAATGGCCTTCTTTGATGCCAACCTACATGAATTAAACCTATGTAAAGATTTACCATTATATAATGTTATTCATCACGAAATAAGTCACATGTTAAGAAATTTAATATATTTAACAGAAGATAATAAAAAAATTGTTATTAAATTCGCAAACTCTGAATATGGAATGGCACTAGAAGAAGAAATAAACACAGTATTTACAAATAAAGTTTTATATAATGAAGCAGCATATCAAAAAAATAATATCTATCTATTAGAAAAAATAATACCCGAAGATAAACTTTTAGATATCTACTTTAATGAAGACATAGACGGTTTAATAGACTACCTAGAAAAAATAAACTATAATATATCAGCAAAAATATTTGTTAAATTACATGATCATCAAAATAACAATTACTTTGATAATGACGATGAAAATAACTATGACTATGATATACATTTATACGACATGTATATTGATTATTTTTTAAACAAAGAAAAGAAAGATAAATATCAAAATTTTGATAAAGACTTTGAAGAATTTGAAAAAATATTATTAGATATAAAAACAAAAGAAGAAAGTCAAACAGAAATATTAAATAAATTAAATACTAATAAAAATTACATAAAAAAAATAAATTCATAAATAATTAATTTCTTAATATAATAAAATTATTCATAAATCTATATTTTTTATTATTACCCATATATAAAATAAATAAAATTGAAAAGAAAATTGCCCCACATAAATTAACAATTAAATCCCTCATAGTATCAATTATTCCAATATCTAAATACCCATCTACAACAATTTTATCCATTTTACCATTATTAATATAATAAATATCTGTATGGTCAATGTTATCAACAATAATAGCATGACCATTCTTTTTTTTATTCAATTCTACAGAAGAAAATCTTCTAATAACAAAATCATTTTGAGCATCTGTTTTTAATAAAATATCACTACTAAATTCAACTACTTCCCATAATACACCAATAAAATTTGCGAATAAAATAATAAAAATAATAATTAAATAGTGAGAAATACGAATATTATTAGAAAAAAAATAATTCAATATTCCTACTCCTAATGCTCCACAAAGAAATCCATTTACAGTATGTAAAAATGTATCAAGGAAAGGAAAAGTCAAATAAAAATTAAAAATCTTTCCACATACTCCAGACAAAAAAATAAAAAAAAGTATGCAAATCTTATAAAATGAAGGAAATCTAATATTAAACATACTTTCAATTATATTAGGAGTAATAAATAAAATAATACTTGTAAAACATAAAAGAACATTTTTAAAATCAAAACTTAAAATCCTATTAAATAAAACTATAAAAACAAAAATATTTAAAAATATATATACATAAAAAGCACTTCTACTTCGAAAATTAAAAATATCTTTCAATCTAATTTTTTAATCCTCCTTTTTAAAAAGAAATGATAAACAAACAAAATTAATATAAAAAGTACCAAAAGTAATAAGAAAAAAACTATATAATTAAACTTATAAAATTCATGAATAGTAGTATCTAAATAAGTATCTGGAAAATATTTAGAATAATTATTAATATCAATATCAATTTTATCTTCATAAGACAAAAAATCATTAATATACTTAACAGCCAAATTTTGAATTTTTGTATTTACTTTTATGGGATAACCATATATTTTAGTTTGTTTTACATCTTTAGTTTTACCATAAGTATAATCTATTATACCTGTATATTTTTCTTTATCTCTACCATCTATTGCCACAATATAAATGTTATTTTTAGATTTTACAAAATGTAATTCCTTATTATCAACTATTGCAAAGCTATCAGACATCTCATCAATTACAAGATAACTATATTGATAAACATTCTTTTTATAAACAATATCTTTTCTACTATTTGTATAAATATAATAAGAAGCAAAAAACAATAAAATCATAATACTAACAAGTATTAAAAAAATAATAATTTTAGATAAAACATTTTTTCTTAACTTTAACTTTCTTTTTACCATACTTTAATCACTATATCAATTTTATCACAAAACAAAATAATAATACAACAACTAATAAGCTGTAGGTATTCTAAGTATCTTATTTATACTTTTCATTTTATTTACAATATTCCTAAAAGAAGGAGTATGAATATGTATGGTAAAAATTAATATAGAAGAACTTTTAAAAAGAAAAGGTAAAACAAAGTATTGGTTATGCCAACAGATGAATTTAACATCAAGAAATCTTAACAGAATAATTCGAGGAGAAACAAGTTCTATTTCATTTAAATATATTGAAGAATTCTGTGAGTATCTAGAATGTACACCGGGAGAATTAATAAGTATTATTCCAATTACAAATAAAATATTAATTTAAAACTCTAATTAGTTTCCTAATTAGAGCTATTTTTTCTCTATATAGTTTTATCAGTAGAACCAAATCCACCAGTTCTAACACCATCAGCGTTATCACAATCAACAGTTAAATACTTTTGAAAAATAACCTGACCAATTACATCACCCTTATGAATCACAATCTCTTCGTCTTTTATATTAAAATATTGAAAATAGAAGTGTCCTTCATTAGAATCATTATTATAATAGTCACAATCAATAATTCCTATACTGTTAGGCATTACCAGTCCTTTTTTTGGACCACTACTTCTATTTACTAACATATAAAACTCATCCTCAGCACAATATGCTTTTAAACCTGTTGGAATAAGAGTTGGTTTTATCCCCGGTTTAAAAGGTGGAATAACAACATCCTCTGCTGCTTCAACATCATATCCAGAAGAAAATTTTGTTTTTCTAACAGGTAAATTAATATTTTTATCCTTATATTCTTCTATTACTTCAAAACCTCTATTACGCATACACTAAATCTCCTTCTACAACTTCAACTACTTTATCATTTTTTAATGATTTAACAACATCAATAACTCTTTGATTAGAACTACCCTTCCATTTTAAAGTTGGATTATAAAGCTTATCAATATATACTCCATCTACTAAAACATCAATATATTTTAAAATATCCTTATTAACAATATCTTCATATAAAAAACCAGTCCAAACCCAAATACTTTTTTTAGGATATTTCTTTTTAAACTTTTTAACAAGTTCCAAAGTACCATCAATATTCTTAGGATGAAGAGGATCTCCTCCTAAAATTGATAATCCTACAATATAATCCTTACTACACAACTCCAAAATTCTCTCGATAGTTGATTCATTAAACTCTTTACCAGCATTAAAATCATGAGTTTCAGGATTAAAACAATTTTTACAATTAAATGTACATCCTTGCATAAAGATAGATACTCTAACCCCCGGTCCATTAGAGATATCCATCTTTCTTATTTTATTATAATGCACTACTCCTCATCATCCTTATTATCAATATGAATTACACGTTCTTTTATTTCTTGAGTTCTGCCTTTATTCCAGAAATTTGAACCAATATAACCACAAGTACGTCTAGCAACATTTAATTTATCATGATCTCTATTACCACAATTTGGACAATACCACTCTAAATTATCATCGATAAGTATTTCACCAGAGTATCCACATTCTTGGCAATAATCAGACTTAGTATTAAGCTCTGCATACATAATATTATCATAAATAAATTTAATTACTTCCATAACAACATCTAGATTATTACTTAAATTAGGAGTTTCTATATAACTAATCGCACCACCGGGACTTAATCTTTGAAATTCACTCTCAAGTTTTAACTTACTAAAAGCATCAATCTCTTCAAATACAGGAACATGATAAGAATTAGTAATATAGTTTCTATCCGTAATTCCCTTAATAACTCCAAAGCGTTCCTTCAAACATTTTGCAAATTTATAAGTTGTAGCTTCAATAGGACTACCATAAACACTATAATCAATATCTTCAGCCTCTTTCCACTCCTTACACTTATCATTTAATCTTTGCATAACTTTAAGACCAAACTCTTTTCCTACTCCATTATCAGTATGAGAATATCCAGTCATATATTTAACACATTCATAAAGACCAGCATAACCAAGAGAGATTGTAGAATAACCATGATGTAAAAGTTCATGTATACTCTCACCCTTTTTCAATCTTGCTAAGGCACCATGTTGCCATAATATAGGAGCAACATCTGAAGTAACCTTACTAAGTCTTTTATGTCTAATTTGTAAAGCTCTATGACATAATTCTAATCTATCATCAAGAATACTCCAGAATTGATCCATATCCTTATCAGAAGATAAAGCAGCATCAACCAAGTTAAGTGTAACAACACCTTGATTAAATCTACCATAATATTTAGGTTTACCATTTTCATCAACATAAGGAGTTAAGAAAGATCTACAACCCATACAAGGATAACATTGACTATTTCCATTCTTATCAACCTTTAACTCTTTCATTACCTTTTCTGAGATATAATCAGGAACCATACGTTTTGCAGTGCATTCAGCAGCAAGTTTAGTTAAATAATAATATTTACTATCCTCATGAATATTATCTTCTTCAAGAACATATAGAAGCTTAGGAAAAGCTGGGGTAATATAAACACCTTTCTCATTCTTCATTCCTTCTATTCTCTGCTTCAAAACCTCTTCAATAATCATTGCAAGTTCTTCTTTATACTCTTCAGTTTCTCCAAGATACATGCATACACTCAAGAATGGAGCCTGTCCATTTGTTGTTGTCATTGAATTAATTTGATATTGGAAAGTTTGAACACCATCTTTTATTTCCTTTGCTAAATCCTCCTTAGCATACTTTTCACAATCAGCTTTTTTAAACTTTCTATCTTTATATTTCTTTAAATACTTATTATAGCTATCTCTAACAAAAGGAGCTAAATGAGTAAGTGTAATAGTACAACCACCATATTGACTAGAATTTACAGATGTAATTAACTGTGTAGCAATAGTAACAGCAGTCCAAAAACGATGAGGACGTTCAATCATAACTCCATTAATATTAGTACCATTCTGAAGCATATCTTCAAGATTTATTAAGTCACAATTATGTAAAGCATTCTGAGCAAAATAATCTGCATCATGAAAATGAATTATTCCATCATCATGAGCTTGTACAATATCCTCAGGAAGTAAAAAACGTCTTGTAATATCAGTACTAGTAATACCAGCTAAATAATCTCTTTGTGTAGTAACAACCTTAGCATTTTTATTAGAATTTTCTGTATTCCAATACTCGCTCTCACCATCTATTAATTCCTTAATAGCTAAATCAGTAGTATTACTTTTCCTTACCAATTCTCTAGTATAACGATAAGTAATATACTTCTTAGCAAGATTATACTTTCCTATAGACATTAATTTCATTTCAATAATATCCTGAATATCTTCAACTAAAATTCTTCTTTTACCTAATCGTTCAATATATTTAATAATATTTTTTATTTGCACACTAGAAGCTTGATCTTCATCTTCTACCTCTAAGTTAGCTTTTTCTATAGCTTCCTCTATTTTTTCTGGACTATAATCAACCATATGTCCATCTCTTTTAATAACTTTCACAACTTCACTACCTTTCCTACTTTGCATAAATCAAGTATACCACTTTTTATAAAATTTAAATGTTGCATTTGCAACACTTTACAAAAAATGATACAATTTTTTTAGAAGGTGTAAATATGGACAATTTATTCAACAACATTAACAACAAAAATAAAGAAAAAATACTAAAATATTTAGAAGCAACAACCCTAACATTTAAAAAAAATACTAATATATATTCAAGCATTAACGATAAAAACACCCTAGTAATAATAGAATATGGTTCAATTAAAATAATAAGAAATGACTACAACGGAAATCGTTTAATTGTTGATAATTTAAATAAATATGACATATTTGGATCAATAATTCTTCCCGTACTAAATCAAGAATACGACATCATAACCAAAGAAGATACAAAAATAATTTTAATAGATTATGACAGAATAATTAACTATAAAAACAATTCATACTACTACAATCAGTTCATACAAAACTTACTAAAAGTAATGACAAATAAAATAACAGAGAAAAATAATAAAATAAATATCTTAACTAAAAGAACTATAAGAGATAAATTACTAGAATACTTCAAAATACTATCAAAAAAGAGTAATTCAAAAATAATTTATATTCCCATAACATTCACAGAATTAGCAGATTATCTTTCAGTAGATAGATGTGCCATGTCAAGAGAATTAAAATATTTAAAAGATGAAGGTTTTATAAAAATAACTCAAAGAAAAATAACTTTACTATATTAAAAAAATAATTCAGCTATTAACCGAATTATCTTTGTAAAAGAGATAAACTAACTTTATTCTTTTCAAGTGAAATATCGTCAACATAACAATCAACAATATCTCCTACACTAAATAAATCACTTGGATGTTTAATGTAACTATTACTTAATTTACTAATATGAGCAAGACCATCTTCATGTAAGCCTATATCAATAAAAAGTCCAAAATCAACTACATTTCTAACGGTTCCCTGTAACTTATCCCCTATATGTAAATCTTTTATATCTAAAACATTACTTTTTAAAATTGGTTGTGGATAAGAATCTCTTGGATCAAGATTTGGTTTCTTTAAAGATGAAATTACATCCTCCAAAGTGTACTTATCAGTATTATATTTGCTAGCAACACTTTCAACATCAATCTCATTAAGAGCATTAACTAAATCACTAGTTCCAATATCTTTAATAGTATAACCGAGATCTTTTAAAATACCTAAAGCAACATCATAACTTTCTGGATGAATTGCAGTTGAATCAAGAACATTATCACCACCATTGATACGAAGAAAACCTATTGCTTGTTCATAAGCTTTAGGGGTAAGTAGTTTTTCTTTCTTTATCTCATCACGAGACATAATCTTACCAACTTTTTCACGATAATCAATAA
Organism: uncultured Bacilli bacterium; assembly: GCA_934167695.1. Taxonomy (GTDB): domain Bacteria; phylum Bacillota_I; class Bacilli_A; order RF39; family UBA660; genus UBA2730. Next base: position 35,461 of record CAKPLP010000003.1, on the reverse strand, counting down.
TTTTTTTAATTGCCGCTTTTGTAACACCAGACACATAGCTCAAAAGCGATGCACTAGCAGTATTGACATTAACACCAACACTATTTACACATTTTTCAACAACAAAATCCAAGGAATTTGATAAATTTTTCTGTGATACATCATGTTGATATAAACCAACACCAATTCCTTCAGGTGGAATTTTAACAAGTTCAGCAAGTGGATCTTGTAGTCTCCTACCAATACTTACAGCACTTCTTTTTTCAACAGCAAGATCAGGAAATTCTTCAATCGCTTGAGGAGAAGCACTATAAATTGATGCACCAGCCTCACTTACAATAACATATTTACAATTAAGATTATATTTACTAATCATATCAGCACAAAATTTTTCAGATTCACGTGATGCCGTACCATTTCCAATAGAAATAATATCAACATTATACTTCTTAATTAACTGAACTACAACTTCCATAGAAAGTCTAATTCTCTCTTCACTATCACCCTTTAAAAAAGGTTTAATAACTGTACTATCTAAATATTTTCCATTCTTATCAACAACAGCTAATTTACAACCATTAACATATCCGGGATCAAATGCAAGAACAACTTTCTCCTTTAAAGGTGGAGTTAAAAGTAAAGCCTCCAAATTTTTACCAAAATTACTAATAGCAGCCTCATCACCCTTTTCAGTTAAATCACTTCTAATCTCACGTTCAATACTAGGACCAATTAATCTCTTATAAGAATCAAGTATAGCATTTTCTACATAACTACTTACAAAACTCTTATCATTCTTAATCACTTTTTTTTCTAAATAAGCAATTATTTCATCCTTATTAACATCAATACTAACAGTAAGAATCTTTTCCTTTTCACCTCTGTTAACAGCAAGAATTCTATGAGGTTTAATCCATTTCACAGGTTCACTATAATCATAATACATTTCATATACTTTATTCTCATCCCCTGCACCCTTTTTCAATTTAGATGTAATTATACCATTCTTATAAAAATAACCTCTTATCCACTTTCTGTAAAAAGCATTATCACTAATCCACTCAGCAATAATATAACATGCCCCAGTAACAGCACTTTCAGTACTTTCTACCTTTTCATTTATAAATTTACTACATAATTTATCTATATCTCCAGTTGTAGGAAAAGTCATCATCATCTTAGCAAGAGGTTCAAGTCCCATAGCAACCGCTTCAGTTGCTTTAGTTTTCTTCTTTTCCTTATATGGTCTATAAATATCCTCAACCTCAACAAGTTTAGTACACTTCATAATATTATTTTTAATTTCATCAGTAAGCATACCCTTCTCATCAATTAATCTAATAACATCTTCTTTTCTTTTCAATAAATTAACTTGATATTCATAAACTTCATTAATACTTCTAATAGTTTCCTCATCAAGAGCACCAGTAACCTCTTTTCTATATCTCGCAATAAAAGGTATAGTATTTCCATCACTAAGTAAATTTAAGACAACCTCTACCTGTTTATCACTTATATTCAAGTTAGTTGCAATTTCTTTTATAATTGTTTCATTCATAAATAAGCCTCCTTAACAATTTTACCAAATAAAAAAGTCAAAATAAAGTATTGACTTTTTACTATTCCGCTTTTCCATAAACACTAACTTTTAATGAAAAATATTTATTTGAATTACTTAAAGAATAACTACCATCAAGCCACATTCTTAATCGGTAATAATACGTTACATCTTTATCAATATTTTCAACTTTATCAATAATCATATTACCAGAAGTAACCCCATAATCATCAGTTTCCGAAATTCCATTATACAATCTAGGTTCATTAACAGCAACAAAGTTATAATTATCTGTACTTTTTTCCAAATAAACTTTAATATATTTATCATTTAAAGTAGACTTTTTATCCTTTTCAGCTACTACTTCATAACCAATTTTTCTACTATTTTTAATATTTGCAGTTACTGTAAAATTCATCATTTGAGATGAAGCAATCATTTTTCTTCCTTCAGAATCTGTCATTGGAAGAGCATTTTCAATAGTAATACCACTATCACCTTCAGTATAAACTAAAGTTACACTTCCATTTTTAAAAGGATTTAACCTTTCATCATCATCCCCACCATTTATAATTTGATTAATAACAGAATCACCATTTTTACCATAAATATATACTTGATAAGTAACTCCAATTACTAATAATACTAACATAATAAGTAATAAGATTACTGCTACTAATTGCTTCTTATCAACTTCTTGATAATCATTATTTTTCTCTTTATTCATAACACACCTCAATCTTACTCTAACAATATATTAACAGTAAATAAGAATTATTTCAATAGAAATAAAGAGAATTTATTACTGACCTATTCTTAAAATTTCAAACTCAACATTTTCATGAACCCCATATTTACGTCTAGCCCATTCCTGACTTTCTACAACCAAATCAAAGATATATAATCTATCTTCAGCAATACCAATATTAGAATCCCCTCTATCTAATATTATCGCTTTATATTCTCCATCCAGAGGATCATTAACTTTTATAATTGAATATAACTTAAAATTCTTATCAGCAGCCAATATTCTTACTCTACCATACTCAGCATCATTATAATACATACCACTAAGTTTAATATTATAACCACTTGCCGTATGACCTTGCTTATTAGGATCACTACTACAACAATCCCTACCATAAGCACTCATACTACCCTTAAGTTTAGAACCAACATAAACTTGATCTGATGGATTAATAGTTACCGTAGTATTATTACCAATATTTTTATCGTTATTAATAGTATCATCACTACCTGCTAAAGAACCAACTTCCTCAACAACCTTCTCCGGAACAGTTACAGCTACTTGTCTAACAACAGTTTTTTCTTGTTCTTGTTTAGCTTTTTCTTCCTCTTCCTGTTTTAAGGCTAAAGCTTTAATAGCTTCCTCCTCTTCCCTTTTTTTATTACTTCTATTTAATAAAACCGTAGTTTTTATCATTTCAACTTTAGTAGATGTATCTGCACTATAGTGAATAACATTCTCATCACCACATACAAACACAGTAGTAGGAATTAATAACAAAAGTAATATATTTAAAATATAAATAAATTTCTTCATAAACAAATAAACTCCTCACCTACATAATATCATGTAGATAAGAAGTTTACAATAAATGGGCAAAATTACCAAATCCATAAAATGTCAAAATATGTAAATTAAGAAGATTTAACTTCACAATCATATCCAGCTTTAACCATTTTAGACTGAATATTATATATATCATCATTATATTTAAATTCTGGATAAAAACCACCAGCCTCAGTAAATTTAGTTAACTTACTATTATCAATCAATTTATAATTATAATCCTGAATCATCGTAGAAATATTATCACTACTAGTACACATAACATCAATACCCTCTATATCAGTAGCCTTCTCTCTAACAGTCTTACACTCCTTATCACTACTTTGAATTTTACTATCATCTTCACTTTCTACAGTTACATTATATTCAGAAGATTGTAATTTCTTTTGGCTAAACTTTAAATCCATTTGATAATAAGTAGTTGTAACATCATTATTCTTTTCACTAGTACAAACAAGAACCCCATTCAAAACTTCCTTAGAATTATAATTAGATTTACCAGTTTGAAAAAATTCAGAAATTTGAGGTAAAAACATAATAAAACCAAATAATAAAACAAAGAAAATAACTAAAAGAATACTCTTAAATTTTCCATTTTTAGACTCATTAGAATCATTATTTACATTATCATTAACAGGAGTAATATTAACTATATTAGGCTCATTTGTATCTGGCATAGATAAATTATTATTAGAAACTACTTCACTTACATTAGGAGTAGTTATATTAGTAGAAACAGTTTGTATACCAGTTTGATTATTATTAGAAATATTATTAGGAGAAAAAGATTGTATACTAGGTTGATCACTACTAGAAATATTAATCGTAGGTATAGAATTATCACTAACAACATTTACAGAATTATTATTAATCGAAGTAGAATCAGTTGAAACAGGATTAATAGAAACAGTTGGATTAGAATCAGCAACTTGACTATAATTATTATTTGAATCTATTTTAATTGTTACTTCATCATTTTGACCATTTTGATTATTTAAATTATTATTATCATTCATATTTACACTCCTATCTTAAACTATTAATTCTTTCTTGAAAATCATCAGATAATACTATATAACTACCACTAACAACCATATCACAACCCTTACAATACGAAATAGTATTACAATTAACTCCACCATCAATACTAATAAGTGGATTAATCTTATACTCTTTCAATAACGATCTAATCTCCTTTATCTTCAAAACAGAATCCTTAATAAATTCCTGTCCTCCCAAGCCGGGTTCAACACTCATAATAAGAATCTGATCAATAAAAGGTAAATAAGGTATAATATCTTCAACCCTACTCTTAGGATTAAGCGCTATCCCAGCTTTAATGTTATAACTCTTAATTAATAATAAATTATCTTTCACATTTTTACTCTCAACATGAATAGTAATAAACTCTGTATTTAAAGAAGAATAATTTTTAATATATTCAGAACTATCTTCTACCATCAAATGAATATCTAATCTCTTAGATGTATATTTGTAAATATTCTTCATTTCTCTAAAAGGCATTGTTTTATTCTTTACAAACTTACCATCCATTACATCAACATGAATATAATCAGTATCAGTATCATTAAGAATCTTTAAATCTCTAGGGGGATTTTTACTACTTAAAAAAGAAGTTGCTACTAACATTTCTCTATCTCCTCTCAATAAACTTCAAATAATCATTATATCTTTCTTCTAAAATATTACGTTCTAAAACAGCTTTTTTTACTGAACATTCATTAACAGACTCATTAGTATGAGAACAGTCTTTATATAAACATGGAAAGTTTTTAAACTCTATAAAACTATTTTTAATATCCTCAATACTATATTTACTAAATTCCACTGCAGAAAACCCGGGAGTATCTAACACTTTTCCTCCACAAACTTCAAATAAAGAAACAACCCTAGTAGTATGTTTACCACGTCCCAGTGCCTCACTAACATCTCCAACTAAAAGACCTAAATCTTTGTCAATTTTATTAAGCAATGTACTTTTACCAGCACCAGTTTGGCCAGTAAAAACACTAGTTTTATTCTTTAAAATACCTTTTATTTTTTCAATTTCAGTATTAGATACCACTAAATATCCTATGTTCCTATAATAATCTAAAACATGATTTATTTCATTTAATTGAGAACAACTAATTAAATCTTCTTTTGTAATGCAAATAATAGGAGTAACCTTATTAAGTTCCATAATAGTTAAAAACCTATCAAGTAAATTAATAGAAAAATCAGGATTATTTAAACTCGTAACAATAATACCCTGATCAATATTACTAACTTTAGGTCTTTCAAAGCAATTCTTTCTAGGTAAAATTTCTTCTATAATAAGTTTCTTATCATCAAAAATACAAAAATCACCGACAAGAGGGATAATATGTTTATTTCTAAACTTTCCCCTACACTTACATCTATATTTAACACCATCGCAACTAACTATATGTAAATCACTTACAATCTCAATAATTTGTCCTTGCATTTTATTTTTTCTCTTTCTTATCATAACCACTAGGGCAAGTACCATCTGCATTCAATGATTTTATATCACTAGTATCAGTTTTAGAAACACATTGATACTCAACAACAGTAGTTTGACTATCATCCTTATTTTCCACAATATTAGCCTTTGTACCAATTTTTATAGTAACCTCATCATTATTTTTAACAGTAGCACCACTTGGTCTAGATTGATTAATAACCTTATCAATTAAAGACGTATCGGTAGTTTCTTGATATTCAATATTTAAAGTTACACAATTTTCATTAGCCCAACTAGAAACTTCATCTTGACTTTTACCAGAAAAATTAGGAAAACTAACACTATTTAATAATTTTAAAGTAATAGAATCACCACTCTGAACTTTTGATCCTCCAGCAAGAGATTGCCAAATAACAACATCATTACCAATATATTTACAAGTTGTATTATCAGGATCAACTTTACTAATAGAAACCTTTATTCCATATCCATCCAACTCATTATTAACATCAGTATAAGATTTACCAACATAATCATCTAAAGTATACTTTTTAACACCCAATGACTTATAAATTGTAATTTTTGTTCCCTGTTTCAAAGTTCGTCCAGATTCAGGATCTGTTTTTACAACATACCCTTTCTTAACATCAGAATCATATATTGTCTTAATTTTAGCAGCAACTTCAAATCCCTTTTCCTGTAATTGCTTCTCGGCCTTAGAAACAGTCATATTTTTTACATTAGGAACTTTAACAGACTTAGGAGTAGTCGCTTTAGGTATTACAAAAATAATCAATACTAAAGCAATAATTATTACTGCAGCAATACTAGATAAAATAATAATTAATTTTTTACTTTTCTTATCATCAGCATCTTCTATTTTTTGTACAAGAGTTTCTTCTTCATCTTCAATATCTTCTAATTTCTTTATTGTTTTTGTATTTTCTTCATGTTCTGGATAAGGATATACATACTTTTCCTCATTCATTCTATCATCATCTAAAACAGTAAGTAAATCATCATGCATAACTCTAGCATCACTATATCTGTTCTTTGGATTCTTTGCCGTTGCTTTTAAAATAACATTATATACAGACATAGGAATAGCCGGATTCTCTTCATGAATATCAGGAATAGCCTCTTTCATTTGCTTTAAAGCTATCTCAACAGCATTTTCACCTCTAAAAGGAAGTTCCCCTGTAAGTAATTCATAAAAGATAATTCCCATAGAATAAATATCACTTTTAATAGTAGACCCCTTACCAGCAGCCTGTTCAGGTGGCAAATAATGAACTGATCCCATAACAGAGTTTGTTTGAGTAAGTTGAGTAGAATTTAAAGCCATTGCAATACCAAAATCAGTTATTTTTATTTGACCATCATCTTGAATCATAATATTTTGGGGTTTCAAATCTCTATGAATGATATAAGAATCATGAGCATGAGCCATACCATCAGTTAGTTGCAACATAATATCAATAGCTTCACTTAAAGTCAAATTGCCTCTCTTCTTAAGTAACTGTTTTAATGTCTGACCCTCAATGTACTCCATAACAATATAATAAATTCCGTCATCCTCACCGACATCATACATTTCAACTATATTTGGATGAGAAAGACTAGAAGCAGACAAAGCCTCTCTTTGAAATCTTCTAACAAACTTTTCATCTGTTGATAAATCTCCTCTTAATACCTTAATAGCAACATTTCTATCTAGAATAGTATCATATCCTAAATAAACATTAGCCATACCACCTTCACCAATACTACGAATTATTTCATAGCGTTCATTAATTTTTTGCCCCTTTGTTATCACTACTCTTCACCTTCTTCAAGAATTAAATAACATACTGATATATTATCAGTACCTCCTCTAATATTAGCTTTACGAATAAGCTTATTAACTTTATCAGAAACAGAAATATCATCCAGTAAAACCTTTTCAATTTGTTCCCTGTCAAGCATATTAGTAAGCCCATCACTACAAAGCAATATTTCATCTATATCCATATCACAATCAAAAACATCAACATCAATAGGATCATTAGCACCTAAAGCCTTCATAAGTACATTTTTTTTAGGATGTTCCCTAGCTTCTTCTTTAGTAAGTTCACCAGCACTAACTAATAAATTTACCAAAGTATGATCATAAGTAACCTTATGAAGTTTATCATTTTTCATTACAAATCCTGAACTATCACCTATATTACCAAACAAAATATACTCTTTAGTAACAATAGCTAAAACAAGAGTCGACCCCATTCCCTTACTTTCAGGATGAGTCTTTTCATGTTGAAAAATCAAACTATTGGCTTCCTCCACACTATTTCTAATCCAATTAACAGCATCATTTTTATCTAAATTAATAAAAGTTTCCTTAAAATGTTTTCCTAAATAATTAATAGCAATACTACTAGCAACCTCACCAGCAGAATGCCCTCCCATACCATCGGCAACAGCCATCAAAACTTCATTATCACTATTTTTAACAATAATAAGACTATCTTCATTATGATCTCTCACTTTTCCAGTATCGGTTAAATAATAAGTTCTCATAATTCCTCCTTTTTACTCCTAAGTTGACCACAAGCTGCACTAATTTTAGAACCAAACTCACGTCTTATAGTTACACTTATATTATTTTTCTTTAGTATATCATAAAATTTCATTATTTGAAATACTTCACTTCTTTTAAAAGAAATATTTTCTGTTTCATTATAAGGTATTATATTAACATAACAATTTATTCCTTTTAAAAGCTTCGCAAGTTCTAAAGCACAAGTAGAACTATCATTTAAATCTTTAAGCATAATATATTCAAAAGTAACTCTTCTATTAGTTTTTGAAATATAATCCTTAACAGCAACAATAACTTCTTCGATTGGATAAACCTTATTTATAGGCATAATCTTATTACGAATTTCATTATTTGGAGCATGTAAACTAATAGCAAGATTAACTTGATAAGGAAAATTCATAAACTCATAAATCTTAGGTACAATCCCACAAGTAGAAACCGTTATATGTCTACTACCAATTTGAAGTCCAAATGATGAATTTATAATTTTAATAAAATTCATAACAGCATCATAATTATCAAAAGGTTCACCAATTCCCATAACAACAACATGAGTAATTTTAGAACCTAAATCCTTTTCTACCAATAAAAGTTGAGTAACCATTTCACCAGTCGTTAAATTACGAACCTTTCTTCGTCTACCAGACTCACAAAACTTGCACCCCATATTACAACCAACTTCAGAAGAAACACAAATACTATTACCATAATCATGCTTCATTAAAACAGCTTCAATATGTTCACCATCCCTAAGTCTAAAAAGATACTTATTAACATCAACATCCCTCTCAACAGAAACCATAGAAACCATTTCTATTGGTAAATCTTCATCAAGCTTATTAAGTATATCTTTTTTTATATCTGTAACAAGAGAATAATTATCTATTTGTTTTTGATATAACCATTTATATAATTGTTTTGCCTTAAATTTCTTTTCACCAATACTTAAAAAGTATTCTTCCAATTCTTCAAGATTTTTATCATAAATTGTCATTTTATCACATCCAAGATTATTATAAATGAAAATAAAAAAAAACTCCATATAAAATGAAGTTTAATAATCACCTTTAGTAACAGAAACAACTGCTCGTGCATTCAATTTAGAAGTAATCGATGCATACGCAACAATATAACCACTAGACATATGATAAGGTGAGTTAGACCCAGTAGTCATAAGCCAATATTCAGCATTAGCACCCATCATCCAATCAGGAGCATGACCATTGTATCCAGCAGTTATCGCTTCCTGAACTGTTAATAATCTTGCTTTCGCAGTTCGTGAAGATAAAGTATAAGAGTTCGTAGTACATGTATTTATATCATTACTACTAGTACACATCGTATAAGCACTTGCCGAAGATCCTTCTAATGGATTAGCAATAAATTTAGTAGTACCAGCAGTATAAGTTTGAGAATTAACATTACTCCAGCTAGCAGTTTCATTTTCAATAGCACTTAATACAGTAACAGGACCATCACTAATACTAGCAGAACTATTTCCATTCCAAGCAACATTATATACCGTATTCTTTTGTGTTTGCATTACAAGACCATAAAATTCATCACGCACAACATGAAAAGTAACTATTTCAAAATCTTTTACTCTATACTTAATTATTGTACCTACAGGACAAGTACTCTTTCCAGTTGTTTTATAACACGTTGTTTTCACACAAGTTGATTCATCACCTGTGATACATTTTGTTGATGTTGCTGTACTATATGTATAGGCAACAACGAATTTTTTTTCTTTAGTTTTATTATATAATTCATCTATCGCCCCTTGAACATTTGTAGATGATAATCCACTAGTAGAATTATCATAAGTTATCGTACTACCAGAAACAGCAGTAGCTGCATATACTCCACCAACAGTTACTATCATTCCTAAGACAAAAGAAAATACAATTTTCCAATTTTTCTTAAACATTACTAAAATTTTATTAACCATACTTAATTTTTCTTCCCTTCTAACACCTATTATAAATACACAATATCAAATAAAATGAAAAAGCACAATAATTATTAATAAAACTATTTAATTATAACCCTTAGTAACAGCAACAACCGCTCTTACACCATTATCAGTATAAGTAACAGGTGCATATTTAACAATTTGACCAGTTGAAGATATTTGCCATGCGGTTGTTGAACCTGTTGCAGCAGTCCTTGATGCCAAGGTGTAAGTATTACTAGTACATGTATTAGCAACAACTGCACTACAACCTGTATAAGTTACTCCAGACAAACCAGAAAATAATCTAGTAGTACCAGCAGTATAGGTTTGAGAAAGAACATTACTCCAACCTGCTGTTGCACTTTCAAGAGCAGTCAAAGCAGTAAGAGGTCACTAGTATTAGTAGTACTATTAGCATTCCAAGCAACACTATATATTATATTCTTTTGGCTTTGCATTATAAGGCCATATAAATCATCATAAAGAACATGAAAAGTAACTATCTCAGTATCATTTACCTTGTATTTTATTATTGTCCCAGGTTCACAACTACCTGAAGTATTTTTAGTATAGCAATATGTAACAACACAAGTTGATTCATTACCAGTGGTACATTTAGTAGCTGTAGCCGTACTATATTTATAGGCTGCAACTATATTAGGCAAAGCATTAATACTTGATGCAGACGATTTAGTTTTAGTATATAATTCATTTATTGCTCCCTGTACTGTTGTTGATGATAAACCACTTCTAGAATTACTATAAGTTATAGTACTACTAGTAACAGTCGTCGCAGCATATACTCCTCCACCAACAAACAAAATTCCCAATAAAAATGAAAATAATAATTTAAAACTTGATTTCTTATTCTTCATAATATATATTCTCCCATCTATACTGGCTTATTAATATTAACAACAGCCTTCATTGCCACATCATAATCATCTAATGACCATTTTTCAAGATTATAATAATGTGAAATCACCCAAACCTCATCTGTAGTACCACATACAGTATTCATCGTCCAAATCTTTTCTCTATAATTACTACTTGCTCTTGTATAAGGTAACCATTCTGGACAAGAATCATAATTACTACTACATCCTAATGACGCTGCTTCTTGAACTGTTATCATTCTTGCTTTTCCTCTTACTGTTAACTCATAACCACCACAAGAGCAATTATCATAAGCAGAACAACTAGAATTAGGACCATAATTTCCAAAATAATAAGACTGATCATTAACATTTGTCCAAGTTTTAGTACTTCCATTAAGTAACTCCATACTATGAACAGGACCATTAGCATTAGTAGAATAAGTCCAAATATTATTTCCTATTTTATCAATACTTTGCATATCAATGGTATCACCCTTATCACTAATAACATTAAAAGTCTTAATTTCTGAATCATTTACCTTGTATTTTATTATTGTACCAGGTTTACAACTACCAGAGGTACTTTTGGTATAACAATATGTTGCAACACAAGTTGACTCTTCACCAGTTTTACACATAGTAGCCGTGGCCGTACTATATTCATACGCTGCTATTATATTAGGTAGTGTTTTTATAGAACTAGTATCAGCTTTTCCACTTAACTCATCTACTGCATCTTGAACATTTGTAGATGATAATCCACTAGTAGAATTATCATAAGTTACCGTACTACCAGAAACAACAGTTGCTGCATACACGCCTCCTCCTGCTACTATTATGCCAAGAATAAACATAAAGGCGAACTTATAATTATTTTTTATTATTTCTTTTATCTTATTTTTCATCTTTAACGCACCTCTATTATAATTACAGAATAACAAAAAATCTTAAAAAAGTAAATGTTTAAATATTTTATTTTCAAAATTATACATATAATTACAAAAAAGTTGAAAGAATTTATCTTTCACCACTAATATTACCAACTTCACCAATTTTAGAATATATAAGACTCAATTTATATTCATATATACTACTATCATAATAATGATAATAATTAGTCAAATCTAAATTAACTTCACTCATTACATCATCTTTATTAACTTTAACAACTACCGTATTAACAGAGTCTAAATCAGATTCCACATTATCTAAATTTCTAAGCATACTACTAGTACTAATTTGATATGTGTAATCCTCTCCTTCCCCATCAAGATATTCAGTTTTAGATATATAAGTACCATGAACAAACAATTTTCTTAAATTCTCAAGTTCAATAACTTTGTAAAACTCCATTGGATTAGTAGTCTTTTCATAAATTAATGTATTATTATTTTTGGCATAGTAATTATTATTATCATTATAATATTGAATTGTAGGATTTCCACTCATAACAAAATTTTCAATATTATCATTCTTATCACCATCAAAAATTACTGTTTGAGAATTCTTAGTAAGTTTATAATAAAAATGATAATTTCTACCTGCGATTTCTTTTAATTTAAAACTATAATTATAACCAGAATTATATCTTGTTAGTCTATTATTACTAGATGCAAAAGCACTTCTAAGTAAAACTACTATAAAAATGAAAAATACTATGTAAAACCCAAAAAATAGTAATTGTTTAAGTTCTGGATTATCTTCAAAAGCTTCTTGAAATTTATTCTTATTTTTCATATCATTAGGTATCTTACTCATAATACTCTCCTATTAACTTATCTTTACACCCATTAAGATAATCTTTAGTCTTCATTTTCTTTTTACCCTCTAATTTAATTTCTGTAATAACATAAATATAGTTCTGCGTATTAACTCCTATACCATCCTTATAAATTTTTGTTATCATACCAACATTTCCTGTTGCAACATCTTTTGTTTCATAACCATTATAAACCTTAATAACCTTTTCATGAAAACAAACATAGCATCCAGGATTAGGAGATAAACCTCTAACTTGATTAAAAACATTTCTACAACTTTTATTAAAATCTATATGTTCTTCATCATGAGTAATATTATAAGCATAAGTTACTTTACTACTATCTTGAGAAAATCTAGAATTTGTATTATTTATAATACTAGGTAAAGTTTTAAGAAGTAGATCACGTCCAAGAATACTAAGCTTATTCGTTAATGTCTCTAAATTATCACTATCCAATATATCTAACTCTTCTTGAACAATTATATCACCACTATCCATTTTTTTATCCATATACATAATAGTAATACCAGTTTTTTCTTCTCCTGTAATAATAGCTCTTTGAATTGGAGCCCCTCCTCTAAACTTAGGTAAAAGAGAAGCATGAACATTTATACAACCATATTTAGGAAATTCCAAAAGTTCCTGAGGTATAATTTGACCATACGCACACGTAATAATAATATCAGGATTTAACTCTAAAACACATTGAAAATCATTTTTAATATTTTCTATTCTAAGTAAAGGAATATTATTTAAAATAGCAACCTCTGATATAGGACTTGGAGTAAGTAATTGTTTTCTACCAACTTTTTTATCTGGTTGACTAACCACCCCAACAACATCATAATTTTCATTTTCTATTAAACTTTCTAACACAGGAACACTAAAATTAGGAGTTCCCATAAAAACTACTTTAACCAATATAATCACCTTCCTAACGCTTTAATAATAATCGTAATTGTAGAACCTAGCGATATTAATAAAAGTCCTACTAGAATAAAAACAGACGCAAAACCATAAGAATTACTATTTTGAGGTTTTTCTAATTTATTATCAAAATTATTTTCTTGATCCTCAACAATTATCTTTAAATCATCCAAACCATTATCATCATAAATAATTTCAATTTCTTCCTCTATTTCACCAATAATATATTGATAACTAGGAATATCGACAATTTCAAAAAATAAAGAAGAAATATCCCCATCAAGTTCATAACTACTATATCTACTTTCCATAATCATTGCAATAGATGAATATAAATCAACATCTCTACTACCAATAATAATATCTTCTATATCCTTAAGAAAATTACGATTCATTTGACTTCTTTTTATAAAAGCAATACAACCATGACTATTACTTATCATACTTTCATTCCACGTATCCAAAAAATTATTAATAACAGTCGCTTTCTCATCATATTTCATATGTTTTTTATCACAATACAAACTTAAATTATTTCTAAAAGTATTAACATCCTTCGTATAAAAACAACTTTTATCATAACATTTATCATTAAAAATACCTGAATTAGCCATTTTTTCTAAATAATCAGGCCCTAAAAAAGCAAAGTAACTAGCAACCACAAAATTATCAGTAATATCACTTTCCACTCTTTTTATAATATCCTTTTTCTCATAATCCTTTAAAATATTATTTACATCATCTAATCTAGAATCTAATCTAAAACCACTTTTAGTAATACCTTCGTACTCAATCTCATTTTTATATGTACTAGAAAAACCATAATAAAAATAACCCTCTACTACATATTTTTTATATATATAACGTAATATCTTTTCTTTAACATCATTATTTTTATAATTATTAAGATTTAACTTTCTACCACAAGTTTTACCTATTAATGTATTTATCCCCTTATTAATATCTTGATAATTATTCATTCTTTTCATAATTCTTTTTAATTGACAAACATAATCTTCAATAAAGCGATAATCATCAATAATAATATCAAACTTTAATAAAGCATCCATTATTAAAAACAAAGCATAATTATTATTTATAAAGTAATTATTTTCAATAGGTAATGGAATATTAACATCATTATAACGAGTATCATTAATAACTTCAGACATTAATTTCTTTACATCATCTCTTTTAATAATCTTAGAAAACATTCTTTCCATAATTAATCCACCTCATTATTTTATAAGTAAAGTATAACACGTATAATTTAAGATGTAAATTAATAAGAATTTTAAAAATGTCCCGGATTAAAATTTAAATCTATAGTAACATTTCTATTACTTTTATATACATCTATCATTTTATTTAAAACATCTATTAAATTATCTTGCTTTTTATATTTTAAAATAATTCCATATCTATAAATATTACTTACTTTAAAGATATTAGCAGTACTAGGTCCTAAAATAATTGTTTGATCTAAATATTTTTCTAAAGCCTTTTTTATTTTCATAGCTTCTCTATAGCAAATATTACTATCTTTACCACTAATTCTAATATAAGTAATAAAATAAAATGGCGGATATTTTAACTGTTTTCTTAATAACATTTCCCTTTTATAGAAACCTATATAATCATGATTTTTAACAAAATTAATAGCATAATGATCAGGATTAAAAGTTTGAATAATAACAGATCCTTCTTTAGTACTTCTACCACTTCTACCTGCAACTTGACTAAGTAAAGAAAACGTTGTTTCACTGCTTCTAAAATCAGGAAAATTTAAAGATGTATCAGCATTTATAACTCCCACTAAAGTAACATTATCAAAATCAAGTCCCTTTGCAACTATCTGAGTACCAAGTAAAATATCATAATCCCTATTTTTGAAACTAGAAATTATTTTTTCATGAGCACCCTTTCTACTAGTTGTATCAAAATCCATTCTAACAACTCTAGCAGTTGGAATAAGATTCTTAATTTCCTCTTCAATCTTCTCAGTGCCCACTCCGATTGTTGTAATTGAGTTTTCCTTACATTCTGGACAAATAGATGAAATATTATCAGCATATCCACAATAATGACATCTCAAATTATTTGTACTCTTATGATAAGTAAGGGTAATATCACAATTTGGACACTTAAACACATAACCACAGTTTTTACAAGAAACAAAAGAAGAATATCCTCTTCTATTTAATAATAAAATAACCTGTTCACCTAATTCTATTTTTTGCTTTATTCTATTTAAAAGTTCAAGAGAAAAATGACCTTTACTAGTTTTAAAATTTTTATTCATATCAACAAGTTCAATATTAGGAAGAGGATGCTTATTAACACGATTTAATAATTTAAGTAAATGGTAAATGCCCTTTTGGCTTCTTGCATAAGATTCAAGTGATGGAGTAGCACTTCCTAACAACAACTTACATCCATCATTTAATCTACATCTTTCTATAGCCATTTCTATAGCATTATAACGAGGATTAGAATCATCCTGCTTATATGTATCACTATGTTCTTCATCTATAACAATAAGTCCTAAATTTTTAATAGGACTAAACAATGCACTACGGGCCCCTATTACAATAGATGCTTCTCCTCTTTCAATCCTACGCCATTCATCATACTTTTCACCCTCAGATAAAGCAGAATGAATTGCAGCAATTCTATCACCAAAACGAGCCATAAAACGCTTTATCATCTGAGGAGTAAGACTAATTTCAGGAACCAAAACAATAGCCGTTTTTCCATCATTTAAAACTTTATTAATAAGTTCCATATAAACTTCCGTTTTTCCAGAACCAGTTACACCATGTAATAAATAAACTAAATCATTTGAATTGTTAAATTCGTCAACAACCCTTTGTTGATCATCAGTCAAAGTATAACTTTTCAAAGGACTATTTTCATACTCCAAACGATAATGCTCTTTAACAACAGGAATCAAGACAGCACGATTTATTAAAGTTTTCAAACTACTACTAGAAATAGCCAAAATTTTCTTTCTTGAAACAAGCTCATGACTATTAAATAACTTCAAAATTCTACTTTGACTATCATTAAATTTACCAGAAATATCTCCAAGTTTATAATAAGTATCAAACTTCTTAGAAATAACCGTACCATTCTTAGCCTTTAAAGCCTTTGGAAGCATTACTTGATAACAACTAATTAAAGTAGATAAAGTTTTCTCCTGCATTATCTTTCCAAGCTTCAACAACTCCTCATCTAAAACAACTTCACGATCAACAATAGAGATAATTTTCTTTAATTGAATATCAGAACTATCCTTAATACAAACAACAAATCCTTCTAACTTCTGATACCCAAATGGAACTAATACTCTAATACCAACTTTAATATCATTTACAAGAGAAGGATCTACTAAATAATCAAAAACTCTATCTATATTTTTATTAGATAACTCTACTAAAACACCTACTACCATATAACCCTCCTCATATAAATATTTAACACTAAGTATCATTAGTATAACATTTTTTATTAATTTTTTGTTTAAAAAAAGAAAAATACTAAATAAGTATTTCTCTTTCTAAAATAACCTTATAATATCATTAACCGTAATAAACAACATTAAAATTAATAAGGCATATAATCCAATAGTATGAATTTTATTTTCAAATTCTGGTTTTACAGGAGAACCTTTAATTTTTTCTATAATAATAAATAATATATGTCCTCCATCAAATGCAGGTAATGGAAGTAAATTCAAAAAGCCTACGTTAATACTTAAATATGCTATTAAATAAAGTATACTAGAAATTCCACTTTTTGCCTGTTCACCAACAATAGAATAAATACCAACCGGACCACTTAATTGACTAACTGAAATTCTTCCAGTAAATAAATAACCAACAGTTACAAACATTTGTCTAAATAATGATCCTGTTTTTACTATCATATAATTAAATGCTTTACCTATTCCATATTCTTTTTTAGTTTTTAACCCTATTCCATAACGATATGTTGTAGAAGTTTTTTTATTTTTAGTAACTTTTACTTTTTTTGGTTTAATACGATATTGTTTTTCAACACCATCCTCATTTACAATTTTTATTGTAGTAGAATTTTTAGGAGATGCTACAGTTAAATATAAACTAACATCATCAATAGTTTTAATATTATGACCATTTATTTCTGTTATTAAATCACCTTTTTTAATACCAACGTCATACGCAGGATAACCACTTTCTACACTAGAAACTTTAGGGCTCATAATAGGAGCACCCCAAATAAGTGCTACAAAAAATAATAAAACTAAAGCTAAAAGGAAATTAAACCCCGGTCCCATAACCATAATAAGAAATCTCTGCCAAGCTTTTTTTGCTTGCAACTTTCTATCATCAGGAACACTTTTATCATCATTTTCTAAATCTTCACCAGCAAGAGCACAAAAACCGCCAATAGGTACACATCTAATAGAATATTCCGTTTCACTCTTTTTTGGTTTATGCCAAAATATTTTAGGACCCATTCCAATAGAAAATTCATAAACATAAACACCTGTTAGTTTAGCAAATAAAAAGTGTCCAAATTCATGAATTAATACTATAACACCTAAAATTAATACAAATAAAATTAAATTAATTAATATATTCATAAATCCTCCTTTATATAATTCCCATAACTAAAATAAAAGCAAGAACAATAAAAATCAAACTATCCAATCTATCAAGAACTCCACCATGCCCCGGAATTAAGTTAGAAAAATCCTTCTTATTATAATAACGCTTAATCATAGAAAATACTAAATCTCCAAGTTGCCCTACTAATGAAAGCATAGTAGTAATCAATATCAAAAATACCAAAGAATAATTAGGATTCATAAAAACATGATAAAAACTAGTAGCAACAAAAACACCCATAACTGTTCCACCAATCATTCCCTCAACAGTCTTATTAGGACTAATCGTAGGACAAAGTTTTGTTTTACCAACTAATTTTCCCGTAATAAGAGCAAATGTATCAGTTATAGTAGATATAAGTAATAAATATATAATATACATTAAATCATAATTACGAGTAATAATAATCAAATTAAAACTAAATCCTAAAAACAAAGTAGATCCAATTAAATATAAAGCATCACTAATATTATATTTATTATTATCATTAATAAATACCAATGGTGCAACAAAACCAAAAATAATAATAGAAATATTTTTATAATCCATCATGTAATGGAAATCTATAGCATCCATATTATTAAGAGACATAAAAACAACAATTATATAAGAAATAACTTTCATAACAATAGGTAATTTTTTCTTTGCTTCTTTGATTTTTAAAAGTTCATATAAACCTAAAACAGCGGTTAAAGACATAAATAATGCAAAAACTTTACCTCCAACAAATAAAAGTGGTATAAATACAAGTAACATAATAATAGCACTTAAAACTCTCTTTTTCATATTGCCCTCCATCTTATCTAAAAACAATTATATAACAAAGAAGATATTTCTACAAGAAAAAGTATTTTAAAATTAATGATTTACATATATAATATGAAAAGAAAGGAAATACTTATGAAAGAATTAGAAAAATGTCAAATATGTCCTAGAGAATGTAAAGTAAATAGAAATGAAGGAGAAAAAGGTTTGTGTGGAATGAGTTCTAAAGTTAAGGTAGCAAGAATTAGTCTACACTATTTTGAAGAACCTCCAATTTCAGGTACAAATGGATCTGGAACTATATTTTTTTCAGGATGTAATATGAAATGTATATTCTGTCAAAATTATAATATATCAACTAATAATTTTGGTAAAGAAATCTCTATAGAAGAGTTGGCAAATAAAATGATAGAACTCCAAGAAAAAAAAGCTCATAATATTAATCTAGTTACTCCAACACATTATACTCCTCAAATAATTGAAGCTATAAAAATAGCCAAAAAAAAGGGATTAACAATACCAATTATTTATAATAGTAGTGGATATGAAAAAGTTGAAACATTAAAGAAATTAAATGGTTTAATAGATATATATTTACCAGACTTAAAATATTACGATGAAATCATTGCAATTAAATATTCTAAAGCACCAAATTACTTTGAATTTGCAACAAATGCAATTAAAGAAATGTATAACCAAGTAGGAAAAGTAAAATTCGATAAATCTGGAATATTAAAAAAAGGTGTAATTGTAAGACACCTCATGCTACCAGAAAATTTAAATGATTCAAAAACTATATTAAATTACCTATATAAAACCTATCATGATAATATATTTATAAGTATAATGAACCAATATACACCATTAGAACAAGTAAAAAATATAGAAAGTTTAAATCACAAGGTAAAAGAAAGTGACTATAATAAATTAATAAACTATGCCTGTGATTTAGGTATTACAAATGCTTTCATGCAAATTGGAGATACTGCTAAAGACAGCTTTATTCCAGACTTTGACCTAACAGGAATATAAAAAAGTTCTAGGACTTCTAGAACTTT
This sequence comes from uncultured Bacilli bacterium, assembly GCA_934167695.1. Lineage (GTDB taxonomy): Bacteria > Bacillota_I > Bacilli_A > RF39 > UBA660 > UBA2730. The sequence goes on along the minus strand of CAKPLP010000003.1, from coordinate 15,265 downwards.
TCTATTTCAATTTTTACGTATTTATTATCTCTTAAAGAACTAGCTTCTTGAATTAGAGTACGAATAGCATTAATAACTCTTCCTTCTCTACCAATAATATTAGACATATCAGCTTCATCAACTTTAACTAATATTTCTATTAAATCATTTTTTTCTACTACTTCTTTTACCTCAATATTTTCAGTATTCTTAACTAAAGACTTAATAATAGTCTCTGTTAATTCCAATAAATCCATAATTATTTTTCCTTCTTATTTTTTTCTTTAGCAAACTTTTCCATGATACCAGCTTTACTAAATAAACTTCTAACTGTATCAGTAGGAATAGCACCTGTTCTTAACCATTTTAATGCAACTTCTTCATTAATTTTTGTTTCAGTTGTATCACATGGATAATAGTTACCAATTAACTCTAAATATTGTCCATCACGTCTAGCACGAGAATCAGTTGCAACAATTCTATATCTAGGATGACCTTTTGATCCCATTCTAGTTAATCTAATTTTTACTGCCATAAAAATTTCCTCCTCTTTCACATTCGTTACTATAATAACATAGATAAAAAGAAGTGTCAACATTTTTTTGTTGACACTATTTATTTATAAACCAAAACTTCCATATATGCCTCATAAAACTATAGAAAAAAAGAATTATATAGTTTTATCTTCTTCTATATAATCTTCTTTTACTTCATTCTCTATTTTATCTCCTACATCATCAATTATTTCATCCCAATCATCAAGTGTATCAGATGTTTCTATTCTTACTTTTTCATCCCCTACTAATTCTATACCAAGTTCCTTTTCTACAGTATAAACTATATCCTTTCCATCAATATCAACTTTAACACATGAAGGTTGTCTTAAACTTCTAACAATAATTTCTTCATTTATTACATCACCAGTATTTTTAATTGTAACATTTTCATTATAATTATCAGTTTGCTTAATAACATCAGTTTTAGTATCATTATCATAAGAATACCAAATGTTAATATCATAACTACCATTAATATTAACTACATCATTATTTTTTTGCCCCTTAAAATTATGATTTATTATCCAACAACCTAAAATAGTTGAAGGAGTATTTTCTACTGTTTTTCTATTAGTAGTAGTAAAAGTTTTCTTACCTTTACCAATAACCGTTTTAGTAACAATTTCACGATAATTTGACACTATAATCCCTCCTCTAATTTAGTTTATGCTTTAACTTGATAAAACTATACAAAAAAAGAAGATTAAAAATCTTCTCCTACTACATCTGAAAAATATCTATTTAATTCATCACGTACCAAGTCAATCATATTATTAACTTTTCCTAAATAATAGTTATATTCACAATACAAAGCATTTCTGTTTAATAAATTAACTTCATCATCAAGTTGTTGTTTTATATTAACATCATATTGACTCCTAATATACTTTTTCTGCAACACTTTCACATTTTCTATTATCTTCAATAAAGACTCATCTTTAGACATCCTACTCTTAAGTTCATTACATTTTATAAATTCATCACTATTCTTTATATAATTTATAATATCAGTTAAACTAGAATAACTATTCTGATTCAAATAATTTTCCATCCAAACTCCAAGTTTTAGCCTCTGTAATTTTAACTAAAACTATATCTCCTTCATTAATATCACAACCAGTAAAATTAACTAATTTATTAGTTTTAGTATATCCATAATAACAATCATCTTTCTTTAATGATTTTCCCTCTACTAAAACTTCCTGTATTGTACCCTCTAACTTTTTATTTTTCTCCAAAAAATATTTATTAACAAGATTATTTAATCTTTGAAGGCGTTCTTCTTTAACACTAAGAGCAATATCATCTTTTAATCTACTAGCAGGAGTATTTTCACGTGGTGAATATATAAAAGTAAAACTATTATCATATTTACAATGATTAACAACATCTAAAGTTTCTAAGAAATCCTCCTCTGTCTCTCCGGGGAATCCTACAATAATATCAGTAGAAATAGTAACATCCTTTATCTTTTCTTTCATTTTGTCAAACAATTCCAAATAACTTTCCTTTGTATAACGACGTCCCATCAATTTTAAAATTCTACTACTACCAGATTGTAAAGGTAAATGAATACTAGGCATGATATTAGGATATTTACTTATTACTTCAATCATTTTGTCTGTAAAATCCCAAGGATGAGAAGTAGTAAAACGAATTCTTGGTATATTTGTTTTACTAACATCTTCAAGAAGTTCACCAAGTCCATAATCATCATATAAATCTTTACCATAAGCATTAACATTTTGTCCCAATAATGTTACTTCCTTATATCCATCTTGAACCAATTTTTCTACTTCTCTTAGTATATCCTCGCGTCTTCTACTACGTTCACCACCTCTAGTATAAGGTACTATACAATACGTACAAAACTTATCACAACCATAAATAATATTAACATAAGCTTTATAACGACTAGCCCTTCTAACAGGAATATCCTCAATTAAATCGCCTTCTTTAGAGAAAACTTCAATTTCCTGTTTACCTTCCATAATGGCTTTATCAATAATATAAGGCAAACGATATAAATTATGTGTACCAAAAACAAAATTAACAAATTTATATTTTTTCATAATCTCATCAACGACACCAACTTCTTGAGCCATACAACCGCAAATTCCAACAACCAATTCTGGTTTATCTGCCTTTAAATGCTTAAATCTTCCTAACATACCAAAAGCCTTATTATGAGCATTTTCTCTAATTGAACAAGTATTTAAAAGAACCAAATCAGCATCCATATAATCCTCTGTTTCACTAAAACCCAATTCTTCAAGCATTGCTTTTATATTTTCACTATCATGTTCATTCATCTGACAACCATATGTCTTCAAAAAATACTTCTTTCCACTATACTTTCCAACATAATTTTTATCTATCTCATAATTAACGAATCTATAATCCTTTTTTCTAACTATTGCTTCCTTATAACTTGGTAAATGCATAAACAATCACATCCATTTCTTTTAGTATTATATCTATAAATATTAAAAAAGTAAACAAAATTACATAGTCCATTTCAAATAATAAACCATAAAAAACAAAAAAGACTCCATAAATAGGAAGTCTTATTACTAATAAATTAACTTCTTTTGCATTACTTTATTATTAGTTTTACCCAAAGTTTTTTTACTATAAAAACCATCTTCATAAACAATAAATTCTTTACACTCATAATCCATCTTTTCTAAATACATTTTATAATCAGGATTATTTAAAATATAATCAAGAACTGCTTCATCATATTTTCCTATTAACTCACCTTTAAAACCAGATACTCTTCCCTTAAATAAAGGCATTATTTTATTAACCAATTTACATTTATCCTCAAAAATAGCAATATCAAGAGCACTTACCACTTTTTCATAACTAACATTTAAATCATCATTTATAATATTAACATTATCAAAATTTGATAATAAATAACCTCCAAGATTACTATCACATCTTATAGCAATCTTATGATTAATGATTTTTTCCTTTTCATACATTAAATTTTCTTCATAACTAAACCAATCAGAATATATAAACATAGCCTCTTTTTTCACATCACAAGGTATATTTAAATTTTCATCTGTTACAAAGGAACATAAATCAGACTTAACATCTATCATTAAATAATTATCATCATAAAAATTTCTATTAAACTTCAACATAAAACCACCACTTACTATTTACAAGTATAACCATCCTTTTCTAAAATTTTCTTATTTGCATCATAAGACTCACTACCAGATAATTTCAATTTACTTCTTGTATCAGAACTAATTTTCTTATTATCAATAAGCAATACAAAATTAATAACATCATTCTTTACTGTTGTATTATAACTAACACCCTTTTCATTTTTATAACTTTTATATTGTTGTTCTAAACTATTCTTTATAGTATTAGCATATTTAACATAACTATTATCAAGATTTAAAGTCATATTCATTTCAATATTACTAATAGAGTCATTAACAAACTTTGTAGTAGAAGTAGTTGTAATAGTCATACCAGTAGTATCTTCACTTTTAGTACAAATCAAAGTTTTTTTCTTATCACATCCACTAATAAATAATGTCAAAATAATCATTACAAAAATACTTATTTTTCTCATACTAACTCACACTCCATATTAATTATACCATATCAAATAACTTGTACAATAAAAAAGTAGCCTAAATTAAGCTACTTCCATATAAGAATCAATAATATACTCCAAATTATTAGATTTATTAACCAATAACTCCTCTTTAATTAATTCCATATTATTAGTAATAGAATGAAGTAAATCCTGCATTCTAGGTACTAATTCTTCTTTTTTCTCTAAATTATCAACTATTATTTCTAAATTATTAAGTTTAGAATACTTTCCATAATAAGAATTTTTAATATATGCCTTATACAAATTTTTAAATGATAAAATATCTATACTATTAAATCTTTTGTCCTCTAATACTTTCATAGTAGTATAAATATAATTACTATTAATAGAACGATCTAAAATAGTTTCACCCTTATTATTTTTTATATTAGGTATAAATTTCTTATTTCTTTTTAATTGATCAATTATTCTACCTACGTGTACATAATTAAATGTAACAAGTAAATGAGCAAAAGTATTACCATCTAAATTTCTATGATTAACATTCCACTCTTTATTTTTCATATGTTTTAATACAAGATCATACTGTTGAGATTTTAATAATCTCATAATTATATCATTACCAGCATCATCAGTAGTATTAATATCCACTTTTTTCTTTGATAAAATCTTATCAACTACATCCACATGACCATCTTTAATAAGATTAAAAATCAGGGATGGTTCTTCTGTACAAGCATTTATTGCTTGGTCTTCATTATAAAATATCATAATACACCTCTTTTATAAACGGGACAGTTATAGATTATACACTATTTTACCCACTTTGTCAAATTTCAGAGTATTAAGCTAGCTCAATATTATGATAACCATTTATAAAAAAGTAATACATAATTAGTACAAATTTTATTAAATTTTATATTATATTTATTATTTTTGTTTTGGTTTAATAACTTCTAATCCACCCATATAAGGTTGTAAAACTTTTGGAACCTTTACACTACCGTCTTTTTGATAGCATTGTTCAATTATTGCAATAAGTGAACGTGGACTTGCGATTACTGTATTATTAAGAGTTGATAAATATTTATTACCTTCTTCAGTTTTCATTTTTATACCAAGTCTTCTTGCTTGAGCATCTCCTAATGTAGAACAAGAACCAACCTCAAAATACTTTTTCTGTCTAGGACTCCATGCCTCTACATCACATGACTTAACCTTTAAATCAGCCAAATCACCACTACAACACTCTAATGTTCTAACAGCAATACCCATACTTCTAAAGAATTCAACTGTATAACTCCACATTTTATTATACCAATCCATAGCATCCTCAGGTTTACATAAAACTATCATTTCTTGTTTTTCAAATTGATGAACTCTATATAGTCCTCTCTCTTCAATACCATGAGCACCTACTTCTTTTCTAAAACATGGTGAATATGAAGTCATAGCGATTGGTAATTCCTTTTCATCAATAAGTTGTCCCTTAAACTTACCAATCATACTATGTTCACTAGTACCAATTAAATATAAATCTTCGCCTTCAATCTTATACATCATTGCATCCATTTCATCAAAACTCATAACACCATTAACAACATCACTTCTAATCATGAAAGGAGGAATTGCATAAGTAAATCCCTTATTAATCATAAAATCCCTAGCATACGCAAGTGTTGCCTCATGAAGTCTAGCAATATCACCAGTTAAATAATAAAATCCATTACCACTAGTTCTACCAGCACTTTCCTTATCAAGTCCCCCCAATGCCTCACATATATCAGCATGATATGGAATTTCATAATCTGGAACAAATGGATCACCAAATTTTTCAATTTCAACATTCTCACTATCGTCTTTTCCAACAGGAACACTATCATCTATAATATTTGGAATAACCATCATTTTACTCTTTAAACTTTCACTAAGTTCAGCCTCTTCCTTTTCAATTTCTAATAACTGGTTATTAATTTCAACAACCTCTTCTTTTCTTTTATTAGCATCATCAACCTTTTTTTCTCTAAATAAAACACCAATTTCATCACTGATCTTATTTCTATTTTGTCTTAATGAGTCCCCTTTCTGTTTTAACTCTCTAATTTTAAAATCAAGATCTACAACCTCATCAACCAAAGGCAATTTCTTATCCTGAAATTTCTTTTTTATATTTTCCTTTACTAATTCCTTATTTTCTCTAACAAATTTTATATCTAACATAAATAAGCCTCCTCCTTAACTAAAAACAAAAAAAGGTAGTACAACAAGGAGTGCAAAAAGCACGGTACCATCCTTTTTTTTACTTAATTTACATAACGGAAATCATCCGGGATAAAAATCCATCTTATAGAGCAGATAAATAAGTATTTATAGTTATTTTCACCAACCATAACCTCTCTAAAATAAAAGAACTTATTATTATCTCTAATCACCGATTTCCTTAATTATAAAATTTTTTTTTAATTTTTACAAGTCTATTTTAAACATTTGCAACATAAATTAAAAATATAGAAAGGAATGATAATAATGGAAACACTTAAAGTTTCATCAAAATCTAATCCAAGTAGTGTTGCAGGAGCCCTTGCAAATGTTTTCCGTGAAAAAGGAAATGTAGAAATTCAAGCCGTCGGAGCAGGAGCACTTAATCAGGCAATAAAAGCAGTAGCTATTGCTAGAGGATTCATGGCACCTTCTGGTAAAAATTTAGTATGTATACCTGCCTTTACAGATATCACTATCGAAGGGGTAGAAAAAACTGCAATCAAATTAATAGTAGAATCAATTTAATTCTACATTTAAATAAAAAAAGAGCTCTTCTATTAAGAGCTTTTTTTATTGCATATTATTTCCTTGCATTTGAACTTGAGGGGCAGGTGCTGTTTGATATGCAAAATTATTATTTATTCCCATAACTGGAGTTTGTGAAACTGGTGGTATATTAACTTGCGGTTGTTGAGCAGAATAACTAACATTTTCAACAGGTTGTACTTGTGGTTGTTGAATATTCATATTATTAGGAACTTGATTATAATTAAAATTAGAATTCACATCAACACTCTGAGTTGGTGCAGTAGGAATATTTATTGTAGGTGCTACTACATCATTAACTTGACTATTTTGAGTATTAGTTTGATTAATACCATTAGCAATATCAGTAATAGATACTGATTGAGTATTTTCAAGTGGATTAGCGCCACCGTAAATTTGATGATTTTCAACAGGTTCTGGTTCTATATTAGCTACACTAACAGCAGGATTAGCACCACCATAAATAGAAACATTATTTGTTAAAGGTGTAGTTGTAACTTCTGGAACAACTTCACTATAATTAGAATTAGACTCAACAACTGGAGTTGAACCATAACTTGGAGTTATTTCAGGTTCAACAGAAGTTGAAACAGGTATTGAATTTAAAGGTTCCTCTGCTACTTGTATAGTAGGAACATCTTGCATTTCAGGAACAACTTGTTCAACAGATGGTGCAGTAGCTGTATTAACATTAAAATTAACAGGTATATTATTTTCAACAGGAACAGTAGCAGCAACAGGTTCAGGATTTACCTCACTAGAAGGCATAACATTAATAGTAGGAATATCATTACTACTAGAAGGTTGAACCTCTTGAATAACTGGAGGTTGTTCAATACCAGTATCAACAGGACTACTATTATATATATCAGATATTTGAGGCATACTAGCAACACTAGAATCAAGCGGTGCAACACTTACAGTATTATCAACTACAGTAGGCATAACTACTGGAGGTTCTTGTGGAACACTATAAGCAGAAGGTGCACTACTCTCTATAGGACTCACAACTGGAGCAGCATTAACAGGTGCTGCATTTGCAATAGGTGGTACTGCAAAAGGTTGTTGCATACTACCAGATTCAATAGGTTGAATTTGTGGTGCAGCAACAGGCTGAACAGCAGAATTAACTGGTACACCATTATTATTCGCATCAGCTGATGCTACAACATTAGGTGAAGAATTACTAGCATCAGTAGAACCACTCTTCTTCTCCTTTCTACTGGTAACAATAAATATAATTAAAGCTATTAATAATAATAAAATACCTCCTGTAATAAGTATGCCAGGTATCGTAGCAAACCAACTTAATGAAAACATAACATCATTCTCCCTTTATTTTTATTCTATTACAATAATAGCAAAAAAAAAAAATAATTGCAAACATATTTAACCCATTTACAATTATTTACATGTATCAAAACGTAAACTATTTAAAATCATCCCAATATTTACCCTTTGGAATATCAACAGAAAATTTCATAATTTTCTTAGTAACAGGATGAACAAATTCAAGCTTATATGCACATAAAGCTATTTGAGTTTTATCTTGCTTACCATATCGCTGATCACCACACAAAGCATAACCTCTACTAGCAAATTGAACTCTTATTTGATGATGTCTACCAGTTTTTAAATTAATACTTACTAAAGTTTCATTCTTTTCATAATTTCGAGCTAAAACATTATAACTAAGTTCAGATAATTTTCCACATTCTTTTTTTGTTACTCTACTATTGCCCTTTTCATCCTTTGTTAAATAATCAATAAAAGTATCACTATCACAATCAATAATAGAAGATATAACAGCAACATAAGTCTTTTTTATTTGTTTCTTTTGAATTTCAGCAGAAAGTCTTCCTGCAGCCTTACTAGTTTTAGCAAAAACCATAATTCCAGAAACAGGTCTATCCAATCTATGAACAAGTCCAACATAAACATTCCCCGGTTTATGATACTTTTCTTTAATATAATTTTTAACCATAGTCATCAAATCAAGATCATTAGTACAATCACTTTGGCTCAAGACATTAGCCTCTTTAAACACAACAATAATATGATTATCTTCATATAAGACATTTAAATTATTCATTACTTTCCCATCTTCCATAAATACCACATGGTAATATTAAATTATTTGAAGTAATAGGAATACCTATTTCACCACAACTAATGTGTCCAGAATACTTTTTATTAACAGTTAAATTAAGTAAATTATCTAATACTGTCGCAGAAAGACCAGTAGTATAAGAATTTATTTGAAAAAATAATGGTTCATCAGAAAGTATTTCTACACATAGTTTAATAAGTTCATCCAAATTTTTTTCGATATCCCAGACTTCTCCATTAGCTCCTCTTCCATAACTTGGAGGATCCATAATAATAGCATCGTATTTATTTCCTCTTCTAATTTCTCTCTTTACAAATTTTACAACATCATCAACTAAATATCTAATAGACTTATCAGCCAAACCACTACTTTTGACATTTTCTTTACACCAATCAACCATTCCTCTAGAAGAGTCAACATGAACAACACTTGCACCCGCACTAAGACAAGCAACACTTGCACCACCAGTGTAAGCAAATAAATTTAATACTTTAATAGGCCTATTACTATTTTTAATTTTATCAATCATAAAATTCCAATTACTTGCCTGCTCTGGAAAAAGTCCTGTATGTTTAAAACCCATTTGTTTAATATTAAAAGTCATATCTTTATAATTAACAGTCCAACTACTAGGAATCTTTTTAAGATTTTCCCAATATCCTCCACCTTTATTACTTCTATGATAAACTGCATCTATCTTTCCACTATACTTCTCTTCCAAATTTCCATTATTCCAAATAACCTGAGGATCCGGTCTAAGTAAATAATATTTTCCCCATCTTTCATATTTCATTCCACAAGAAGCATCTATTATTTCATAATCTAAAAAATCATTAACTAAAAGCATAAAATCACCCAGAAACATTATAACGTATTTAAAAAAAAAAGTACATCCACATAACAAAAAAACAAAATTATGATAAAATACTATTGGTGATTAATATGAATGAAAACTTTGGAGTAAAAGGAGGAAAAAGAGATAGAAAAATATTTCTTCTACTAAAAAGAAAAAAAAGAAAAGAAAAAGAAGCAATAGATAAACAAATTCAAAGAAACGATATAAAACTATTTTTTAAAGTATTCCCACTAAGTATAATTGGGAATGCAATTAAAATTATCACGGAGAAAAAACAAAAAAGCACTAAAAATTCACCAAAACAAGAAATCACAACAGAAACAACAAATAAAAAAGAAAAAGACAATAATATTGATATAAAAGATGTTAAAAAAGATAAAGAAAATTTAGATAATAAAAAGATAATTATTAAAGTTAAAGAAAAAACAGTAAAAGAAAATATTAAAGTTGAAATAAAAGAAGAATCTCCACAAACAAAAAATAATAATATAAAAGATAAAGTTATAAAAAAGAAAAATAATAATAAAAAAATTAAAGATAGCAATAAAAATGAGTCTATAAATAACACTAATTTAAAAGAAAAAAAACAAAATGATAAAAATAATGAATTTAAAAACATTCAAACTATAATAGAACAAAAAAAAGTAATTACAGAATATGAAAACAAATTAAAAGATGTAAAGTTTGAATTAAGAAAAATATATTTTGATTATAATAAATTAGATAATGAAGATGAAAATATTCATGATAAAGAACAAATAGATACATCAATAAATAAAGCAAATACAATAATTAAAAAATTAGAAGAATTAAAAGATAAATTAACACTCGAAAACATTAACAACTATGATAATAATTATTTAAAACTAATAATAAAACAATATATAAATGAAATTGCAGATAAAGATAATTCAAATATAACAAAGGAAATAAACAATTCTGATATTTACCAAACTCTATCAGAAGAAATTGAAAATTTAAATAATGAAAAAAATCATTTTGAGGAAAAATTAAAATTAAAAAATGAACAGCAAAAAAATGATGAGGAAAATATTAAAAAGTTAAAAGAAGAATACATTTTTTATAATGAATTAGAAAAGAAAATCAAAGATTTTCAATTAGAGCAACTTATATTAATAAAAGAAATGGAAGAGAAAATTAAAAATTCAAAAAATGTTTATGAAAAAGTTGAAATAGAAGTCAGCAATATGAACAAACAAAGTAAAAAACTACTAAAACTATTAGCAATCGAAATGGCCATACCAAAATTAAAGGGAACTAAATCGCTTATAAATACAACAATAATGTACATGTACTTTATGAAACATTTTATAACCCCCAAACTTAAAACAAAAAAATATAAAGTGATAAAAATAACAGACTATAGTAATGATATAGAAAATAGTATAAACTCAATTAATAAAACAGAATTAACTTTAAAGACAACTTACGAAAAAATAGAAAATATAATAGATGATTTTACAAACCAATATAAAGACTACTTTGACACATTTCCAGAATGTAAAAATTTATTATTAAATTTAAAAACAATTCAAGATAATTTGTTAGAAAAAGAATATGAATTAAGTAAGTTAAAACAAGTTCAAGAAAAGAATTTAGAAAAAAATAATGAAAAAGTAAAAAAATTAAATAATAAAATAGAACAATAAAATATTAACAAAATTAAGTAAAATCTTTGATTTATAAAGATTTTATTTGACTTATAACACTTTTTATGTTAAAGTTATCAAGAGATGTTAATCAAATGCGAAGGAGGAAAAAACATGGCAGTAAAAATTACAAATAAAAAGCCTTTAAAAGGAAACGATCGTTCTCATGCTTTAAATACTCATAAAAGAGCTAGAAAATTAAACTTACAAGTACATACATTAGAAGATGGTACAAAAGTTAGAATAACAGCAAGAGAAAAAAGAACTTTAAGAAAAGAAGAAAAAGCCGCATAATAATACGACTTTTTTTATTTTATAAATTTATTAATTACACAAATTACCAAGCTTTTCCTCATTATTTTTTACATAATCAATACTTTCTCCACCATGATAAATTGAAGTATTATTTACAGTATTTATTTCAGAATTGTAATTAGAAGCATTGAAATTATTATAATTATTAATTATACTATTGAAATATAAAATATTATCACTTACATGAATAGTATAAACAATGTTATTATCTTTATTATTATATAATGAATTGTAGCGATCTCTTAATGAATATAGTAAAGAGAAATCATTTCCACTAAGTATAGAAAAAGAAGTACTACTATCAGATGAAGCTAATTTATAATTATTAAATGTATAAATAGTTTTATTAGATATTTTTAAGTTGTTTTCTATACTTTTATTTTCTGAAATACAAGTAAGTGTATTTTTTTCAACTTTAGTAGCCATTACAATTTTATCTTTTTTAACAAAGTATTCTGTTAAATTTGGATACAAAATACCCATCATTAATAATAAAACACCAGACAACGCAAAGAATATAGGCATTTTTTTGAACTTTAAATTATTTTCCTTTTGTTCTGCTTCTCTAATTTCATTTAGATTCAAAACATGTGTTTTAATTAATTCTTCTTGAGTTTGTTTTTTCTTAGACATTAACAAATCACCTTATCTTTATATACATTATAATTAATTAAACAAAAAAAAACAACTAAAATAGTTATTTTTTTTATTTTTTTCTTGAATCAAATTTCTTTCTTTCATCAGTATTAAGAATTCTTTTACGAAGACGAATAAAGTTTGGTGTTACTTCTACAAGCTCATCAGAGTTAATATAATCAAGAGCATATTCAAGAGTAATTGGACGTGGTCTTTTCAAAACAACAGTGTGATCACTACCAGAAGCACGAACATTACTTAAATTTTTTCCTTTAACAACATTAACTGCCAAATCATTTTCTCTATTACATTCACCAATTATCATACCTTCATATACTTCGGTAGAAGGTTCAATAAACATAATACCTCTATCCTCTAAATTTCCAATAGAATAACCAGTAGCAGCACCACTTTCAATAGAAACCAAAACACCAAGTTTTCTTTCACCAACATCAACGCTAGCCATCGGACGATATTCTTTAAAAGTATGGCTCATTATTCCATAACCTTTAGTAAGAGTCATAAAAACAGTAGAAAATCCTATTAATCCACGTGAAGGAATAGTATATATTAAACGTACTTGATTTTCAACATTAGTCATATTTTCCATTATAGCACCACGAAGACCTAATTGTTCAATAACACTACCTACTACATCCTCTGGAACATCAATTTGTAACTCTTCATATGGTTCCATTTTCACACCATTTTCTTCTTTAATAATTACTTGAGGTTTAGAAACTTCTAACTCAAAACCTTCACGTCTCATATTTTCAATTAAAATACCTAAATGAAGTTCACCTCTACCAGAAACAAGGAAAGATTCATTAGTATAAGGTTCTACTTTCAAACTAACATCTCTTTGGGTTTCTTTATTAAGACGTTCTTCAATTTTTCTAGCAGTAACGATTTTTCCGTCCCTACCAACAAATGGTGATGTATTAGTACCAAAAGTCATTTGTAAAGTCGGCTCATCAATATGTAATTTAGGTAAAGCATTTTCCTTACCAACTTCGCATAAAGTTTCACCAACAGAAATATCACCAAGTCCAGCAACAGCAACAATATCACCTGCTTCAGCTTCTTCTATTTCTATTCTATTATAACCATAATAACCAAATAACTTTTGAACTCTAAACTGTTTTATAGATCCATCTAATCTACAACAACTTACCATTTGACCAACTTTCAATTTACCATTGTGAATACGTCCAATACCAATTCTACCAACAAATTCATTATAATCTAAAAGTGCTGGTTGAAATTGTAAGGCCTCTTCAGAGTTTCCCTTTGGAGCTGGTATTTCAGATATAATTAAATCTAATAATTCTTCAAAACCGGGAGTTTGAGTAGATAAATCATCACTTAAAGAACAAGTTCCATTTAAGGCTGAAGCATATACAACTTTAAAATCTAATTGTTCATCATTAGCACCTAGTTCAATAAATAAATCTAAAACTTCATCAAGAACTTTTCCACATCTAGCACTAGGTTTATCAACTTTATTAATTACAACAATAGGTTTTACTTTAGCTTCGAAAGCCTTTTTCAAAACAAATCTAGTTTGTGGCATTGGTCCTTCATAAGCGTCAACAACTAACACAACACCATCAACCATATTCATAATACGTTCTACTTCTCCACCAAAATCAGCATGTCCGGGAGTATCTAAAATATTGATTCTATAATCATTATAATTAAGTGCAGTAGTTTTAGCTAAAATAGTTATTCCACGTTCCTTTTCTAACTGATTAGAGTCCATAGAAACTTGGCTTACATCTTCATTATCTCTAAACATACCAGATGTCTTCAAAATTTCATCTACCAAAGTTGTTTTTCCATGATCGACATGGGCAATAATCGCAATATTTCTTTTTTTCATATATACACCTCTCATATAAACTCTTAAATTATAGCATATAACATACAAAAAAGCTACTAAAAAATTGACATTTTATCATTTTTATGGTATAATTTAGAAACTTTATGTGCAAAGGAGAAATAAAAAATATGCAAATTAATAACATTAATAACAATATTAAAAAATTAAAAAATAAAAAAATCACTTTATCAACATATAGTATGTTAGGAATAATACTAGGTAGTATCTGCATAGGTACAAATATAAATACAATAAGTAATAGAAATGAAACAGCAATAGAATCATCAACTGAAAATAATATTGAAAATGATGATAATGAAACTTATCATGCAATAGTACCAATTAAAGTCTATTATGAAATTAAAAACGGTGATACTTTAACTGATATTGCAAATAAATATAATATAAAAATAAATAGTATAAAAGATGAAGAAGGAAATCCAATTAACACAGAAGAAATATTAAACGTTGGTACAAAAGTAAACTTCACTTATACAATAACAAATGATGAAATATTATATGCTACAGAACAAATAGAAAAAGATGAAAGTGTTCCAGATTACATTTTAGCATTCTTATATAATACAGATGCTGCAACTATCAACCGTTTAAATGAAAACAATTTAATTCCTAATACTACATTAATACCAAATTTCAAAGGAGTAAATGAAATAAAAGAAACAAAAGAAAAAGATATTCCAAAAGAATTTCATAAATAATTTAAATATTTTCTAAAAAACAGTTGACATTTATTATTTTTCTGTTATACTAATAAATGTCTACTTGATGCGGATGTAGTTTAATGGTAGAACCTCAGCCTTCCAAGCTGACTACGTGGGTTCGATTCCCATCATCCGCTCCAT
>CAKPLP010000002.1 GCA_934167695.1 uncultured Bacilli bacterium | reverse complement strand
TCGTCGCTTGTTGCTCCTCAACATCTTTGCTACGCAAAGATAGACAAAAGAACATTAGATGCTCGGGGGCAAGCCACTAATCGTAGCAATCGGCAGAGCCATCCGAATCCACATAGCAGTACGAGTGAGCGTAGGCACCGTGGCAGCCCACATTACCAGTCGAGTAGGCAAAGCAGCCGGAATCAGAATCACTACAGCTCACACCGGACGAATCCACATTGCAGGCATCTTTTCCAAATTCTTCTATTAACTTTGCTTTTGAATTATCAAAATTATTACTATTTATACAAAATGATTTTTCATTTCTTATTGTACATGCACCTAATTCTCCAGTTCCTTTCAATCTAACAAAATAATTATATCCCAATGTTGTATAGTCTGTTGTACTACTTGTTGTTGGTCTTCCAAATGCATAATATAATTTAGTACACTCATATCCATCTGGGCAATGTGTTTTTGATTTTTCATATATTTCATCTATGGCTTCTTGTACTGTTGTTGATGATAGACCAGAGGATGAATTAGAATAAGTTACTGTGCTTCCTGTGATTGTTGTTGCAGCATAAACAGTTGCTCCTGCTATTACCATTCCTACGATAATTCCTATTACTAATATAATTACTATACTAGTAAAGTTTCCTTTTGTTAATTTCTTTACTCTTTTCAATTTATCACATACTTTCAATTTATCACATACTTATTATTCTATATTTATATTATAATTCCAACCCCCCCGTTTTGTCAATAAGAATTGGGGGGGCTTTATAATTTTTGAATTTTAATAATACCCACCACAACGATGCTTCAAGAGTATCTATCACATATCCAGATGATTTAATATCATTTATATTTAATTTATTAATATCATCTTTTAAAATTCTAGAGTATAAATCTAATGATTCATTGCTAAACATAGAATAGTCTATTAATTTAACCATATTATATGCTGAAAATTTATCTTTACCATTTAATAGAAACAAAACATAATTAATATAAATATAACAACCTAAAATACTTACTTCATGTCTATGTGTTAATGATGAAACATCTTTAACCAAATTATTAAACTTTATCATAATATCATCATAATCAAATTTACTTTTAGTATTAAATGAATCAATTAGTGCTATTTCCATTGAAGTATCATAAGACCAAAATTCCTCTGGAACTGGGTGAGATCCATATCCAATCATATCAGATTATGATTTTCTTAAATGAGTGTATAAAAAAAGCATTATAATTAAATGCTTATTTTGTATAGTTCATCATTGAAACTATATCTTCTAAATATAAATTATTATAGTAATTTTCACTTTCTAGGTTATTAATCCAATTTTGGATTTCTTGTTTAATTATCTCGTTGCATTTTCTATTAGTAATTCTTAATGGCATACCTAAATCAGCAAATTTACTTTGTTAAAGTATCAAATACTAATTTCTTATATATTAAAATTACTTATTCACTATCAGTTGATAAATTTAACTCACACAAATTATTTTCTTTAGCGAAATTTATTACTTTTCTTAGTAAATTTGTTTAAATATATTTATTTTTAAATTCATCGCTCGTATAAACGTTACATATATATCCGTGTTCATCATTATGTTGAGGTATATATTCAACAATTTGAAGACAACATATAGCAATTATATCACTATCTTTTTCTTCGATAAATGCATAAAAATCATTATTTAAATGTTTTTTGCAAATATATTTTTGCTGTTTTATTCTAATTTGAACAATTTTATCAATATCCATAATTATTTACTAATAATATATTTATAGTAAATTTACGGTGTTTTCTTGTACAATTTATAATTTGTATTATAATATATAGTTGGGTGAGAGAAAGTGAGAAGAACGTTTTTATTGTTATTTTGTTTTATAATTTTGTTTAGTTATACCGATGTTTTTGCTAACATAATGTGCAATGATGGTACTAGGAGTCCTTCGTGTGCTGATTGTCATAGAGGTTGTTGTTCACATCATGGTGGATGCGCATCTGGTAGTAGTTCCTATAGTAGTGGTTCTAGTAATCATTCATATACAAAAACATATGTATATGGCTGTACTAATAAGGATGCAATTAATTACAATAGTAATGCTAATAGAGATGACGGTAGTTGCATATTAAGGGTATATGGTTGTACTGATAAGAATGCGATTAATTATAATAGTAATGCTAACACTAATGATGGAAGCTGTATTGCTAAAGTATTTGGATGTATGGATGAAAAAGCAGATAATTATTCTAAAGATGCAAATACAAGTGATGGTACTTGTTTATATTCAATAACAAAGACTATAACTAAAAAAATCAAATATAAAACTAAATATAAATTTAATTTATTTAAAAATGGTAAAGTTTATAGAAAAGGAAAAAACGGCAAGAAAGAAATAACTTATAAAATAACTAAGAATGAAAAAGATAAAACTATTTCTAAAGAAAAAATAAGTGAGAAAATAATAACAAAAAAAGTAGATAAAATTGTATATACAAATAAACTTGGTTAACTTTAATAAAGTGTTGATAAAAGCTAATTTTATATATGAATTAGGATGATTTTTCAATCATCCTTTTATAATATTTTTAATTAGTAATATATCAAATACTCTAATTACTTTACTCATTATACTTCATTTTATCAGTTATACATTCCATAATTTTTATTGCTTCTTTTCTATCAGAAACTTTTTCTTGTTCTGATAAATCTATATAATTAGTATTAATTTGTTCTTTTATAGAAAGGTCTTCAAATAACTCTTTAAAATTTTCATCTTTGTAAAAATCTATTAAATCATATCCCAATGCTGTTTTATCAAACTTTACTATATTATTTTTAATTAAAAATGCTAAAAAAGTCTGATAAATGAATAGTCACTAAATTCTACTTTTTTCTACTTAATCTCATTATAAATTTCTCCTTTAAAAATTAATTTTATATTAACATATTATAATTAAGTGTTCAATTTTATTTAAAAATAAATATTACTTTCTATATAACAAATAAAACTTCCAATTATTATTAACTATTGTAACTTCTGTATTTTCATCTATTTTATAATATTCTTTGAATTTTTTTATATGATAGTCATTAGTTGGATTAATATTACATGGTGCAAAAGATGGATAACTTACTATTTCTATTTTTTTAGAGTTTTCCTTAACTCCTTTATTTATTAATTTGTAATTATCTATATATTGTAAATGAACACTTATATAGAAAGTAATATATACCAACATTCCAATAACATTACAAATAATTATTAAATATTCTAAAGATTTATTTATATGTATATATCTATCAATTACTATTAAATAACTAATACTCATAAATAAATATGTAGCTAATGATGTACGATATCCCCATGTTGGTGATAAGAGCATTACTCCGTTAGAACAGATTCCAATAAGGAAAAAGAAAACTGCTAAATCACTTATTATTTTCTTACTACTTTTAATAATTAAATAGAAATTACCAATACTATATAATATAAAATATATAATTATAAAAATATTAGAGCTTGAAATTTTATTGTTAAAAGTGACTAATAAAACAAGTGCTATAGAAATTAATCCTGATATATATATTAAAGTTTTAACTAATTTATTTTTTATTTTGTTTTTAGCAATTAAATAATTACCTATAGTCATTAATGTAATAAGAAAATAGTTAATAATATATGTATAATATATAAAATTAGGAATATTGTATGTTATCTTTTCTATTAAATTTAGACTGTTAAAATAGTTGTTTTCCATACCATTTCTTAAAGTGTTTCCCGGAGATAAAAACATACTTAGAAAACTTATTATTGAGGCTATTAAAAAGATAATTAATTTTTTATTAATCTTTTTCTCTTTTATATAGTTAATAATTAGAAATATAATATTTATTAGTATCAGGATAATAGCCATATGTTCAACAAACATTGGAATTATAATATTTAAACATAATAAAAGAATTGTTGTCTTAAGAGAAAAGTCACTCTGTTTATAAATCCTAAATATATAATAAAGTAATAATAAAATTACGAATAAATATGTAATATTTCCTGCAATCCAAACAATTACTTGTGAGAAAGTAAACGGATTCATGAACAGAAATAGTAATGGCACTACTAGTGTTAATTTTTTATTTTTAAAGTTACAAATATTATTAATTAAATATATTATAGAAACAATTACAAAACTATTAACTATATTCCAGAGCCATTTGTTATATGTAAGTATATTTATTAATAGTCTACTAATAAATCTACCTTCCCAGGAAAAGTACATACCAATAGCATTACCAACCATATGTCTTATACCTTGTTCTCCAACTAAATAGTTTCCCCAGTCATCACCAGAAATGGGACTTAAGCACATGATTATTAAGAAAAAGAAAAAATACAGTATATATTCTTTTTTTAAAATTTTTTTCATATATAACTCCTTAGATATTTATATTATGATTATATCACATTTTGTTATTAGTTTCTTTAATTATATATATTGGTCTCTTCTTTGTTTCTAAGTAAGTTTTTGCTAGATATTGACCAATTATTCCCATACATAGTAGCTGAATACCACTGACAAATAGAATAATACAAACCATTGATGGCCATCCACCTACTGGATCACCGAACATAAGGGTTTTGATGATTATTACTAGTATTGCTATGAATGATACAAAACACATAATAACACCTAATATTGCAGCAAGAGATAAAGGAGTTGTTGAAAAGGCAACTATTCCGTCTATTGCATATTTAAATAATTTCCAAAAAGACCATTTAGTTTCCCCGGCTATACGTTTTACATTTTCATATTCTAACCATTTAGTTTTATATCCAACAAAACTAAAAAGTCCTTTGGAATATCTATTATATTCTTGAAGTGAAAGTATAGAATTTACTACCTGTCTGGTCATTAGTCGATAATCTCTAGCTCCATCCACCATTTCTATTTTTGACATTTTGTTAATAATTTTATAAAAACATCGAGCAAAAAAGCTTCGAATAGGTGGTTCTCCTTTTCTTGTTACCCTTCTGGTTCCTACTATATCATACTCTTCTTTTTTAATGATATTTAACATGTCTATTAACATATCAGGTGGATCCTGCAAATCAGCATCCATTATAGTAACATAATCACCTTTTGAGTATTCTAATCCTGCAAGCATGGCGGCTTCTTTTCCAAAATTTCTTGAAAAAGAAATATATTTAACTCTTTTATCTTTGATTAATAATTCCTTAATAATTTTCAAAGTGCTGTCGTGTGAACCATCATCAATAAATAAAAATTCAAATTCATACTTTTTTAACTTTGTGGCAACATTTACTATTTTTTGATAAAAATAATTAATAGTTTCTTCTTCATTGTAACAAGGAACAATAACTGAAATTTTTTCCATAAAAGTTCACCTACTTCTTATAATTTATTATATTTTATTTGGAGGGTATTGTAAATATATAAAACTTATCAGTAACTAGGCTACCAATTTATGTACATCTTTTATGTAAAGAATGTCTTCTATTGCCTTATCTATATTAAAACTGCCATTTCCAACTGGATAAAATACTGGGTAACAGTTGTAATTTTTACCATTAATATTCTTTTTGAAGACTTTCTTTCTACATTGTGATACAGATATTTTTTCATTTAAAACGATTGAGCTTACTTGATTACCAAATAAAATAACAACTTTAGGATTTATAATTTCTATTTCTTTTTCTAATAAATTTAAATATTCTTTATAAATACTATCTGGTAGCTGTCTTGCATCGATTTGTGTACATTTGCCTAGGTTTGTTATAAAGTATTTATGTTTTTTTACATTATTATAAACTTCTTCTGCAAATTCTTCTGTCCATTCCCTACCTTTAATATTTCTAATATTAGTATAAATGTCTTCATCAAGTAATCCTAACTTATAAAATAAATTCCATATATTTTTAGTACCTATCCATGGAGATTTTAAGCCTTTCCAATCTTTTGAAGATGCAATATTTCTTTTAGTTGGATTCATGAATACAAAACATATTTCTGGATTTTTATCACAACCACCATTGTAAATTGAATCCAATTCCTTAGCACCATATTTTAATTGTAATTTGTCATAATAAATTTTTAATTCTTCTAAAGCTATTTCTATACTCCCTTATATAATATATTGGTAATTTAATTTTATAGTTTTCATCATTTTGATATTAAAACTTTTTTCATTGCTAAATTATTAAATTCAAATCCTAATTTTTTATATATTGAAATAGCCTTTTCATTATCTGATGATAATGTTAATTCACATAAATTATTTTTTGCGGCAAACTTTATTACCTCTTTTAATAAATTAGTCTGAAATCCTTTATTTCTAAATTCGTCTTTTGTATAAACACTACATATATATCCTTCTAGGCCATTATCATTGCATTGAGGTAAATATTCTATAATTTGTAAACAGCATAGTGCGATTATATCATCATCTTTTTCTTCAATAAATGCGTAAAAGTCTTTATTTAAATGTTTTTCTAAATAGATTTTAGTTGTTTCCATTAAATTATATTTATCATCATATTCATCACTCCAGTCATCTTTTTGTTGTTTTATTCTAATTTTGACAATTTTATCAATGTCCTCTTTTTTTGCTATTCTCATCTACTATTTACTCCTTATATTATAATTACATTTCTTTTAAATACTTCATATAATCCAAATTAATTAAATCATTATTATTTTCATCTATTTCTTTTAATAAATTTTCTTTAACACATTGTGCTAGTTGATAATCATCTTCTGTTATATCACTATTTTTTAATGCATCCTTTAACTCGTCTTCATCAATTATATTTACCTCTCCGTTATTTTGAATAATAATATCTAAGTATAAATCTATAAAATATGGAATTTTTGTATCTTTATCGATTCCATTTTCCTTTGTAATATCAATATAATATTCAACTGGTTCTTTTTGATCATTTAGAAATATACGTAGAGCGTAATTCTTATTTTTTGGGACGATTTCTATTAAATAATAACCATTATCCATTAAAGTAATATTATTTTTTATAATATATTTTTTTTTACTTAACTTTATTAATTTTTTTACTACTATATATTTATCAGTTTCATCTAAATAAAATTTTATTTGATACTTTTCAGCTTCATTTAGGTAAGTGTTACTTAATAATTTCTTTTTCATTATATCACCTATAATGATTATAGCATGTTTTATACTGATTATGTTATAATAGTTTTTCAAGGAGTGGTTTTATGGAAAAATTTGTTTTAAGTGAAATGACTGATAAAAACTTTTCTAAAGCAGTAAATGAAATATATTTATTAACTGACTATAATAAAAGTCAATATCCTGAATATTATAAATGGTTTTTTTCTAAAAATATTCCAAGAGTAATTAATAAAACTGGTGAAATAATATTTTATTTGGATGGATTTGAGATTGTTGGAATTAGTGTTTTAAAAAATGATTTAGAAAAAAAGTTATGTACATTTATGGTTAATCCAGAATATAGAAAAAAAGGCTATTCTAAACTACTATTAGAAGATTCTTTTGAATATTTAAAAACAGAAAAACCTATTATTACAATACCTGAGTTTAGACTTGATGAATTTTCTAGTATTATTAATGCATACGAATGGGAAAAGTCATCTGTTATTAATAATTATTTTTCTAAAGAGGTTGAATTTAATGGCGGAAAAAAATTAGTAAAAAAATAAAAGACTAGTAGAAGTCTTTTTTTAATTAATTGGTTCACTAGATACAAAGTAATAGTTATCATTATCATATTTTTTCATGGTTATTTTAAAACTACCACCTTTTAATACATTTTTTACTGAATACATTGGTTCTAGAAAATCTTTTTCATCACCAAACTCAAAATCTAAATTTATTTCTTTTGTTCTTTCTGGATCACTGTAATATTTTACATATCCTTCTGAGTTTTTTGAAAAACTGCGATCTGGGAATAATGCTTTTAAATAAATACTCATTGTATCACCCTGAAGTTCGGCTTTTGTAATATATATTTTTGTAAAACTGTTAGGTCCTGATGTACAACCACATTCAGGCTCTCTACGATCGTATTGCTTAGTTGATTGATTATATACATGTGAAGTACAGAATTCTGATGTATTAAAACTTGTTGGGTTGTATTTATAATCTTTACCGAATAAGTTTTCAATTTCCTTATTCCAATCAGCTTCACTGATAGCATTTTTATTAGCATCTAGTTTTTGTGC
Organism: uncultured Bacilli bacterium; assembly: GCA_934167695.1. GTDB lineage: Bacteria > Bacillota_I > Bacilli_A > RF39 > UBA660 > UBA2730. The sequence continues at coordinate 116,470 of CAKPLP010000002.1, read as the reverse complement.
CACTATTTGATATGCAATGCTATTATCTATATCATTATTAGATATTTTCTGGCTTTTTAAATATGTTCCAGATGTGTCAGCACAATTATTATAATAATCCATTAATTTATTAAGATTATTATTTACTAAATCACTATATACATCAAGATTTACTAAGCTTGTTGTTTTTTTATTTTCTTCCTTATTTGTTTTACTAGAAACTTTTGCTGTGGTAGAAGAATTATTAGAATTCATATAATAGTAAGTTCCTCCTATTCCTACAGCAAGAGATGCAACTGCTGTTACTGCAATTAATATACCTTTTTTCATATTTTTTACTCTTACTTTTTCTTAAGGCTCCTTTCTATTATAAATAATAGCACAAAAATAAATTTTTTCAATATGATATAAATTTATATTATTAATTTTATTTTTTCTTTACACTTTCAATTTTTTGCAAGCTGAATCTATATTTTTGTTTTACATTTGGGTATTTATCATGATCTACTTCACTTAAAAACATATCTAGTGGTCTTATCCAAAGACTATTATCACCATATAATCTTCTGTAAACTACATATTTTTCTTGAGTTTCAGAATGACTTGCAACATCAACTACTAAATAGTAATCTCCTTTAAAATGCTTGTAAATACCATTAATTTTTAATTTTCTCATTTTACTCCTTTATTTTATATAATTTAAGTATTTAAATAGAAATGGGCATTTATCTTCTAATGATATATCCGTATTATCTACCATATATAATACAATATCCTTTGCACACTTGGTTCCGTTTAAGTCTATTAATTTTATCTTTTCTTTTTCAATTACTTTATCCTTAATAGTATGCATATTCCATAATTCTAGTTTATTATCATTTATATCATTACCATAATTGTATACATATTTTAACTGATTTCTTGAAAATGGTTGGCTTTTAACTTCGTCAATGTCATCGTATGAAAAGTCAATATTTTCTATTAAATCTAATTTTAAAAATACACTATTTTCTAAAATATCATCTAATTTTTTGAATGCGTATTCAATCTTTGTATCACTATTAATTGAATTTTTAAATATTAAATCTACTACTATTTGAGGAAATTTATGAGTCATATAGAAACATCCACATTTATAAATTAGATTGTTTTTAGGACGTAATACCAACCATTTAATCCATGAATCCATAAGAATTAAAGTATTATCAAACCCTTTTGTGAAAAATACTTTTTTATTTAGTTCTATATTTTTTGAACTTTTACCTATTTTAGGTAATAATCCTTTTTGAAAAATACTATTTACATTATTTTTGTTGGTATAATGAAAAAAAGTATTATTTTTATCTAGTTGTCTAACATCTACTAAATTACACATCAGAACCCTCACCTCTTTTGTTATCTAGTAAGTTACAATATTTCCATTGTATCACTATTTGTATTTAAAGTGTTTTCTTTGAATATTATATCTAATTTTTCTTTTATCTCATCTTTACTGAATGGTTTTTGTAAATAATCTATAAAACCTTCACTTATATATTTTTCTTTTACTCCTGCTAGGGCATCTGCGGTTAAAGCTATAGTTGGTATATTAAAATTAGGGTTTTCTTTTAGCCTCTTGAGTGCTGTTTCACCACTCATATTTGGCATCATTATATCCATTAAAATTAAATCATATTCATTACCTATTGTAATTTTATCTAAACATTGTTGTCCATCATAGCATTCATCAATATTAAAATTAAACTTGGATAGAGCTTTTTTTGCTACTTTTATATTAAGTTTATTATCATCTACTACTAATATTCTTTTAGTATTATAATTTTCTTGTTTTATGAGTGTTTTAGCATTATATAATTTAGATGCTGTATCAAACATTTCTTTTTCTGTCATTGGTTTTTGATATTTACTTATTTTTTGAGGTATTTGAATCATGAATATTGAACCTTTTCCAAATTGACTGTTTACGTTAATATTTCCACCCATCATTTCTATTAAAGATTTGGTTATAGCAAGTCCAAGGCCAGTTCCCTCTGTTGTAGTATTTTTTTCGACATCTAGTCTTTCAAATTTTGTAAAGAGTTTATTTATATACTCTGCTTTTATTCCCCTTCCTGTATCTTGACAACTAATATATAAGTTAGAGATATTTTTACTGAAATCGTTAACGCATTTTATATTGAGATTTATTTCTCCTTGATCAGTATATTTAATAGCATTTGTTAAAATATTGTTTACTATCTCTTTTACTTTTCCTTTATCTCCAATTAATTCATAGGGGATGTCATCTGCTATGTTTAATTTAAAATTAATATCTTTATCTCCTATTCTGGTTGCTGTAACTTTACACATTTTTGTTATTTCTTCTTTAAAATTGTATTCTGCCTCAATTATTTCCATTTTATTTGACTCGATTTTATTTATATCTAGAATATTTCCTACTATTTCTAAAAGTGTTTGTGAGGCGTTTTGAATATCTTCTGTATCTTCTACTACTTCTTGTGGTACTTGGTCTTTATAACTTGCAATATCTTCTGATAAACCAACTATTGCATTTAGAGGTGTTCTTATTTCGTGTGACATACTTGATAAAAAATCTGATTTTGCTCTATTGGCTTTTTCAGCTTGATTTTTTGCAAATTCTAGTTGTGCGATCATTTGAACATCTGGATTTTCTATTGTATGAAACATTAGAGAAACAACTAAAGTTTCCATTGAAGTCATAAGCAACATAGATGGACATTTAAATTGAACTACCGTAGCAATACTACCTATTAATAAGAAAATAAACATAGGTAGATATTTCTTGTTTTTAAGACTTTTATAATTAATTACCATATTAAATAACCAAATACAGATAGATATACCAGCGGCAAAATAAACAAAGTAAACTGCAGGGCCATAAGTATAAGCTGTTATATTATTGTCATTATAAATATTCATTGGTAGAGTAAATATTGCTATAATTTCTAAAATAAACAAAACTATAGTTATTTTGCTTATGATTTTGAAAAATTTATTAACATCACGGTCTTCGTATTTTGATTTGTATGTTACTACTGATACATAATCTGTAAACATTGCAATAAAAAAACATAAATAAACTAAATAAAGCCTTAATATAACATTACTAACTGCGGGTGTATTAGATGCGCTTCTTACAAAGAAATAACATAATATTTCTATTGCAAGGCCAAAAAAATTTGATACCAATAAAATTTTATATATACTATTTTCTATATTTTCTATTCTTCTTTTTGAAAAATATACAAACATTAAAAGTATACTAAAAAATATACTGCATAAAGGAAAATAAATACCACTTGTCATAACATCCTCCATATTTTTTATTTAATTCTTTATAATTATATCATATATTAATAATAAAATAAAAAAATATCTATTAATTTAGATATTTTTTACTAATACTTTACTATTTGAAGTAGTTATTCTTTTTAGGTTATTTTCGTTTGGAAGATCATCTATTACTATATTTTCTATAGTATCATCAATTATAATTTTATATCCATCTTTTTCTTTCTTTAAAGAATCTGTATCTCTTTTTCCTCCCGGAGTTGCTTTAAAACTATCTCTAAATTTGTACCCTATTGGTCTTGCTGCTTGTGGCAAAATAACGTCACAAGCTTCTTGTAATTGGGCTAATACTTCTTTTTCATCAGCCTTGTATTCATCTTTTAAAACTATATGAGCTAGTGGATGTTCTATATTATTTTCGTCTTTTACTGGAATAACCTCACATAATTGAACTTTGTTGTTTGTTCTTAAAACTTTTTCAATATCAAATAAATATATTATATTTCCTGTTTGATCAAGAATACAGTCGATTTTTCTTCCTTCTACGAAGACATCACCATACTCATTTGTATATCCAACATCACCAGTATGATTCCATTTTAAACCGTTTTCGTCGTATGAGAAGTACTCTTTTGTTGCTTCTTCATTTCCAAAATATTTTGTCATAGAACATGGAGTAGAAACACAAATTTCTCCTCTTTCATAATATTTAAGTTCCTTACCTGTTTTTACATCGAAAGTACTTACTATAACTTTAGGTAGAGGTTTACCAGATGAGTTTTCAGGGATTGGCCATAAACCAGTTGAGGTGGTAACACATGCCCCACATTCACATTGGCCATATGCTACTTGCATCTTAGCTTTTGAATAATGTTCACTCCAAAAGTGATTTAGAGCTATTTCTGTTGATTTTGGTAATGGCTCTCCACCTTCGAATGGTTCTCTCATAAATGAAAGATCTTTTCCATCAAGTTTTTTATTTATTAATAAAGTTTCATATTGACTCGTAGGTGCTATTGTATAGTTTGGTTTATATTGCATCATTTTCCAGCCAAATAGTGATTTATCAAATCTTGGATCAAGTATTAAAGTTGAACCATTACAAAGTGGTAAATGCATAGAATTGTTTGAACCTGTTGAATACCATGTAGGTATTACATGTAAAAATCTTTGATTTCTTGAAAAGTCTAATCCTGTTGATCCGTACATATCAACCATTGAATTAAATACTTGATTACTTAATTCTATAGGTTTTGGAGTACTTGTTGTACCACTAGTGTATACCATTACGGCTGTTCTTGATTTTCTTGTTGATAAATCTATTTTTCCATTATAATTTCTACCTGCTTTTATAAAATCATCCCATAACATTTCACCATCTGTTAAAACAAGTTTCTTTTTTCTTTGTTGCATTTTTATTATAGGATTAGCTGAATTAATAGCGGGAACAACTACTATTTGCTTTATATTACTCTTTTTTATTGCTTCTTTTAGTGAAGGATAAAAATCATCTAATATAATCATTATGTCAGACTCTGTATTATTAATTGTATTAATTATTGTTTCTTCACTCATAAATGGATTCATCATGTTAGCGGTTGCTCCAATTCTACTCAAAGCATAAATAGAATATACAGTTTCAGGTATACCCGGAATACACATAGCAACATTATTATCTTCAGAAATGCCAAAAGTTTTGTATGCCTTTGCTGCATCTTCAATCTTTTTAAATAGTTGCGCATAGTTTAAATGAGTTCCAAAAAATTCTAATGCTCTATCTTTCAAGAAATCCTTGTTTCTTAAATATAAATAGTCATACATTGTTAATTTGTTATCTGGTAGTGGATTACTTATAGCTTCTGGTTGCCAAAATCTTTCTGCTGGTCTATCAATACTTGCGTATCCTGTTAATTTATTAGAAGCTATCTCTAATAAATTTTCTTTCATTTGTAAAAGTTCTTCTTTATTCATATAATCACCTCATATAACATTTTTAGATTATCATAAGCTATTATTATTGTCAAACAACAGTTTCTAGCTATTTTTTTATACCTATTCTATTTACTGGAAGAATCGTTAATCTTGCTCTACCTACGATATTCTTTTTCTTTATAAAACCATAATATCTACTATCAAGTGAATTAGTTCTATTGTCTCCTAAAACTAAATAACTATCTTTGGGAATTAATATACTTCCTAATTCTTTAGTACTAAAATCGTCAGTTTGAACATGATAGAATTTTTCATTTACTAATTCACCATTTATATATAGCTTATTATCTTTATATTCTACCCTTTCTCCCGGTAAGCCTATTACTCTTTTTATAAGAGGCTCGTTTTCTGTTTCTACTACTACAATATCAAACCTTTTTATTTTTGAAAATTTGTAAACTACTTTGTTTAATATCATTACATCTTTATCATGCAATGTTTGATACATTGAAGTTCCATTAACTCTAACAGGAGCAACTAAATATGTCTTTATTAATAAAACTGCAATGATTATTATAATGTATGGATATACTTCTTTTATAATATCTTTCATATTTTACCTAATAATAAAATAAATAAGGGTTTGGCCCTTATTTATTTTGTCCTCTTTCTTTAATTCTGTATTGACCAACCATTCCTCTTAAGAATGTAAGTTTTGCACGTCTAACTTTACCTTTACGTACAACAACAATATCAGCAATTTTTGGAGAATTTACTGGAAATGTTCTTTCTACACCAATTCCAGATGACATTTTTCTAACTGTAAATGTTTCAGAAACACTTCCGTTTCTTTTTGCAACAACTACACCTTCAAATGCTTGAATTCTTTCTCTTTTTCCTTCAATTATCTTATAGTCTACTCTTACAGTATCACCTACACGAAATTCAGGAATATCTTTTCTAATTTGTCTTTCATTAATTTTGTCAATTACGTTCATGAGATTCATCCTTTCTATATATATTTAAAGAGATCTTGAAGTTTAATTAATTATTTCAGCGGATCACTTCTTTTGACATGTACAATTATAACATAAAGAGTTTATAATTGCAACAAAAATTTATCTTGCTCTATTTGCTGTTCTTTCTTTTTCTGTAAAATACATATTTATTTGTCTTTCTTTAGCTTCTTTTTGAAAAAGTTTTAATTTTAAAGACATTTCTTCTAGATCTTTTTTCTTTAAATATTTTCTATATTTGATCTTAATTTCTTCTTTAAATTTTTCTATTTCATTTAATATTTCAGCCATTGCACTACCATCTGGGTCTTCACTTACAAATAGGTCTGTTAATACTTTTAATAATTTTTGATATTTTTTATTAACACATTTCCAAACAAAAGGATGAATTAGTTTTTTATTAAATAAAGTTATATTTGTAATTTGTACGTCGTTAATAGTGAATTTATTGGTTTTCGAAGGAATTTTATACCCATTTAATCTTATTTTTACTATTTTATTATTATATTTTGTATTATCTGTGTTTACTTTATATTTCATAATACACCTACTTTTCTAATAAATCTGGTCTTCTCTCTTGAGTCCTTTTAAGACTTTCTTCGTATCGGTATTCTGCTATTTTTTTATGATCTCCTGATAATAAAATTTCCGGTACCTCCATTCCTTTAAAGTTACGTGGTCTTGTATATGTTGGATAATCTAATAAATAGTTTTCACTGAATGAGTCTTCTATATGAGAACGTTCATTTATTACCCCCGGTATTAATCTTGTTATTGAGTCTACTAAAACCATGGCAGGAATTTCTCCTCCAGTTAAAACGTAATCTCCTATGCTTATTTCATAATCTGCTAAAGTAGATATTCTTTCATCAAAGCCTTCGTAATGACCACAAATAATTATTAAGTGTTTTTCTTTAGATAAGGAATATGCTTGTTTTTGCTTATAAGGGGTTCCACTTGGAGTTAAAAGAATTACTTTAGACTGTTCTGTTTTTAATTCATTTACACAATCAAAAATTGGCTGTGCCATTAAAACCATACCAGCTCCTCCTCCATAAGGAGTGTCATCTACTTTTTTTTGAGGATCTGTACTGTAATCTCTAAAGTTATGAATGTTTATTTCTACTAAATTATTATTAACTGCTCGTTTTATAATTGACTCACTAAAAATTTTATCAAACATGTTAGGAAATAATGTTAGAATATCAATTTTCATTTATTCCATCCCCTCAAGTAGTTCTATTTCAATCGTTTTTTTATTTTTATCAATTTTTTTAATAAATGGTGAATTATAAGGTATTAAAACTTCTTTTGCAAAGTTTATTCTTAAGATTTTATTTGTTTTACTGGCATAAAATATTTCTTTTATTTTTCCTTCGTTATTATTTTGATCTAATACTTTAAAGTTTAATAGATCTTCATCAAGAATTTCATCACTATTTAAATTTAATTCTTCTTTTTGCTTATATACTTGTTTACCCATTAAAAATAGTACATCATTTATATTATCAAATCCTTCTAATGTAAGCATATCAAAGTTTTTATGCTTGCGATATGATAGTATTTTGTAACTTACATCATTTACAATTATATGCGTATTAACTTTAAAGGCTTGTTCTTTATATTCAAAATTACTTAATATTTTTATTTCACCTTTAATACCATGAGTTGATACTATTTTTCCAATATATATATTATTCATATAAACTACCTTCCTAACTCATATAAAAGAATTGATGTTGCAATGGCAACATTTAAACTTTCAACGTTTCCGTTCATATTAATATATAAATTTTTATCACATAAATTACTAATAGAGTTTCTGACTCCATTTCCTTCATTTCCCACTACTAAGGCATATCTTAATTTATCTTTTTCGGATAAACTTCTAACGTCACTACCATATCCAACTAATGTTCCATATACCGGGATTTGTTTTTCTTTAAGTTCTGCTATGACTGATTCTAGATCTCTTTTTATGATGTTTATATGAAAAAACATTCCTTGAGTTGCTCTAATTGTTTTTGGATTGTATAAATCTACTGTATTTTCTGATAAAACTATAGTATCTATATTAAAAGCTACTGAACTTCTGATAATAGTTCCTAAATTACCCGGATCTTGAATTCCATCTATTAAAAGTATTTTATCTTTTAACTCTGTTGTTTCTTCTTTTTTCTTACATAGAGCCATTACTGTTTGTGGAGTTTCTACTGTTGATACTTTTTCTATAATTTCCATAGGTAAATAAACTATATTTTCTACATCTAATGGCAGTACTTCATCTTTTTCTAAAATTAGTTCTTCTATAAGATTGTTCTTATATGCCTCTAATACAAGATGAGTTCCTTCTACAATAAATTCTCCACATTTATCACGATATTTTTTATCCTTTAACTTAATATATTTTTTTACTCTCTCATTATCTAAGCTTGTTATTAACATAATCCCAATTCCTCTCGTATTTGAGTATATCATAAAAGTTTAAAATATGGTATACTTTATTGGAGGTGGAAAATGGAAAAGCGAGATTTTAATATTAATTATGGTGATTTGAAGGTAGAAAAGGAAGAAAATAAAGATATTTATACATTTATTATTCCTAATAGTAATATAGAAAATATTGATATACCTGCTTATAAAAATAAAAAGAAAAAAGAGAAGAAAATTACTAAAAATTAAAAGTTTTTCATCTCTTTTTTTATTTGCTTATAATTTGGACAGTTTTCTTCTACTAAGTTCCAAAAATTATTAGAATGATTTGGAAAAATTAAATGTGATAATTCGTGTACGATGACATAATCTAAATATTTTTCATTTCTTTTGATTAGTTCTAAATTCAATGTTATTGTTTTACTTTTGGTATTGCAAACGCCCCATCTAGTTGTCATTTTTCTGATTCTTAAATCCGGATATGGTATTTTTTTTGAAAATTTATTATACATAAGATCTAAGTGTTGCTTAAATATAATTTTGGCATTTTTTTTATACCATTTATCAATATCGAGTGATTTGTTTAAAAATACTTTATCTTGTCCAAATGAAATATCACAATATTCTGTATATACTATATCATATTCTTTTCCAAGATAGTTGAAGTTACTATTGTTTTTTAACCTTATTTTTTCTTTTTCTATCATTTTTACAATAGAGTCATAATTTTTTTCAACAAGGTTAATTATATATTTATTTGTTACTAAAGTATTTGTTGTTACATATATTTTTAAATCTGATTTTACTCTAATATATGTGTTTTTATTGGCTCTTTTTTTGGTAATTATAATTTCATATTCTTCGTCATCTACTTTAAGTTTCATTTAACCACCTGCTTATAATTATAAGTAAAAAACATAAAATTCATTTGTTTCATTTTCTAATTTTAACACAACAGAATAATTATCACTTGCTAAAATAAACATTTCTGGTATTTTATCTTTCTTGCCTTTTGAAAGAAGGACTTTTTCCTCTTTTGTAACATAATCCATTAATTTTATATTTCCATCGTTATCGTTACAGACGAATTTGGTATTATAAAAATAGTAATTATTACATTGATCAGCAGATTTATAAATTAACTCTGCTGTTTTTATATCATAAATTTTATAAGTTTTCTCATCATCTTTTATTGTCTCTTCTAATAAATATGGTGTGTCTTTTAATAATTTATAACTTTTTACATCATCTTCAGGTTTATTTTCGAATGTATTTATTTCATTGTAATTTGAATCCATAACTGCGATGTAATTCTTATCTTTTTCCTGTTTATTTAATAAAATATATGAACCATCATTATTTATACTGTTAAGAGTATAAACTATCTCTTCACTATTATTTACAACTTGTTTTTCTTCGTCTGTTTCCAAACTTTTTAAAGATATTCCTATATCACTTTTTACTAATTTATTTTTTAAATTTGGAAGTAGTAATTCGCCTTCTACAAGTGATGGATATTCCATTATCTTTTCAAACTTTTTATTATAAATAGAATTTCCTATCTTATAATACTTACCTATTTTTTGTATTCCTCCACGTATTTGGGGATCGTTTTCAAATAAAACTACTACCTTTGAACTTTCTATATTATATTTTAACAAAGTGGCGTCTTTTTCATCTTCATAATATAAATAAATATTAACATTGTCATACAATAAATTGGTTAATTTTTTCTCACCTAATTTGGAACTGTTTACTTTATATTTATTATTAACTCTTTTTATAGAGTATACCTCTTTTTTGGCAACTTTGTTTTTTTCTAATGCTAATTCTTCATCTTTTTTTACTTTTGCTTTTGTAAAAATATCTACTAATCCATATATTGAAATTATTAGTATTGCAAAAATAACTAAATATTTTACTCTCTTTTTCATATAAATACCTCATATTTATTATAAAACATAATTACATTTTTGTGTATATATTTTTTTTGAGTGGTTAAACTAGATGTAGGAGATGATTTTTATGAATATTAGTATTAGAGATCACATAGTTGAAAATTTTTTAAATGATTCAGAAGAGAGTATTAGAGATGCTATTAATTCTTCTGTTTTAGAAAGTGATGAAGAGGTTTTGCCGGGACTTGGAGTGTTTTTTACTTTAATGTGGGAAAATGCAGATGACTCGGTTAAAGCAACTACTGTTAAATTAATTAGAGAGAAGTTAGATCAGATTAAGCAGTAGCTTTTGCAATTTCATTAAATAAGGTATTTATAATGGTATTAAATGCTTCTTCTATGGTGTTAGAGAATGTTATAGATGTTTTAGATAAAAGATTATTATAATTTTTTTCTTCTTCTATATAATCTTTAGCATCTATTTTTTTTCCATTTTTTACATCTTTTTCAAATTTTTCCATAGCTTCTTTTGTTAAAGTGGTTTTTTTGGAGTTAGTAAATTCATAATAACCAAATGCTTGTGTTATATAAAGACAAATAAATAGTGAAAACATTGAAACCATAAATATTCTAAATATATTTTTAGCCTTCATTTTTTATCACCTCACTAATTATATTACTAATAGCAAGTGATGTATTCATGACCTCTTCTATGGTGTTTTCTTGACCACCTATTTCTATTAAAATTGTATATGGAGAAAAATCTTGATTATATACTCCATTTACTCCCGCTCCTCCCTTTTTATAAATTCCTTTACTAAGTCCTGGGTATAATTCATTTATTTTATTATTTATTTTGTCAGTGAAGGTTAAGTTTTGTTGATAATTTGGATTTTCTAATCCTATAAGAAATATTATTCTAGCATAAGCTTTATCATTTATTGTAATAGTTGTTTTATCCTTTGGTAGGGAATCTCTATGAACATCTATAAAAAATTTCAAACTAGGATATGTTTTTTTTATATCTTCTAAATAAATACGACTAGCTTTATAACTGCTAGCATAATTCCAAGTATTAAGGTTTAATATATCTTTAATACTTCTTTCTTCTACAATAGTATTTAAATTATTTTTTTCAAAGACATCTTTCATAATATAATCATTAATTGTTACTGTTGGATTTATACTATATGTTAAATCAATATTTCCATTTACATATTCTTCTGTTTGATGAGAATTATAAAGATATATCAGTGGAGTTTGTTTTATTGTATTTTTTTGTTTTACAATTAGATCTTTTTTTATTTTCAATGTTTGATAATTTAAGTTTATTAAATTTATAACTGAAAAGGACTTTTTTTTATTGGTAGAATTTACTTTTAAATTATTACTTTTTAATAAATGGGTTACTAATACTTCACTATTTATATTGATATTTTTACTTAATAAATAATTAAAAGTTAATGATAGAAAAAGAATAAAGATAAAAGAATAAAGAAATAGTTTTACCTTTATTTTTCTTTTCTTAGAGTGATTTTGTAATTTTATTTTTTTTGACATAGTATGTATCACCTACTTATTAACTTTATATTATCTATAAGTAGTGTAATACTTATTTGTGTTTAGTTTTGTCGTTTTATTTTATGTAAGGCCTTATTTAGACTATTGCTCAGTAGTAGAGATAACTTATCAATTAAGAAGTCTATTTCTTTAGGAGTAACCATAAAATTATAGTCTAATGGATTTAATACTTCTTGAAATAATTGTTTTAGATTTTCATCATTTAAAGTGCCTAGGTATCCTAAGATTTTTTCTTTTTCTTCTTGGGATAATTCCTTATTATAATTTTCATAATCTGTTAGAATTGCTAGTTTATTTTTAGGGTTATTTATATTATCTTTATCATAGCTTATTTTTTTTAATAAATAGTTTAAGGTATCTATTACTATTGTTACAGAATCAATTATTGTAGGAACTCCAATAGCGATTACTGGAACTTTTAATGTTTTACTATTTAATGATACTCTTGCATTATTAACGCCAGATCCCGGGGTAAGTCCCGTATCACTTATTTGAATGGTGGTATTTATTCGTGAGGTTGATGTTGTTTTTAAGGCATCTATTACTATAATAAAGTCTGGTTTAACTTGATCAACGACTCCAAAAATAACATCTTTTGTTTCTATTCCTGTTGTTCCAGTGACCCCCGGTATTAATATTGAGGTGTTTCTATACCCTTCTTCTATAGAACCAATACTTAAAAGATGGTGAGTTACTATTATATTTTCTACTGTTTTAGGACCCAATGCATCTGGTGTTGACTTAGAATTACCTAGACCAATTAAAAGACATGAGGATGTATCACTAATTTTTAACTCATCTAAAAAATTAATAATTGTATTAGTTAAAGCTTTTTCTACCTCTTTAAAATTGGTTGAGTCTGTAATGTCTTTAAAAGACAAATTCTTATATTTTCCCGGTACTTTATGACACATTTTGGCTGTCTCTTCTGTTAAATTTATTTCTTCTAAAATTATATCTTTTGATATGCTATTTTTTTTATAATCTATTTTAAATAAATTTTTTTCATCAATAAAATCATCTATAACTAAGTCTGTTCTCAAGTCAAATTTACTTAAATCTATTTCATGCATGTTATCACCTATTTATTACTATTTACATTTTTTTTATTTTTATTTGCATTTTTATTATAATTTTGATAAAATTAATGTGTTTATAAAAGTGAGGTGAAAAAGATGCCAAATATTAAGAGTGCAAAAAAGCGTGTTCGTGGTAATGCTAAAAAGGAAGTTGTTAATACTTATATAACTTCTAGCATGAAAACAGCTATTAAAAAATTTGAAAAAAGTATAAATGCTGGAAACGCAGATGAAGCTAGTAATAATTTAAATGTTGCAATTCAAAGAGTTGATAAAGCTATGAGCTCTGGTCTTGTACATAAAAACAAAGCTGCTCGTATTAAGAGTAGATTAACAAAGATGAAAAATAATATGGAGTAATTAAATTACTCTTTTTTTTACTCTTATTTACAAACATTTGTTTTAAAAGTGCAGATTACATGGTTAAAATAAATAAAATATAGTATACTAATTTTTAGAAGGTGAAATGATGAAAAAATTTTTTTTAACGGGTCTTTTATGTATTGCACTAGGAATTACTTATATGTATAAAGATGATCTTCTTAGAGTATATAATAAATATTTTGTGAAGACAGATACTATTGTTACATTAAGTAGTAAGAATAGTTATTATCGAGATTATGACTTTAATTATGTTCAGAATACGAGTAATTTTAGTCCTCATAATAAGCAAGATTTATATAATATTTATTATACAGCGATTAATGCTGGTAAAAATAAATTTACTTTTTATTGTTCTAATTCTTACAAAGAATGTATTAATGATGTTAAATATTTAGCAAATGATCAAGTTGCCCTTTCTAATATTAATAATTTTGTCCATCCATTTAATGGATTTAAGCATATTGAAACTACTTATGATAATACTGGAAAAATTACTATTAAGGTATACCATACTTATTCAAAAGATGAAAAAGAAAAGGTTATCGAAAAAGTTAAAAGTATAGAAAACGAACTTTCTGATAATACTTTGACTGTTACTGAACAAATAGAAAAATATCATGATTATATAATTGATAATACTGTTTATGATTCTGATAGAAGTGATAATAATACTATTCGTTATAAATCTGATACTGCTTATGGTACATTACTTCAAGGTTATTCTTTATGTGGTGGTTATGCAGATAGTATGGCTTTAATACTTAATGATATGGGAATTGTTAATTATAAAGTTTCTTCTGATCATCATGTATGGAATGCGGTTTTAATAGATGATAAATGGTATCATTTAGATCTTACTTGGGACGATCCAGTTACTCAAGATGGAACTAATTTGATTGAAAAAGACTTTTTTCTTATAGATACAGCGAAATTATATGAGATAGAAAGTCAAGAACATAATTTTGATAGTACAGTATATAGTGAATTAAAAGAAAAAATCTGAATTGAATAAAATCAGATTTTTTTATTATTATTTGATATATATGAATATACTTCATTTACAGTGTTTTCAAAGTTATTATAATCAGTTTCAAACCACGTTGCATTAAACTGATGTATAAAAAAAGTATATTGTCTTTTAGCATAATGACGTGAATTTTTCTTTATATTTTCTTTTACTTCTTCGATTGAAATTTCTTTATTAAAATATGGTATAAATTCTTTATAGCCAATCGCACTTTGTAATGCTTTAGATTCGTTATACTTATTTTTTAAACTATTTACCTCTTCTAAAAGATTATTTTTAAACATTTCATCTACTCTATTGTTTATTTTATTATATAAATTTTCTCTTGGTGTTGTTAATGCAATAAAACTAGCATCATATAATAATTCATCTTTTTGGAAGGTTGGTTCTTCATTATTTTCTAACTTATTCAAAAGTCTTACTAATCTCTTTCGATTATTTGGATGTATTTCTGCTTTAACTTTATATTCATTAATTTTGGCCAGTATTTCCATATTTGTTAAATTATCATAATTATTACTAGTAGTTTGCTTTTTAAATATATAGTTATATAAAGCTGCTTTAATATAAAGGCCTGTACCTCCTACAATGATTACTTTCTTTCCACGTGATAAAATTTCTTTAATAAGAGTGCGACAATCCCTTTGGTAATCATATATAGTATAGTTTACAGTTGTGTCTACTATATCAAATAGATGATGTGGAATGTTTTCTTTTTCTTTAGTGGTTATTTTTGCAGTTCCTATATTCATTCCTTTATATACTTGCATCGAATCCCCATTTATTATCTCTGCATCTATTTTTTTAGCAAGTTCAACACTTAATTTTGTTTTGCCAACTGCCGTAGGTCCTAATATTACTATAATGTCTTTCATTAATCCATCACCCTTTTAAACATCTTTTCTAATTCATATTTGGTATATGTTATTATAGTTGGTCTTCCATGGGGACAGTTGAATGGATTATTACACATACTAAGAGTATCAAGCAAATATGCTGCTTCTTCTAGATTAATATAATCATTAGCTTTTATAGACATTCTACAAGCCATTGTTGCTGCTGTATGATCTATAAACTTAGCTTTATCAAATGATTCGTTTGTGGCAACTAATTGAAATATTTTTAGAATATCGTCTTTTTGTTTATCTTCCCTAATAAATGTAGGTTGTGTTCTAACGACAAATGTATTAGTTCCAAAGTCTTCTACTTCAAATCCAATATCTTCAAGAAGCTCCAAATTGTTTTTTATTATTAAATATTCATTAGTAGGAAACTCTAATGATATAGGAATTAAAAGATTAATTTTTTCTATTTTAGGATTTAATAATAATTTTAAACATTTTTCATAATTAACTCTTTCTGCAGCAGCATGTTGATCTATAATGTACATGCCATCTTCGTTTTCTGCAATTATATATGTTTTATATACTATTCCTCTTGGAATCATTTTTTTAATTTTATAAGGAGTATTTTCAATATTTTCTGTTATTTCTAACTGTTCCTTATTTTCTTTGATATTTTGACTATCCTCATTCATATATGAGACAGAATCTTCTTTTAGTTCAAATGCACTCTGTTCTGGTACTGACAAGTCCTTGATTATGTTAATATCATTATTTTCTTTTGTTTCATTATCTTTATGTTCTACCTCACTTATAGAAAAACTTGTTCTTACTGTTGCAGATGGTATTAATAGTAGTCTTTTTAAATTATCTTGAATAGTTTCTTTTATTAGATCTTTTAATACATCTATTTTAGAAAACTTTACGTCCATCTTTGTTGGATGAACATTAACATCTACTAGGATTGGATCAACATCTATATTTAAAATAATTATTGGAAATTTATCTTTTGGCATATAAGTGTGATAACTTTCTGTAATAGTTTTAATAATTTCATTATTTTTTATAACACGACCATTTATTAATGTTGTAATTGAATTTCTGTTTGAACGGGCCATTTCTGGATATGACATATAACCTGATACAGTATAGTCATCATTACTTGCATTTATTTCTACCATTTTTTTTGAAATGTCTGCTCCATATATTTCATATATTACTTTTAAGAGATTAGCTTTTCCATCTGTTTCTAATATTACTTTATCATTATTAATTAATGTAAATTTAATATTTGGATATGATAATGCCATTTTATCTACATAATCTACTATTGTTGCTAGCTCTGAATAAAGATTTTTAATATATTTAAGTCTAACTGGAGTATTGTAGAATATATCTGTTACAGTGATATCAGTACCTTTTTGTAAGTCTGATGAGGAAATGTTTGTTATTTTTCCTCCCTCTATTTCTACAATAGTTCCCTCACTTCCGTTTGAAGTTTTTAATCTTACTTTTGATATAGATGCTATTGATGGTAAAGCTTCGCCTCGGAAACCTAAAGATGATATATTAAATAAATCATATAATGTGGTTAATTTACTAGTAGCATGTCTAGAAAAAGCTAAAGTTGCATCTTCTCTATCCATTCCTATGCCGTTATCGCTTACTTTTATTAATTTAGTTCCTGAATCAATTAATTCTATTTTTATATCTGTACTTTTAGCATCGATTGAATTTTCTACTAACTCTTTAACTACATTCATCATCTTTTCTACAACTTCACCTGCTGCAATTTTGTTTGCTAATATTTCATCCATTACCTTAATTTTGCTCATCTAATCACACCTACTTCTGTTTATAATTATATCATAAAAGCTAAAAAAAGTTTTCTTTTTGGAAAACTTTTTAAGTACTATAAATTTTATTTAGAAACAACTACTACTGCACGTGCACCATAGTAGACATCGCTGAATACATTACCATTGAATACTTGACCATTATAGTTTATAAACCAAGCATCATGTGGATATAAAGATTGAGCGGTCATTGTCCAATAACCATAATTTCCTGTTACGCCAATGGTTAAATAATTAGTCATCCAAGATGGACATGTATTTTCTCCTGATGTACACCCTAAATTTTTTGCTTCTTGAATGGTTAGAATTCTGGCCTTAACTGTTTTTGATTGTAATGTATATACATTTTTTGTACAGCTATTATAAGAGCTACAACCAGTGTAGGCACTTGTTTTAAATATTGTAGTCCCTGCAGTATATGTTATATTATTAACATTACTCCAACTTGAAGTTGCATTTTCTAAAGCGGTTAATATTGTCCTTGGTCCTTCGTCATTACATGAAGTATAACCACAGGCTGTTGAATCTGTATTTGCAGCTACATAATCTGCAGCATTTATCCATGCTGTACTATAGATAGTATTTCTTTGACTTTGCATAGTCATAGTAGTTCCAGTATCATACATTACATGAAAAGTCACTATATCTGAATCGTTTACTTTGTACTTTATGATTGTTCCCGCAGGACAACTGCCACTTGTTTTTGTCTTATAACAGGTGGATTTTACACATGTTGACTCTTCTCCTGTAATGCACTTAGTTGATGTTGCCGTACTGTATTTATATGCTGATATATAATTACCAATTTTTCTTATATCAGTCTTTGTATATAACTCATCTATTGCCCCTTGCACTGTTGTTGAGGAAAGCCCTGATGAAGAGTTTGAATATGTTACATTGCTTCCTATTATTGTTGTTGCAGCATATGCTCCCCCTACTGAAATTACTAATCCTATTAATATTCCTATAACTATAAATATAATTTTCTTATTCATTTAATACACTCCTTTCATATCTTTCTATACTACAAAAGTTATGTATCTTTAAATATATTTATTGTTCTACTAAAGTGACCCCCCCCCACTAGAACATTTGATTGTTTTTTTCATACTTCCTCCTATTTTTATATAGTTTTAGTATATAACTTTTAATAAGGTTAATCAAGAATCTTACAAATACCATATATTATATATTTACTATTTAACACAATCGCTTGATGTTTCATAACTAGAACATACTAAACATATTTTATAACTCATTTCTATGTTGAAAGCACCGTTAGCTCTTTTTTGATAAACTGTAACATAACTATTTTTGTTGCAGTTACTAGATTTATTTGCGGGATCAACCATTGTTTCTAAATAACCTTCATCTATTAACTTTGTAGCCGATAATTTTTGACTACTTGTAGCGACTAATTCTGGATGCTTTCCTATATAATTAGTTGCAGCTACTTTTAAATTTTTTTCAAAATTTTGATATGTTTTCTTTTTTGATTTATTAACAATATTGGAAACGCTCATTATAGCAGTACCGCTCAAAATACTGATAAGTGCAACTACAGCAATCATTTCAACTAATGTAAAAGCCTTATTATTTATTTTCATCATATTATTTTCACCTATTTTGATTATATCACATTCATTATTTTATTCATCATTATTTTGTAAATAATTATATAAATTTTTTGCAACATCTTTATTTAATACTTGTTCTAAATCCTCTAGGGAAGCTTCTTTCATTTTTTTTAATGAACCAAACTTTTTAATAAGTTCTTTTCTTCTGACTGTTCCTATCCCCGGTATTAAATCTAAAGTACTGACAAGGGCACCTTTTGCTTTAATATTTCTATGATATGTTATAGCAAAACGATGTACTTCTTCTTGGATTTTTGATAGGTATAGAAACAAATTACTTTTAGAATCTATTTTTATGAGTTCTAAATTTTCATTTAATAAATGGTTGGTTTTGTGTCTTTGATCCTTTACTAAACCTACTACTGGTATTTTAAGATTTAGTGATTCTAAAACTTCTTTACATACTAAAATTTGATTTTTTCCACCATCTAATACTATTAAATCTGGTGCAGTTGATTCTTCCATTAAAACTTTATAATATCTTCTATAAATTACTTCTTTCATGGCTTTTAAATCATCTTTTACATCAGAAGATATTTTATATTTTCTATATAAATCTTTATTGGGCTTGAAATCATCAAATACAACCATTCCACCTACGTAGTATGTTCCGAACAAATGTGAATTATCAAATGACTCTATTCTCGATATTTTAGGAATATTTAAAATTTGTGACAATTCTTTCAAGGCTAATAATCTTGACTTTTCATCCTTTTCTAATGTTTCCTCTTCACTCTCTAAATTTTGTTGGGCATTTTCTGCTGCTAGATTTAAAAGACTTCTAATCTTTCCTCTATATGGTGTTGTGACTTTAATATTTAGATAATTACTAAGTAGTTCATTATCTATAATTTCTGGTATATATAATTGTTTAGGTAACATACCATCTTTTTCATAATATTTTATTATATATTCTATTAATTCATCTTCTGTATTTCCTAAAGTTTGTACAATATCTTTATGTCTACCGTATAGTAGACCTTCTCTTATAAAAAATATTTGAATAGATAAATAATTCTGATCTTGATAATAATTTATTAAATCAAAGTTGAAATTTTTATTTAGATCTATTTTTTGTTTTTTCAAAGTAATATTTATATCATCTAACATGTTTCTTAATTCTATTGCTCTTTCATAGTTTAATGCCGTGCTTGATTTTTCCATTTCTTGTTTTATTTTTTGTTCTATATAAGTACTGTCACCTTTCAAGAATGAAATAATTTCTTTATTCATGTTATCGATAGTTTCTTTATCGATTTTTTTGCAGCAGTAACCTAAACATTCATTAATATGATAGTACAAACATGGTGTCTTTGGAATATGCTCACATTTTCTTAATGGATATATTCTATTTATCATATTTACCGTTTTTCTAGCTGCCGATACATTTGGGTATGGCCCATATAGGAAGTTTTTGTTTTTCTTTTTTTTGGCATTTCTTATAATTCTAAGTCTAGGATATTTTTCGTTTGTAAGTTCGATATATGGATATGATTTATCATCTTTTAAAAGAATATTATACTTTGGATTATACTTTTTTATTAATGTTATCTCTAAAATTAGGGATTCTAATTCTGATGAGGTTACTATATATTCAAAATCATCAATATTTTCTACAAGCATTTTTGTTTTACCAGTTACTGTTCTAGTAAAATAACTTCTTAATCTTCTTTGTAAATTTTTGGCTTTTCCAACATATATTATAATTCCATCTTTATCTTTCATTTGATAACTACCCGGAGAGGTTGGAACTAGAGCTAATTTTTCTTTGAAATTTTTCATATTAATCACCTATATTGTTTATTATAAAAGAAAAAGACCATATTTACTAGTCTTTGTTCATTAGTTTGTTTTTTATTTTATTACTTACCTCACTCATATCAAAGCGCCCCTTTACAAGTGGTGTTACTTCTGACATTACTTTACCCATGTCACGCATAGATTCTGGCTTAATCTTTTCAAAAATATTTTCAATAATTTTATTTACTTCATCTTCTGATAATGGTTCTGGTAAATATTCTTTTAAAACATTTAGTTCATTTTTTGCTTTTTCTACAAGATCATCTCTATTACCCTTTTTGAATTCTTCGATTGAATCATTTAAAAGTTTAACTTGATGTGATACTACTTCTATTATTAATTCATCAGTTATTTCTCTTTTTTTGTCGATATGTTCTTTGTCTGTTGCTGCCTTTATTCCTCTAATAACTGATAATCTTTCTTTGTCTTTATTTTTCATAGACTCTATCATATCTTGTTTTAATTTTTCTAACATTTTATATCATTCCTTTATTTAAATATTTTTTTAATAATACGATCTAATTCTTTTTTTTCTATTGGTTTTGCAATATATTCATCAAAACCATCTTGTAATAGATATTTTTCTTTCATACCATCAATCGCGTTTGCTGTTAGCATTACTGTAGGAGTATTAAAGTTTGAATTTTGTTTTAATTTCTTGTAAGTTTCTACTCCACTCATTATTGGCATCATATCATCCATTAATATTAAATCATAATGTTCACCTGAAGCAATTTTTTCTAAACAATCTGTTCCACTTAAAACAGCATCTATTTGAACATTATATTTTTCAAGTAAACGTTGAGCTACCTTAATATTTAATTTGTTATCATCTACTATTAAAATTCGTTTATCAGAAATATCTTTTACTTCTTCTGTTACATCTTCATTATTATTTGAAACAACTATTTCTTGATCAAGTGCAACAGTAAATTTACAACCCCTGCCATATACGTTTTGTGCTACTATTGTGCCACCCATTAAATCAACTAATTTTTTTGTGGCTGATAGTGATGTATTAGTACCTTCTATTAAACTTTCTTCTATATTATCCTCATTATTACTAATAAAGATTTTATCTAATTTATCATTTTTTATTGTACCACCAGTATCCTCTAATGATATTATTAATCTACAAGCGTTATCCTTAATGACTGATGTAACACTAAATTCTATATAACCAATTTTTGTTCTTTCGATTGAGTTTGCTAATAAATTTAACATTATTTGTCTTAAAACTACATAATCGCCATATAAAGCTTCTGGAATTGTAGTATCAAAACAAGTTCTTAACTCAATGTGATTTTTACCAATTATTTCTTTTGAAAAGTCTACTAACTCTTCTAACATACTTTCTAGATTATAGCGTTTTTTTACTAGTTGAACTTGTTTTACTTCTAATTTAGATATATCTAATATTCCATTTACTACTTGTAATAAGTTAGTAGCTGATGATGAGATGTTTTCTATATCTTTTTTAGATTCTTTATCTAATTTTCTATCTGATAAGGCTTCTGTAAAACCAATGATACTAGTTAATGGTGTTCTTATTTCATGTGAAATACTATATAAGAATTTTGTTTTCGCCTTATTGGCCTCTTCTGCTCTTTGCTTTGCATTACTCAATTCATCGATTGTTTTTAGATCTGGGTTTTCTATTGTAAAATATAATAAGAATGTGATGAATGTTTCTATTGTTGTTGTTAATAGAAGTTCAGGATGCTTATACTGAAGAAAAATTACAATCGGAAAAAGTATTATATAACTTATTAATGGAATAAGTTTTGATTTTCTAATATTTTTATGACCTATGATTATAAATATTAAGCATGCTACTATACAAACTGCACTCATTATTGTACATAAAAGACTACTAGGTCCGTATGAATATACTGAATTAATATTTGAATTATTATAATATAATGGCAATACTAATAATGCAAATGCTACTATTAAGTATACTTTAAGGAAAACTCCTGATATTTTACGATAAAGTTCTTTGCTATTGAAGTGTAGATTGATTCTTCTTTTAAAAGAAATTATAAATGTATAATACGCAAATAGCATTAACCAAGTAAGCATATAAATTAAATATACTCTATTAATTATTGATGTAAACATAGGAAATTTATCACGGTTTAGTGTAACTAAATAACAAAACAATTCTATTATTAGTCCAAAAAAGTTTACAATCGCAAGTGATGAGTATATTTTATTTTCTAAACTATTTAATCTTTTTTTAGAAAAATATACTATTAATAGTAAAGCACTATAAAACATACTACATATAATAAAAGATGTGCTCATAATTACCTCCTAACTAAGTTTTTCTTAGTTATATCTTCCTTTTTTATTATATATTATATATAGATGTTTTTTCAAGAGGAAAAAAGAAAAGTTGCCATTGATTGACAACTTTCTTTTAGTCTTTATCACGACTATTTCTGTTTCTTTTTCTAGAATTCTTAATTCCTTCTTTTTTGGCTTTTCTTCTTTTTACTCCAGGTTTATCATAACATTCTCTTTTTTTGCATTCTGAAGGGACTCCGTCTCTTGCAACTTTTTGTTTGAATTTTCTTAGAGCCATGTCTAAGTTACCATTTTTTACAGTTACTTGTGTCATATTTCTCCCTCCCTTCATCCATAACTATTAAGATTATAACAAATATATTGACAATATTCAACAAAAAAATTATATTTTTTTATAGAAAATGTACTTTATTTTATTTTCATCCTATTTTAGTGGGCACATATTATTATCAACAATTCTCCTAATAGAAGAACCTACACCTTCACCAGCATCTAATAATACTTTTATAACATTAGTAAATGCATTTATTATTGTTCCTGATATAGTAGTTCCACCAACTATTTTAGATAAGTTATTATTATTTAATTTCATAGTTTTAACCATTACAGCTTCTTGGATGAGTATATCCCTTAATAATTCCTGAAACGAATACTACTATTGCTGATGATATCATATAAACCCATACTGAAACTTCTCCTCCTGTTATATTTGCTAATTTTTTATTATCTAGTTTTTTCATTTTTACTCCTTCCAACAATCCTTTATTAATATAATTAATTTTCTTTTTTTCTGCGGTATGCTCATATTTATTATTGTATTTTCTTTTATTTTATTAATTTTTAAAAGTATTTGATGATAAAACTCTCCATCTCTTTTATATATATTCTTAGTAATTGATAATATTTCAATTTTTTTCCTAGATGAATTTAAGTAAACGAAATTATTTTTTTCCAAATACTTTAATTGTTTACTAGTAACAACACTTTCTACTACATTGTCTATTATATATATAGAATTTAATTTTGTATATTCATTATAATTAATTTTAGTTAATGATATGACAAATAATATGAATAATATTATGATAATTATATTAATAGTAAATAATAATTGATATTTTTTATATCTTTTCATATATTTTCCCATTCTTTAAAACTAAAATTCTATTAAAAAGATCTTGGCAGGTTAATCTATGACTTATTATTATTACTATTTTATCTTTTAAATATTTTAAAATGTTTTCTAATATTACTTGTTCTTTTTCTATATCTATTTGGTTTAATGCTTCGTCAAATATATAGATGTCACTATCTTTAAAGAGTGCACGAGCAAGTATTATTCTTTGTCTTTCTCCACCGCTAAAGTTAGCACCACCCTCCTCTATTAGTTTGGAAAAACCTAATTCTTTATCTAAAATTTCATCTAAATAAACTATCTTTGAGATTTTAGATAATTTATTTGAATTATCACTTTCCTCAAATATTATATTTTCCTTTATTGTTCCAGTAAATAAGCTCTCTTGTTGGGAGATATAAGTTATTTTTCTTCTTATAACATCTAAATGATAATGGGTTAAATCAATATTATTAATGCTAATAAAACCATATTCAATATTTAGGTATCTATTTAATATTTTCATTAAGGTACTTTTACCAATACCACTTTCTCCTGTTAAAAAAATTTTATCTTTCTTATTAATGGTCAAACTCATTTTATTAAATATTTTTTTATATCCATAACTATAAGTTAGATTTTTTATTTTTATTGTCCCGTTTAATTTATAATCTTGAAAATACTCTAAACAATTAAAATTTTCTACATTAATTGTAAATAGATCTTCTATTCTTGATTTTGCTAATTTATAGTTATGATATTTCTTATATAATGTCAATAAACTCTTATATGATGAAATATAATAATTAAAAATTGTTTGAAAGACAATCAAATTACCTAAACTAAGTTTATTTTTAATTATTAAACAACTACTGACTGTTAAAAAGAAAATATTAAAAATGTCTGTTACAACATTTACAAAAAAGTCATCTGTAAATATTACACTATTTAACTTATAAGCTTTATCAAGTAAAATTTGATATTGTTTTAAAAAACTATTAGTTTTTTGCTTTTCTATATGTAATGATTTGATAGTATTCATTGAATTAATGGTTTCAAATAAAATTGAATTTATTTTATCTTCTGTTGTTAGATAGGCGTTTTTTATATAGATAAAATATTTTTCAAAGAATATTTCTAATAGCAATAAGATAATACTTAAGATTATTACATATATAGCTAGTTGTTTATTAATATTTAAAATTAGTAAAATCAATATTAATAACAGTATACTATTTATTATAAATGTCGAAAAAAAATCTGCTAAAAAATCTTTTATAATAGCCAGATCCTTTATTCTAGAAATAACTTCTCCGGTTGTTCTATTCTTATAATATAAATATGGAAGAAACATCAATCTTTTTAAGACATTTTTTGTTAATGTTTCATCTAATAATTCACTCCATTTAACTAAAGTGATGCTTTTTAAATATGATGTTATTTCTTTAAATAAGTAAAATACTATCATAAATTTACTAATAATATAAACATTGCTGATTATATTATAATTTATAGCTTTATTTAATATAAGTTTAAAATAAAATACTGTTACTATATTAGTAAAAAAGTATATTATAGTTAATAAAATAATGTAAGGAATATATTTTTTATTTTTTTGTAAGAATTTTATTAACCAATCATTTACTATATCTTTTTTTTCTAATTTTAATATTTTTTTTATTGGTTTTAGATAAATATAATTATTACTTGTTATTAAGTTAAACTCGGCATATGATATTTTTCTTTTACCAATAGCAGGATCCATTATTAATAATTCTTTTTTATTAACATTAATTTCATAAATAACTATAAAATGTTGGTAACTTTTATTTATTATAACATGGCTTATAATGGGCAAGGCTGTTATATCTAAATCATTTAGTGTTGAGTTTATGCCATAAGAATTAAAACCTAATATAGTTGCTGCTTGAACGAGATTGTAGGCAGATACACCATTTTTGGTTGTGGATGTTAATTCTCTTAAATATTCTAATGATACATCACCTCCATAATATCTAATTACTGATAATAATGAACACACGCCACAATCCTTTAGTCCTTCTTGTCTAACAACCTCCAAATTTACACCTCCCATTATTAACATTCGTTTTAAATTTTAAAATTAGACAAAAAGTGGTAATTTTTTTATTAAATTATTTTTTCTTTATTATTTTGATAATAAAAACCAGCCTTATTTCAGACTGGTGTAACTATATTTATAATTCTTCTTCGCTTTCATTAATAATTTCTAATAGCTCATCAATTTTATTTTCACGTTCAATTATTTCTAATTTTAATTTCTTGATTTCTTCTTTTATTTCTTCAATAGTAATACTACTTTCTTCCATGACTAATTTGTCCTCCTTCAAGAGTACTAATTTTTGATTGAAGTACATCTATTTGTTTTTCAAGATCTTCCTTCATTGCAATTAAGGTTTGTACTTGAATTTTTAAGGTAGTTAAAATTGCTGCATCATTATTACTAATGTTTGAAATATTTTCTTGTTCTTCAGGCTGCTGTACTTTCTTTTTATCATCCATATATTTTATATAGTATCTTCTAATATCAGGACCTGAATTGTAATTAAATTCAGCGTTACTTCTTATTAATGATTCCATACTAAAATCATCACTATTTCTAAATTCATTTTCTAGAAAATAGGCTAAATTACGTTTATTATTTTTAGAAAGTCCTATTCTTATAATGTCTGAAGCACATTCTTGAAAACCTTGTTGATCTTTATTGTATTCTTTTTCTAATATTACATCATATATTAAGTCTTTACCTAAATAAGCATTTCTAAAAATATGTGCCATCGCACAATATACATTTCTAGATGTTGCTGGATAGTCGCTCACTTTATAATTTATGAAATCTTCTATTGTATAAATTCCTATAGAATTAAGGGTTTTTAAAGTTTGTGCTCTTGACTGTGGACTAAAAATAGTTGAAAATAATATGACATCATCTTCCAATCTTGTTTTAATATCCATTTTATCTCTCCTTTTATATAAATATTATAACATGAATTTAGGGAATAACAAAAAACAACCATTTCTGATTGTTTTAGTTTCTTAAGCACATTTCAATATAGCAATTATCAATTAACATAGAATTACAATATTTAAAATTCATTTTTAATTATCATTTTTAGTTCTTCTTAAGACTTTTACATTATCATTATTTTTTAATAATGACAGTATTTCAATTTCTTTTTGCTCTATTTCATCAAGTGTTAAATTGAAATGTTTTACCAATTCATCATCACTATAATTTTCTTGATATTTTAACATAATAAGGGATAAATCATCTGGAGATAATGATGATAATACTTTCATCATATCTGAACTAAATGAGGTGTTTTCAGCTTTATCATACGGATTCTTAGGATCAACAATATAGTCAATTCTTGATTTTTCTCTTCTTGTGCCTTTATCACTAAAGTATTTAGTATCATCTAATGATAAACTATTATTTTGCTTTCTATATTTTTTTAGATAAGTTCTAAAATAACCCTTAACGGTCAAATCCATATATTTAATTATTTGCCCATAAATATTTAAATTAGTTCTATTTATTACCATTAATAGATAGTACTTAATCTCACTTTCAAAATCTTCATAATTACTATTATTAACTTTAACTTCATAACTACTACATAATGAATATATTGTTTTATAAATATATCTTTTTTGTTTTAATAATATTTCATTTCTTGAATCATATAACTCACTTTTATATATTCCTATTAAATCATATAATTCAAACTGCTCAATATTGTTATTAGAACTTCTTAAATTATCAACTAAAATAAAAATATCTTTTATTTTCTTATCAGTAATCATTTTATAATTATTACTAGTTTTTTTATCGGAAAAATACCATATCATATTAATTGCTTGATTATATGAAAAATCCATATTAACTAAATCAGTTACATTTTCAAAACAAACTTTTAGAAATTCACATATACTTTTAATTTTATTAACATCATATATCTTGGAATCTTTTAGTTTATCAAAAATTTCGTTTATTTTACCTATTTGTAATCTATCTTCATATTTTTTTATTGCTAAAGTTATAATTTGTTCATTATCTAATGAATGATCTTTAGATTGTAGTGTCTTAATTCTTCTCCAAATTGCTAGATAAGGATAACCGTTTACATCACAAAATTTTGTTAATGATTGATCATTGAAGTAATATTTAGTTTTTATTGGTGGGTGTTCTATATAATAATCTACAATTTGTTTTATTGCTTCATCTATACCGATGTCAGTTTTATCTACATATTCATATAAATATTTTTGAATTATTGTATTATAATTCAAACCTATATTGTTACAAAATGTTAAGAGTGGCATCCCATTATAATAATATTTGATAGAAAATTTTTGATAAGATTCAACACACTCATCAATAATTTCTTGTAATGGTTTATTACCTCTTAATTGTTTTCTTAAAATAGCACAACGAATTGAACTTGCATTCAAATCATTTTGCTCGGCATAATCTTTTAAAGGTATACCTTTATAATAGTAAATTATTCCATACCTATTTATTGTTTTTATACCTTCATCGATTAAGTAATCAATACTCTTCGTGCTGTCTTTTGTTAATCTTCTTTTTACAAAAGATACTACACTATAATATGACAAATCATTTTGAATACAATATTCTCTTAAAGTTAGTCCATTGTATAGGTATTTGGGCTCAAATGGTTCATATTGGTCCATAATTGCCTCAACAAACTCACCATCACTTAAATCTTTAAAGTTATCAGTATTTCTATATCTACTCATATATGTAATTATATTTCTATAATTCAAATTATTTTCATCACAATATTGTTTTAGTGGAATTCCCAAATAGTAATATTTATAAATTTCTTTATGTTCTTTATCTATATATTGTTTAATTAGCTCTTCGTCAGATAATTCTGGATTCTTTTCTTTTTCTCTGTTAATGTATGTTCTAATAGTATTGTAATTTATTTCTGGATGACTTTCACAATATTCTTTTAAAGGTACACCATTTATAAAAAATCTAAAATTTTGATTATCAAACTCTTCCATTGCTAAAATTACTAATTCATCATTTGACAGATTTTCATTTTTCTTTCTTAGATTATTTATTCTAGATTTAATAGTTCCTATATTAATACCATTATCTAAGCAATATTGTCTTAAAGATATCCCTTTATATATATATTTAATAGCACTACCATAAGCCTCTATAACCATATCTACAATTTCTTGTTCTGTATAGTTTTCATATTTTTTACTTTGTTTCTTTTTCCATATTCTTGCTCGTATAGTATTTATATTAATATTATTATCTTTACAATATTTAGATAAAGGTATGCCGTTATAGAAATATTTGCTTTCTCGCATAATAGCCCCCAAAACTTTGTTATATATTTTATCATATTTCTTGCAGTTTTAATACTTATATTTATAAATTATTATTACTTAAATGATGTTACACACGCTAATTGATATGTCAATTTGTAAGTGCGTTTTTAAATTGACATAATCATTTTAATTTTATAAATACTTTAGCATAAAATTAAGTATTTTAAAACTCGAACTATAAAAGTTCGAGTTTATTATCAATCTGGTGTCCACGACGTGATTCGAACACGTGACCGATCGCTTAGAAGGCGATTGCTCTATCCAGCTGAGCTACGCGGACATTTCATATTAACAATATAATTTTACAATAAAAAAAGAACTTTGACAAGTCCTTTTTTATCTTTTTTTATTATTTTGTATATACCATTTCATATTGATCATCATATGTTTCGTCTTCTTGGGCCATTTGTTTTATTAATTCATCTACTATTTCTTCATTTGTTTTAGCAACTTCTGAATTTTCTTCTGTTAAATCTGTTTCTGGAATTGTAGATATATCAGTGTATTGATCATTTAAGTTTCCATCGCCATCTTGTTTGTCTTGATCGATGGTTAAATTATAATCATTATCATCAGTAGTAGGATTTTCTATAATTTCTGAATTGTCAGTTATTGTTGTATCAGTAGAAGTTGTATCAGAACTATCTATTATTGTTGTATCTGAATTATTTTGATTATTATCATCAATTATTTCAGTAACTTGATCGGGTGTTATTTCATCTATTCCAGTATTTGTAATTTCTACTGGTTCTATTGGAGGTTTGTCTACTACTATTTCTTCGTTTTCTAAGATAGGTCCTTCTTCATCTGATATTAAGCTTGGCTCTACATAATCCTCTACTTTTATTTTTACTTCTTTTTTAACCTTTGGTTTTGATATTTTTCCTTCAATAACTGGCTCAATAGTTTGTTCTTGTTCTACTGGAGCAGCTGGCTCTACGTTCTCAGTTGGTACATTAGCCGCTATAACGATTGTATCATTCTTCTTTTCTTTATTTTCTTTTACTTTAGTGCTACCAAGTTCAGGTTCGCTTTCCTTTGGTGCAGAAAGATTAATATTTTTATCAAAACTTGTGTATGTATCAACATTTCTATTTTCGTCTGTTGTGTAATATGCTGATATTTCTGTTAACTCATCTACAAGTGCATCTTTAAACTCAGAATAATAAGGGTTAAGATCATTTTCTACAGCACTACCATCACCGTAATCGATTGTTGATTCTACACTTCTGGCAGTTTGCATTGTTGCTATTTCGCTTGCTTTATTTTCTACTGTTTGATTATAAAAACCATTGATATAATTAAGTTCATCATCTGTTAATTTATTGTCTATATCTAAATTGATATTTAGCATAGAATCTATAAATTCTTTTATCATTATTTTGTATGATGGTATATTTTCGTAACTTGAATCTGTCATATTATTAAAATCTTCTCTAACTGCAGAATAGAATTTTTGTGCATTATAAACTTTTTCATTATAATTGTCTGTTTGATTCATGTTTATAAAAATGTTTTCATATTTTTCATATAATTTTTTAGCATCATCATTTATTAGTAATCTACTTTTTCCTAAGGTATCTGTTTGTATATTATGAGCTAATGTATCTTGATATTGTGCACTACTGAAATTGTTTGTTAATTCTGTTTTATCAAATGCTGTATTACCATAAATGTCATATATTTGTTGAGCATCTAAGTCATTATATAGTAAATACATAGCATTTGCTTCTTCTACAGTATGAACTAGTTTTGCATCATTATTTTCTTCAGTGTAAGAATTTGCAACACTATCATTATAAGTTAATAAGAAGTCTTCTAAAGTTGTCATTGCATTTTTTCTATTTTCATTTGTTGTACAATTTTCTAGTAATTCATCAAATGAATAATATGAATAATCTGGTCTTTCAACATTTTCTGTATTATAGTTATCTTCTGTTGTATTTTCTATTGCAGTATTATCAATAATTTCTCCTGTTTTGCTTTTGTGGCTTAATTTATATCCTCCAAGTACAACACCAAAAGTCAATGCTACTAAAGTAATTCTTCTTACTAATTTATTATTCTTTAATTTATTAATAATTTTACTACCTAGTTTTTTTAAAAGATTGGATTTTTTTTCTTTCTTAGTTTCTTTAGACTTTGCTTTTTTCATTTTCTTTTTCTTTGCTTTTTTTGCTTCAGTTGCATATAGGTATGATTCTTCAAAAAACCTTTGAAAGTTTTTATTTAACTCTTTTTCTGTTGTAACTACAAAAACATCATTTTTAAATAATTTTTCAATTTGTGAATCATCTTGAACATCAATTTTATTATCTTTTGCGTATGTTAAACAAGCATTTATAGCTTCTTCAAAAGTTATTTCTTCTATTTCACCATTTGCCAAAAATAACATTGCTTTCTTTTCGTTTTTTTCATTTTGATAAACTACAATTTTACCAATTTTTGATTTATTGTTAGTTATATATTGTTTTTTTGTTATTGAATAATATTTTCTACCTTTTTTAGCATAATATGATATAAAATCTGGATTACGGAATAATTTTTTTGTTTCGTTATTTTGTAAAAGCTTCTCAATTAAAGTATTAACTTCTTTTAAAGATAAAGTTTCCTCTCCATCTTTATAGTTAACTATAGCATAATTTTTTCCATTTTCTAAAATGAAATCTATACTTTCTATATCCATATTATCATCTCCTTTATCGGTTGTATCAGCTGTATCAGCAGAATCCTTTTTTTGTCTATTACTGAATGGATCTTCTTTTTCAGCAGAATATCTTTTTTCAATTTGTGGTAATATTTTATTTTTAAAATCTTCATTTACGTTTTTATCTATTGTACAAAAATCATTTTCAAATAACTCTGTTATTGTAGAAACGCCATTTTCTTTGGCATAATCTATTAATTCGTAGATTGCATCATCTAATTCTACTCTTTCTATAAGATGACTACTTTTCTTTTTGCTTTTATAATTACAATCATATTTTATAGAAGTATATACTTCATCTTTTTTTGGATCATATTTAAAGTTTATAGATGAGATTGTAGTATTTAAGTATTTGTTTTCAGATTCTAGCTTTTCAATTTTGTTTAAAATTGGTGTTGCTGATAGTATTTCAAAATTATCTGAATTAATTCTTTCTCGATAAACTTTTATTACTTTATCATCTATTAATTTTTGATAATCATCTTCTAAAATATTATTTTCTTCGATATATTGTCTTAATGCAAAAATACCAAAACGATAACTTTTTACTAGTGATGTACCATCTGAGTATTTTATTAAACTTTTACTTTTCTTTCCTGTTCTTTTTATTAAAACTATTTTTTCAATATTTTTCATATTATCCCCCTACTTTACTATTTTTCTTGTTCTTGTGCTTTGATAACATGCTGTTGCATATAATGGTTCTTCTCTTTTTGATGTTTCTCTTTTTTTGACTACAGAATATGAATTAATTGATTTTGTTGTTTTGATACAATTTTCTTCATTTCCTATTACTTTGAATATTGGTTTATTATAAACATATACATCATAATAATATGCTGGTGCTGAAGTACAGGTATATGTACAATTTGTAAAGTCTGCACCTACGAATTTATAATATTTGTTAGCTCCAAAGTTTGGTGTAGTCGTTGTTGAGATTGTTTCTTGATATGTCCAATCATTTGTAGATTGTTTATTATTTAATGTTAATATTTCTTCATAATTTCCAGTTGTTTTATAGGCTGTTCCTTGAATTGATATGTAATTATAATTAGAACAAGCATTAATTGTTGTTGTTGATATCTTGTTCAATATTAAGTGAGTCGTATAGTATTCTTTATCATATTTTCCTACTTGTTCTGTTTGTCTTTTAAGTTTTATTTCTGTTAAACAATTACGATCGTTACTGTTACAAGTTATAGCTTTTGTTTGACATGATGTTCTAGTATATTCTGACCAAGGTCCAAATTCGGATAATTTCGTTGAGACAGATGAATTACTAGCTGTACTACTATTATTGCTTTCTGGTTCAGGTGAGGAATTTTTTTCTTCTGATTCCTTATTTTCTACTTTATTTTCTTTAGGTTGTACTTTTTCTTCAATAGGTTGCTCGTTATCTTCCTTTGCTAAACTATCATTTTTTTCACAGATAGTATTAGTACAATAAGTATATTTTCCTACATGAGATAATAAATAATCTGTTTTACCATCACAATTTATATAAACTTTTAATAGATAATCGTCAGTTAATTTTGTTAATTTTACATATGACTTTTTATTATTACAAGCTTTATTTTTATTATTAGTTAGTTTTGTAATTAATTTTTCATCTTCTAATTGCTTAAGTGTTACTAATACTATATCATTTGTATTAGTAGGTAATTTATCATCTTTATAATATATCAATGATGCTTGCTTTAATTTTTCTAAATTATTTTTTAAATAGTCACTAGTAGTATTTTCTTCCGTTATTTTTATATTACTTTTTATGGAATTACTTTTTTTGTATGAAGTAAATTTAGGAATGATCCATATTAATAAAAAGATAATTGCTATTATTAGTAGTAATTTTAATAATAGGTTACGAAAGAAAAAACCGTTATGCTTATAATCTTCTGTATACATATACGATCCCCCTTTTCGATACGTGTTACATATTATACACTTTTTTCTTTATTTTGTCAAGATTTTGTTCTTAATCTAACTATTGTTTCGCCGTCATTAAACATATTTAATTGATAGCTTTCAACCAATTTATTTCGTTTTAGGTCAGAATGAATTCTTTGCCTTAATATTCCGGTTCCTTTTCCATGAATAATTACAATACTTTTATTGCCTATTATGTAATTATCTTTTATAAAATCTTTAACCATTATACTAGCATAATCTCTATCAAAACCATGCAAATCAATTTTGGGATAATTAGATAATATCATTAACATTTCCTCTTTCTAGGACTTCTTCTAAACTGGGAATACTGTTTTCTTTATTATTTAAATTCATAAGAGTACTAGTTATGTTTGCTAAATACATCGCTTTTAATAATGGATAATTTTTTTCTAAAAAATAAGTAAATGCTCCACAATAATAATTTTCTATATTTCCAATTTCTTGTTCATCTGTTTTTATTGTTGGTACCAAGCAATATTCATCTTTTATTTTAGTAAAAGAACCGTTTTTTCCTAAGTTTAAAATAATATTATTTTTAAATGATAATTCTAATTCTTGATATGCACATATTATAGTATCAATATTATTTATGTCTATTTTTATTTTTGTATACTCCTCAATAAAATTAATTGTACAAATTAGATAATTTACTTTTTTAGCAAGTGTTAAAGTATCTTCTTTAGTGTTATCGGCATTTAATATGGTTAGTGATAGTGGATTATTCTCTATAGTTTTAATTGACGTAAGTAACTCTTCTCCATCCATTAAAATTACCGATGATTTTACAGGAATATCTATTAGATCATGTATTTTGGGATTTTCTGATATAATTGTTGTTGTTTCTTTATTGTTATTTAAAATGGTATAATTAATATCTGTTTTTATACCATTTTGTTGTTGTAAATAATCAGTATTTACTTCGTTTTGTCTAAGTATTTCCATTAGTTTATCGCCATAATAATCTTTACCACAAACACCACAAATGTTTACATCTAAATCCCAATTCGATAATAAAATTGAAGCATTTATGATTGGATTTGTTATTTTTTCATAAGTATTTTTTATATAATATTTTTTATTTGTTTCTAGTTTTTCCCCTACTGGCAAAATTATATCATATACTATGTGTCCTATACATAAAGTTCTCATTATCACTACACCTCATCCTTATACATTATATATTAATAAGAACTATTTTGCAATTAAAGTGTAACAATTCATAATATCTTTAATTATTAAACATAAATATTAACTTAATAAACATACATTTTTATAAAGGAGGATTTTATGATACCAAATATACCTCCAAAATTATTTTCTATTAGTGCTGTTGCTATTGGTTATCTTTTAATAGATGATTCGACGGCTAATGAACAAAATGCTTTAGGTAATTGGCTTATGTTAGTTGCACAAGTTTTATCTACAAATGCATTTTATCGAGCATTAATGCAGGAGAGAGGCTTGGAACCAAGAGAGTCTATTGAATCAGGAAAAAATAATTCATATTCATTTGGAAATAGTAATACTAGTAATACTAATCCAAATAATAGAAGTTCAAATAACTCTAAGTCCGAGTGTGATGAAACAATTATGATGCTAGAAAAGATGATTAGAGCATTACAAATTGAAGTACAAGAAATTAAAAAAAATATGAGTTAATAAAAGACCAAGATTTTAAATTCTTAGTCTAATATATAAATATTATATTGTTAATTATTTGCCTTCTTTTTCATATATTACAGCTTTAGCTGCTGCTAGACGTGCTCCCGGTACTCTATATGGTGAACATGATACATAGCTTAAACCTATTTTGTTACAAAATGCTATTGATTTAGGGTCACCACCATGCTCTCCACATATTCCTAGTTCTATAGTAGGATTTGTTTTTCTCGCTAATTTACTAGCTAAATCTACAAGTTTTCCAACACCGTCCTCATCGATTGATGCGAAAGGATCTTGATCTAGAATTTTATTTTTATAATAATCCTTTAAAAATTTAGGTGAATCATCTCTTGAAAAACCAAATGTTAACTGTGTAAGATCATTAGTACCAAAACTGAAAAAGTCTGCATTCTTTGCTATCTCATCTGCTTTTATTGTTGCTCTTGGTGTTTCTATCATGGTACCTATTTTATATTCTATTTTAATATTATTTTCTTTTTCGACTGTTTCTATTTCTTCTATTAATAATTTTTTTACAAAGTTTAATTCTTTTATATCTCCTATTAATGGAATCATTATTTCAGGCTTAACGTTAATTTGTTTATGTTTTACATTTATTATTGCTTCTGCAATAGCTCTTGCTTGCATTTTTGCAATTTCTGGATATGTTACATCTAATCTGCAACCTCTGTGTCCCATCATTGGATTAAATTCTTTTAGGGATTGTATCTTATTTTTTAACTGTTCTACTGTAACATTCAAACTTTGAGCAAGTGCTATAATTTCATTTTCTGTATGTGGTAAAAATTCGTGTAATGGAGGATCTAATAATCTAATAATTACAGGAAGACCTTTCATTTCAGTAAATAAATCTTCAAAGTCACTTCTTTGATATGGAAGGATTTTATTTAGAGCTTCTATTCTTATTTCTTTTGTTGGAGCAACTATCATTCTTCTAAAGTTAAAAATTCTCTCTTCTTTAAAAAACATGTGTTCTGTACGACATAAGCCTATTCCTTCTGCTCCAAGTCGTTTTGCTGTTTGGGCATCTTTTGGTGTATCTGCATTCGCTCTTATTCTGAGTTTACGAATGCTATCTGCCCATCCCATAAATTCTTCTAAAACACCAGTTATTTCAGCCTCTTTTGTTTCTATTTGACCATTATAAACATTTCCTGTTGATCCATCTAAACTAATATAATCTTTTTCATGATATATAGTTTCATTTTTTAAAGTGACTGTTTTTTTTGCTTGATCGACAACAATTTCGTTACAACCTGATATGCAACAAGTTCCCATACCACGTGCTACAACAGCAGCATGAGAGGTCATTCCTCCTCTTACAGTTAATATTCCGTTTGCAATATTCATTCCTTCTATATCTTCAGGAGATGTTTCTTCTCTAACTAGGATTAGATTTTTTTCTCCATCGTTATGAGCCTTTTGAATATCTTCTGCTGAAAAATAAATTTTTCCAGTAGCAGCACCCGGAGAAGCTGCTAGGCCATGAGTAATTATTTCGTGTTTTTCTAAACTTTCTTTTACAAAAATAGGATGAAGTAATTGATCTAGATCTTTTGGTTCAACTCTAAGTAAGGCCTCTTCTTTAGAAATCATACCTTCATGTACCATATCTACTGCTATTTTTATAGCTGCTTGAGCTGTTCTTTTTCCATTTCTTGTTTGCAACATATATAATTTTTTATTTTCTATTGTAAATTCCATATCTTGCATATCTTTATAATGATTTTCTAGTATTTTACTGATGTTTACAAATTGATCATAGCACTCTGGTAAAACTGTTTTTAAAGTGTCTATTGCTAACGGTGTTCTAATACCAGCAACAACATCTTCTCCTTGGGCATTCATTAAATATTCGCCAAAAAGTTTTTTTTCACCTGTTGCAGGATTTCTAGTGAATGCTACTCCAGTACCACAGTTTTCTCCCATATTACCATAAACCATAACTTGAACATTAACTGCTGTTCCCCATGATGATGAAATATTGTTTAGTCTTCTGTAAGTTTTGGCTCTTTCGTTGTTCCAACTTCTAAAAACGGCTTTTACTGCTTCTAATAATTGTAATTTAGCGTCACTTGGAAAAGGTGTATTCGTTAATCTTTGATATTCACTTTTATATCTTCTTATTACTTCTTTTAAATCATCACTTGTTAGGTCTGTATCATTTATAACAGATTTTTCACTTTTAATTTTGTCAAATAAACCTTCAAAGAAACTTTTTGGTAAGTTCATAACTACATCGCTAAACATTTGAATAAATCTTCTATAACTATCATAAGCAAATCGTTCATTATTTGTCCTTTTAGCGATTGACATGCAGACTGAATCATTCATTCCTAAGTTTAAAATAGTATCCATCATACCCGGCATAGAAATTCTTGCACCACTTCTAACGGATACAAGCAATGGATTTTCTAAATCGCCTAATTTTTTACCTGTTAATTTTTCTAATTCAGCTAGTTTTTCATATATTTGATTTATTATTTCATCACTTAACTTTTGATTGTTTTCATAGTATTTTACACATGCATCGGTTGATATAGTAAAACCGGGAGGAACAGGAAGACCTATGGCCGTCATTTCTGCTAAGTTGGCTCCCTTTCCTCCTAATATATCTCTCATGTCTTTATTTCCTTCGCTGAATGAATATACATATTTCATATTATCAACTCCTATTATCACTATACTTTAAATATTCTCCCTATTATTTTAGTATAGTAAATCTAATTATAATTTACAAGTGTTTTTAATCTTTTAATTACTTTCTTTTCAATTCTTGATATATATGACTGACTAATTCCTAATAAATCAGCAACTTCCTTTTGAGTTTTTTCCTCTTGTCCTAAAAGTCCATATCTTAAAATAATAATGTCTCTATCCCTTGGATTTAACCTTTGAATTTCATTTATCATAAGCTTTCTATTGTCCTCTTCTTCTATTCCTCTAGTTACTATATCACTATCAGTTCCTAAAACATCTTCTAGGTGAAGTTCATTTCCTTCTGAATCATATGATAATGACTGATCTATACTAACTTCAGTTTTTATTTTTTTATTTTTTCGTAAATACATTAATATTTCATTATCGATACACCTAGAAACATAAGTTGCTAATTTAATATTTTTACCACGATGAAAGGTATTTATTCCTTTTATTAGTCCTATTGTTCCAATACTTACTAAATCTTCTAGATCTATTCCTGTATTTTCATACTTTTTGGATAAAAATACTACTAAACGAAGATTTCTTTCTATTAAGATATCCTTTGCAGTTTCATCTTTATCCTCTAATCTTTCTAAATAGTATTCTTCCATTTCTCTGGATAATGGTGCAGGAAGAGCGTCTGTTTTCCCTACAAAAAATAGAATGTTATTATTTAAATTTTCTACAATAGTTCCAATTACTAAGAGTATGCTAATCATTATAATTCCTCCTTTATTATATTTGGTAAGATTACATCTATTCCCTCTATATTAAATTTTTTCTTTGATTGTCCTATTAAAATATTAGTAAGTTCTATTTTTTGATCAATAATTACTTTTTCTACTTTTTGACATTTTATTATTCCTTCACTATCTAATGTCTTATATGGAACTAGAATACTGTTTTCATAAGAGAAATTTAATTTATCATCATTTACTAAAATTATTGGTCTTTTTTTATACGGGTCTTCTAGTTTGTTTCCAGTATCTAAATATGCTACATACTTATATATTTTTTTATTTAAATATATGGTTATATCATGCCTTAGACTATAACTTAATTTAAAATTAACTTGGTCCTTAAAATATTTATATAATATATATGGACTAATTATTAAGAGTATTAAAATATTAGTTATTATATCTTTTTTACTAACTAATGATATTTTTAGAAAATATACAATTCCTCCTAGGATAATACTTAACATATAAAAAGTCAGGATATTTTTTTTAAAATATAAATACTCCTTATATCCAAATGCGGTTATAGTCATTAAAATGCTAATTAATAATTTTAGTAATAAGATAGAGATTGATGATAATGGTAAAAATATTATGATGATAGAAATTTCTCCTATTATAGTCGCTAGAAATAATCGTGATGTTTTTGTTTTTCTTTTTAAAAGATGTTTAGTAGTTAGTAATAATATAAAATCAAATAGGAAATTTACTAAAAGTAGAACATCTATATATATTTTCAATTTTCTCACCAAAATCATTATAAAAAAAAAGAAGACATAAATATGTCGTCTTTTAGGGCTTATCTTTTCTTTTTCCAAAAAGTTTTAATAATATAGGTTTCAAAAATAATAAATATTATTATATAAATCCAAATAAATATTGTATATGGTATACCTGAGATGTATTTTCCTATTAGAGCGGGGATACTTTCTGGTATATAGTTATTTATTACTGCTGCAACGTCTTTTAAAGGAATATTTAATTTGATTGCTGTTAATATTCTTAAAAATATATCTGCTATTACAAAAAAGTAGACAAAGCTTGAAAAGTTTTTGAAAAAAATGAAGACTAGAATGATTAAAACTATTAATACAATTAAATCTATATACATCTTATAACTCCTTTAGATATTGATTATTTTCTAGTTCGTATTTTAATGTTGTTGATTCTCCATGTCCGGGGTATATTTTAACATCATGAGGATAATTTTTTATTTTATATAAACTTTCTTCCATATCTTTACTACTTCCTCCCGGTAGGTCTACCCTTCCGATAGTTTCTTTAAAAATAAAATCACCATCAAACATAACTTGCTCTTCTGGAAAATAAAAAGTTATTGCATCACTTGCATGTCCGGGGGTTTCTATTACTTCAAATTTGAAATTTCCTATCTCATAGCAACCAGCAGGAGATATACTTTTTTTAAATATTTTTATGCTTCTTTTAGTAAGAAAGTTTCTAAGCGCTCCAACATGGTCAAAGTGTGAGTGAGTAATCAGAACTCCTAAAACCTTAGCATCTCCTATTTGTTCTTTTATTTTTAAATAATCATCTCCGGGATCTATTACTAAACATGTTTTATCTTTTTTTAATACATAACAATTCTCATCTAATGCTCCGGTTGTAACGCAGTTTATTTGCATTTTTCCACACTCCTTACTATAGATATTTTATCTTTTTATATTAATTATTGCAAGTTATTATTTTTTATTTTACAACATTTTTGTAAAGTAAAAAAATATTCCATAAGGGAATATTTAGGCATTTTTTAGAAATGCTATATAACAGCGATATGCTTCATATATATCTGCTTTACTACTTACTTCCCATGGAGCATGCATGCTTAATATACCAATTCCACAATCAACTACTTCCACATTATAATTAGCTAGAATATAAGCGATGGTTCCACCTCCACCAATATCTACTTTTCCAAGTTCTGATACTTGGAATGCAACGTCTGCATCATCCATTATTTTACGTAGTGAAGCCATGTATTCAGCATTGGCATCGTTACTTCCACTTTTTCCTCGAGATCCTGTGTATTTACAGAAAACTACACCATTTCCAAAAAATGAAGAATTATTTTTATCCATTACAGATGAATATAATGGATCGTAAGCTGAATTAACATCGCTTGATAGCATTCTTGAATTACTTAAACATCTGTGTAGTGCTAATGGACTATCTTCTCCCATTAAAGTAGCAATTTCCATAATGGCATTATTGAAAAAATGAGATTCCATTCCAGTTGCTCCTACACTTCCAATTTCTTCTTTATCAACTAAAATACAACTTAGAGTTTTTTCTTCTGGTTCAACATTTAAAAAGGCTTCTAATGAAGTGTAAGCACAAGAACGATCATCTTGGCCATAAGATAAAATCATACTTCTATCAATTCCAAAATCTCTAGCTTTTCCTGCTGGTACTACCTCTAACTCTGCTGATAAAAAATCATCTTCTTCAATATTGT
The DNA here is from genome assembly GCA_934167695.1 of uncultured Bacilli bacterium. Classification (GTDB taxonomy): domain Bacteria; phylum Bacillota_I; class Bacilli_A; order RF39; family UBA660; genus UBA2730. The sequence goes on along the minus strand of CAKPLP010000002.1, from coordinate 74,599 downwards.
ATTTTTCTTTTAAAATATTTAAAACTCTTTCTTTTACTGAATTTTCTTCTTTATTATTTAATGGCTGAGAAGCAATTAATAAGTCTAAATCTTCTCCTTCAATAACTTTAGATGCTTCTTTTTTCATTTGATCATTTGCTAAATGAATTAATAAATCAGTGATTCCTAATACTGGGTCATTTTCAGCTTCTCCTAAATCTATTTCTGTTTTTGAACCATCTTTTTTTATTACTACACCATGTAATGCAAGTGGTAATGTAACCCATTGATATTTTTTTATTCCTCCATAATAGTGAGTATCAAGGTAGACAAAACCATCTTTTTCATAAAGAGGATTAGCCTTAATATCTAATCTTGGTGAATCAATATGAGCTCCTAAAATATTCATGCCTTCTGAGATAAGCTTTGATCCTATCATAAATAAAGCAACGGCTTTACCCATGTTGTTTACATATACTTTATCACCTTTTTTTAATGGAGTATTATTTTTTATTAATTCTTTTAAGTCTTGAAATCCTTTATCTTTTGCTCTTTTAATTATTTCTTTAGTCGCTTCTCTTTCTGTTTTTGATACTGATAAAAAATCCTTATAATCTTCACAAATAGAATTTAATTCATTAATTTGTTCGTTCGTATAATTTTTCCACGCATTTCTTTTCATATAACCATTCCTTCCAAGTTTTTAGTATGCTTCTTTATTATTATTTACCCCCAATACTAATAACATACTAAATATATTATATTATTTTTTTTCTTCTTTGGATAGGACAAAATTCTTTAATAAATCGACAGTTTTTTCTATTCCTAAAAGATCTGTTTGTATTGCTAAGTCATATTGCTTTAAATCGGTCCATTCATTTTCTGTATAATACTTATAATATTTTGCTCTTTCTTTGTTTTTTTCTATTATTAATTTTTTTACATCTTTTTTGGGAATATTATAATAGTTTATTAGCCTATTTTTTTTACTTTCATAGTCATTATATAAAAATATATTTAAGACATTTTTTTGATCTTTTAAAACATAATCTGCACATCTTCCTATTATAATACATGGTTTTTTGGCCAACTTTTTTATTACTTTTGTTTGGCTTATGAAAATAGCATCATCATTTCCGTAATACTGATTTTTACTTTCTTCATTTTGTTCAATATATGATTGTTTAAATCCAGAATTTTTGGCAGTTAAAGCTATTATTTCTTTATCATAACATGGTATTTGTAATTGTTTGGCTAATAACTGACCAATGTATCTACCACCTGAACCATATTCACGTGCTATAGTTATTATATATGAGGTTTTTGGATTTAAATCATCTTCTATTTTAATATTGGTATTTTGTTCTATTATTTCTTTGCTAGTTAATTTTTTATACTCTGAAAAGAATATAAATGTAACACATATAAAACAAATAGAATCAGCAATAGGTCCGGCGTATAATGCCCCGTATAAACCTATGAAATGACTAAGTATAATTGATAATGGAATAAATAAAATAATTTGTCTTATAAAAGAAACTAATGTTGCTTTTTTTACATTTCCAAGTGATTGAATGACAATACTAGAACACATTTCAAAGGCATTTAAAAAGCAAATTGCTAAAAATATCTTACAACAATCTATTGCAAATTCCATGAATAAGGAATAATTAGGATCAGTTTTAGTAATAAAAATGAAAATTACTTGTCTTGGAAAGAAATAAAATATAATATTAAAGAAAATTCCTATTGTAAAACAAGTTATAACAACTTTCTTTAGAGTTTGTTTTACTCTATCATAGTTACCTGCACCATAGTTAAAACCTATAATTGGTTGGGCTCCTATAGAAATTCCTAAAATACTGGATACATATAAACTATTTAATTTAGAAATTATACCATAAACAGATAAAGGAATATCACTACCAAATTTTGTATTAGCACCATATTTAGTCATTAAATTATTCATAACAACAAATAATGCTAAAATTGTCATCTGTGTTATAAAACTTGATATACCTAAACTTAGTGTATTAAATAATGAATTATTAGGACGACAGTCAGATAGTTTTAGTTTAAATGATTTAAATTTTTTTAAGTAAAAGCAAGCAATTAAGAATGAAATAAACTGACCTATTATTGTTGCATAGGCTCCTCCAGCAACTCCTAATTTAAAATTAAAAATAAATATAGGGTCTAATATTATATTGATAATTGCTCCAACTAATAAGCAAATCATTGAATATCTTGGCGATGAATCGGCTCTTATTATTGAAGATAATCCTGTATAAATAATCATAAATGGTGCACCTAATAGAATTATTCTTCCATATGTAATAGCAGAACTATATACTGTTGGAGTACATCCAAACCAGTTTACTAATGTTGGTAAAAATAGTTCACCTAATATGGCAGTTATTATTGCTACGATGAAAAGTACTGCTATGGATGATCCTACGTTTTTAGTAGCTTCTTTATAATTTTTTTCTCCAAGTCTTAGGCTTAAATTTGCGGCACAACCGTTTCCTATTAAGCTTGCAATAGCATTACATATTATTACAATAGGAAAAATGACGTTAGTGGCAGCATTACCGATTGTTCCAACTCCTTGACCTATGAAAATTTGGTCAACTATATTGTATACTGAATTTATCAACATACTAATAATACATGGGATAGAGAATGTTAATAATAATTTAGATATTTTCTCTGTTCCTAAATCTAATTTTTTCATATTTACCTCCTTTTCGCGAACAAAAAACGTAAATCCAAATCTGGATTTACGCTTATATTGCTACACGATCAATGTTATTTTAACATAATTATTTTTTTCGTGTAAGTAATTTTTGAAGAATTTACAAATTATCTTTTATTTTTTTCTTATCTATTATATAATGTAGTTATGTTCTCATAGCTCAGCTGGATAGAGCAATCCCCTCCTAAGGGATAGATGTGGGTTCGAGTCCTACTGGGAACACCATGTTTGATTTATCGAATTATTAATTTATAATAAAAAAATTGAAAAATTGACTAGGATATAGTCAATTTTTTATTTTAAAACATATATGACAACGTAGTTAAATTTAATTCTTTTAATAAAAGATCATTTGTAATGGTTTGATCTACTACCCTACTTTTCTCATGTGCTTTTTTATTTTCATCCTTATAAGAATAAGTTATAGTAGTATTTATAATAATATTATTATCATCATCTATTTCGACATTATTGATACTCATTTTTTCTAAATTAAAATCAGTAACTGTTTTATCAGAATATTTTTTAACTAAATTTTCATAACTACTTTTTAAAACTTCAGAGTTTTTAAACTCATCTGTATATAAACTACTATCTATTGCTTCTGAAAAGTCTTTTTTAATAATCGCATTCTTAATAATATTATTAATGTTATCTTTTAATATTTTATTTAGTTTATTTTGAGCGTTTCCTGATATTTCACTGTAGTTTAATTTAGTATAATTTATTTCTTCATTATTAAAGACTGATTTATTTTCTGTTAGAGTTAGTCCGTTTTTTAATGTTAATTTTATTTCTACATCCTTTTTTAATAAACTATCTATCTTATAGGTTGTTAATTTATCTTTTGTTTTTGTTTGATCCTTTGTTGTTAGTTTTACACCATCTACCATCAACTGAGCATCATTTGGTACTGTTATTTTTAAGTTGTTTGCTACTAAATCAGTAGATGTTATTTTATAGTCATTAAATATAATAAGCTTTCTACCAGTTTTTTTAATTGTTAAATTCATAGTTATATCATTATTGTTTAATGTATATAATACTGTTCTAGTATGTTCATTTTTTACTGTGCTGGAAGTGATTTTTTTTATTTCTATAATATTAAATGTTTCTTTACCGTATTTTCTTTTTATGTTACTTGATGTAATAAATTTATTTTTTTCTATTTTTGATAAGTTTATTACTGTATTGTAATTGCTATTGGCATAAGCTTTTACATATCTTTTAATTACAGCTTCTTCACTAAAAAAAGCATTATCTAATGTCATATATACTAATATTATTACAGCTAATGAAATAAGCGCTTTAAATATATTTTTTTGTTTTTGGGTAAAGTTTTTATAATTTATTAATGGTTCTTTTTTGATAATTTTTATTTTATTACCACATTCAGGACAGAATACATCTTCATCGTCTAAATGGGTTCCACAGTTTCTACAATACATGTTCTACCTTCTTTCCTAATATTTAATTTTTAATGATATTAATATAAATAAAAAGGTAGTGGCTGTTTTTAATTCTTTTCTAATACTATATGTTTTTTCATAGCATGAACATACATCATCTACAATATCTACTATATGACTTTCCTTATAATGTGGTGGTACTTTGGTAATTGGAAACATATGAGTTTTTATAATATCTTTTTCTAATGTTGTTAATTCAAAATGTTTACTAGCATTTTTTAAGGCATATTCTGGATGATTTATTAACGCATTATATGATGAATCATTTTTTGTTTCATCTGAAAAGAAATCGTGTAATAATGCACCTCTAGTAGCTTCTACATATTTTAAATTTAACTTTTTAGTTATTAGGTATGTATAATAAGCTACTCTTAATAAATGGTTATATCTAGTTATACCATGATGTTTAACTTCTTTTAATTTTTGAAATTCTTTATTTTTTAATATGTCATCTATAATATAGTAAAAATCTTCATTTTTTGATATATAGTTTTCTTTAATATCCTTCATTTCTACCACCTTTTAAACTTTTTTTCGTTCTACTCAATAATATCACAATGAATTAATGGTTTCAAGTGAAATATTTGTGAAGATTATGTTAATTCACTTAGAATATTAGTTAATTCTTCTTGTTCTTCTAGTGATGTTTGTTCTTTATCTAACTCCTTATCAAACCAAGCTGGTAATACTTCTTTTTTATTTTGATTTTTAGTGTATTTATTTTTAGAAGAATCCTTTTTACTTTCAATCATTTTTTTGATTTTTTTATGTTCTTTTTCTGTTATTAACATAGCATCTTCTACTGTTTCAATATTTAACCTTTTCCATTGTCCGGCGATTGTTTCAATGTAATTTTTACTTAATTTTTGGTTATTTACTTTTAAAACATAGGAAATTAGAACATTTACTACACCGGGATTTAATTTTTGATCAATAAGTAGTGATTCAACTAACTTTAAATCTCTTGGCGTTGGATTACTTCCTTTATATTGTGCTTTTAAGAATTTATATGGACTTGTATTTTCAAATGTATATACCATTTTGGCCCATTTTGAAGAATCTCCCATTGGCTTCTTTAAATAATTTGGTTGTGTTCTATAAATTATCGTAGGTAATGAACCATCATTTTCATATTGATAATAATTACGGGCTGATTTACGTAAGATATTTTTATCTATTAATCCTTTTTCATTTAAAGAATCTCTTACTAATGATTGCATTGTAAAGTCATCTATATTATATGTAAATGAAAGAGCATTAATTAATTCTTTGGCCTCTTTATTGAAACATTTTTCATTTACCATGTTTTTAGGAATACTTGATATTAATAGATTAAAGTCTATTTGATTTTCAATAACTAAATTATTACTGCTTCGCGATGCTATGTCCGGAATTGTTATTTCACTTTTACCGGGGATTGTTTTGAAAACAGAAGAAAAGTTTTTAGTAACATCTTGATAGTCTTTTAAATTTAGACGTGGTATCTTATAAAAGTTTTGCAATTTTTCGTATTCATCTTTACCAAGGTTGTTATATAACACTACATTTAAAATTGGATGTGAAAAAAATTCATTTGCAGTTAGTGGAGAATATAATAAGTATACATAATGATTAATACTACCCGTTTTTATATATGTTTTTAATAATCCTGTTGCTTCAAGCTTCTCTCTAGCTAAAACAATATCGTCTAATCTTAATTGCATAGTAGCCATTAGATGATGATGGGTATAATCATCACTCATTATCATACTTTTATCTAAATCATTTACAAATGTTAAATATAGACTAACTGCAGTATGTCCTATTATTGGTTGATATAACATACTTATAATACTTTTATCAACTTCATTCATTAAGGTTTTATTTACAACAGTATATGTATCAGCTGGTAATATTGTTAGTTCTTTCAAGATAAATCACCCATATAAATAATACGATAAAATCAATTAAAAATCTACTATTTATTTATAAAATTATATTTATAATACAGACAATATTTTTTTTGATGCATAAATTACTATAGGTGAAGATTATGTATTTTGAAAGTGATGATTTTGAACTTTACTATGAAAAGTTTGGTGAAGGCTCTAAAACTATTTTAATTTTACCCGGATGGGGTGAAACTAGAAATACTTTTTTTAAACTTATTAATTATTTTAAAGAAAAATATACGATTTATATTGTGGACTATCCCGGATTTGGAAACAGTTCTTTTCCTAATAGGGATTTAGATATATATGATTATAGTTTAATAATTAAAGATTTTATGATTAAGGAAAATATTATTAATCCAATTATTATTGCCCATTCATTCGGAGGGCGAATTGCAACTGTTCTTACTTCTATTTTTAATATAAAGATTGATAAAATGATTTTTATGGATGTCGCAGGGATAAAGCCTAGAAAAAAACTTAGAAATCTTATAAGAGAGAAAATTTATAAGTTAAAAAAGAAGTTAATTGAAATATTCTGTAAAAAGAATAAAGAAGCTTGTTTAGAAAAACTGAGATTAAAATATGGATCTACTGATTATAAATGTTTACCTAAGAATATGCTTTCATCTTTTAGAAATATTATAAATGAAGATTTAAGGAAATATTATAATGAAATTAAAAGTGAAGTTCTTATAATTTGGGGTGCTAAGGATCAGGATACGCCTTTAAAAGACGGAAAATATATTTGTAAAAATATTGAAAATTCTGCTTTAATTGTTTTCCCAGAAGGTGGTCATTTTACTTATCTTGATTATAATAATGAAATTTGTTTAATCATTGATAGTTTTGTAAAGGATGACTATATTATTTAAACAAAAAAACTGTTTTCTTTGTATAAACAGTTTTTAATATTGAATCCCCCATACTACTAAATGTTTAGCTTTTTTACCACATACTACACATTTGTCGTCTATTGGTGATGCATCATCTATAATACAACGAGATTTAGTACCTTTTATTTCTTTCATTTTATTTTCGCAGGCTTCATCTCCACACCACATTGCTTTTACAAACCCCGGTTGTGTATCCATGATTATTTTAACATCATCTAAATTATGTGCTTCAAATGTTAACTCATTTCTTCTTTTTTTAGCACGATTAAACATATCTGTTTGTATTTCATTTAATAATTTAGTTATTTTCTCTACTATATTTGCATTCTTTGCAATAGTTATTTTTTCTCTAGTATCTCTTCTTACTAATGTAATAACATTGTTTGCTAAATCTCTTGCACCTACTTCAACTCTTACTGGAATACCATTTACTTCTGTGTCTGCAAATTTAAAACCCGGAGTTTTATTTGTAGTATCTATATATGCTGTTATATTATTATTTGTTAGATCAGTATAAATTTTATTTGATATATCATTTACTTCATCATTATTACCTATTGGTATTATAGCTACTTGTTGTGGAGCTATTTTTGGTGGTAATACTAATCCATAATCGTCACTATGAACCATTATTAGAGCTCCTATCATTCTAGTTGTTGATCCCCATGATGTCTGATAAGCGTATTCAGCTTCATTGTTTCTATTTGTAAATTTAATATCATATGCCTTAGAAAATTTTTGGCCAAAATAATGAGATGTTCCTGATTGTAGTGCTACTCCATTATACATTAGAGCTTCTATTGTTAAAGAGTATTCTGCTCCAGAAAACTTTTCTTTATCTGTTTTTCTACCAGTTAATACGGGAATAGCTAAATAATTTTCAAAAAAGTCTTTATATGTTTCTAACATTAATTTAGTTTCCTCTTCTGCTTCTTTTTGACTTTCATGAACAGTATGACCTTCTTGCCATAAGAACTCTCTACTTCTTAAAAATGGTCTAGTTTCTTTTTCCCAACGGAATACATTACACCATTGATTATATTTTTTGGGAAGGTCACGATATGATTTTACAATATTGTGATAATAATCACTAAATAAAGTTTCACTTGTTGGTCTGATACACATTCTTTCATCCAATATCTTACTACCACCTTGTGTTACCCATGCTACTTCTGGGGCAAATCCTTCTATTAATTCACCTTCTTTTTGCATTAAATTTTCTGGTATTAATAAAGGCATATATATGTTTTGATGTCCTGACTCTTTAAATTTCTTATCTAAAACACTTTGCATTTTTTCCCATATAGCATATCCATTTGGTTCTATTACAACACAACCTTTTACATTTGAATAATTAGCTAAGTGAGCTATTTTAACAACATCTGTATACCATTTAGCAAAATCTTTATCACGAGATGTTATTAGTTTATTATCTTTTTCCATTTCTATCACCTACTTATAATAAAAAGATAAATATATTTACATATATTTATTCATTGATTTCATCATTTGATTAATTTGTTTTTGATTTGGTTTTCTTCCCATTTGCATCATTAAAGTCTTAATCATATCCTCATTTATTGGAGGATTTTTTTTCATATATTTTTTTATAAAATATCTTGCTACGAAGAATCCTATAATAATTCCTATTATTAGACCTAGAACAATCATTAGTATATCATGCCACATAAACTCATCTCCTTAATTTTTATTTTACTAAAAATTTATGAATTAGACAAGAGTTTTAATACTACTTAGAAAAAAATAATCATGATTTTGGAAATCACATACAAAGTAATTTGAATCAAATTTTAATAAGGTTCTTAAAAAGTATGCATAATCTTTATTACTTTTTATTTTAATGTAATTATTTTTAATTTCCATGGTTGTGGTTTCATCTAGGTATAAATTATTATATATATGAGTTTCACCCCTTTTGGAATATGGCATTTCTTGATGTAGATCTAAAAATATTCTACGGTCTAGTGTATTTTTGTCAATACTATTATTAATTTGATGGAATATATTATTGGCATAGCCAATGTCACTTGGCATAATAGAAGATATTTGTTTTAAAATGTTGTATAACGAACTTGGTGTATCTTTATATAAACTATAAAAATTATCATTAATACTAAAAATATAAAAAACTCTCATACTGATCACCTATTCTTAAGTTACCAATATGAGAATCAAAATAATGTCGAATTTTAAGATTATAATAAGTTTTCTATTTTGTTTTCTAAACTTTCTATGTCAAAACCAAATTTTTTTAGAATGTCTTCTCTTTTACCACTTGCTCCAAAAGTGTCTTGACTTATAATATATTTATCATTAAAGACTAATTTATTCCAATTATATGATGAGGTCATTTCTATAACAATCTTTCTTTTTTCAACTGGTAGTATTTCATCAATATATTCTGGGCTTTGCTTTAGAAAACGCTGAATATTTGGCATACTAACAACTCTTAAATCAATTCCTTTTGTAAATAATCTATTTGCAACTTCGATTGCTAAATGAACCTCTTCACCTGCTGATATTAAAATTCCATCTAAGTGTCTTTGCTCTTTTTTAATAATATAGCCACCTTTGGAAACATCGTTAATTGAAGCTGTTGGTAGAACTGGTAATTTATTTTTTGATAAAAGAATAGCTGCTGGATTTTCTTCTTTTTCCATAATACTTTTATAACTTCCTAATACCTCGTTTGCATCACACGGTCTAAATACGTCTAAATTAGGAGTTGTTCTAAGAGAGGTTATTTGTTCAACAGCTTGATGCGTTGGACCATCTTCTCCTACGGCAATACTATCATGTGTAAATATATAAATTACTGGTAGATGCATTAGGGCACTCATTCTGATTGCTGGTTTCATATAATCACTAAATGATAAAAATGTTGAGCAATATGGTCTAAATCCAACTAAAGCTAGACCGTTCATAATAGCTGCCATAGCATGTTCTCTAACACCAAAATAAATGTTTTGGCCTAAAGGATTTGTGCTAGAAAAATCTCCTTTTCCATCTATATAATTATAACAAGCTCCATATAGATCTGCGCTACCACCAAAAAGTATAGAAGTATTATTGCAATAAGCATTTAAAACTTCTCCTGCAGTTTTTCTTAATGATTGTACTTCGTCTGAAATAGAAAAATCTAAATTAGCAAAACTTATTCTTTTATTTTTTAATAATAGTGATTTTAAAATTTCTTTTTTATCTTCTGGTAATTCTTCCTTTTGCTTATTAAATTTTTCTTCTAAGTCTTTTGTTCTTTCATGAATTAGATATTGAAAGTCTTCCATTGATTCTGTTGAAACAGTAAATGAAATATCTCTTAATCCCAATTTAGTTTTAATATTTGTTATATCTTCCTTTGCAAGTGGTTTACCATGGACTTCGGCAGTTCCTTGAAATTTTGAATATTTTCCTATAGTGCTTTTAATTTCAATTAGGGTTGGCCTATCAGTTGTTTTTTTTGCATCTTCTATTGCTTTATTTATTTGATAGATATCTTCTCCATCATTTACTAAAATAGTATTCCAACCCATAGCTTCATAACTTGCTCTTATATTTTCTGTAAATGATAGTGATGTTTTTCCATCTAAAGAAATAGAATTTGAATCATATAAAACTATTAATTTGTTTAGTTTCAGTGTACCTGCTAGAGATGATGCCTCATGGGCAATTCCTTCCATAAGATCTCCATCGCTTGCTAACACATAAGTATAGTAATCAATTAATTTGTTCTTTGGTTCGTTAATTAAAGCACTTGCATGCTTTTCTCCGATTGCCATACCTACTGCTGATGCTAAGCCCTGGCCTAATGGTCCAGTTGATATATCTACTCCCGGAGTTACTTCATATTCTGGATGTCCCGGAGTAAGTGAGTCTATTTGACGAAATTTTTTTAAATCTTCAAGTTCAATGTCAAATCCAGCTAAATATAATGTAGCATATAATAAGGCTGAACCATGACCTGCACTCATGATAAAACGATCTCTATTATAAAAACTAGGATTTTCTGGTATAACTCTTAGATGATTAGCAAAAAGTGTGTATATAATAGGTGCTGCTCCTAAAACAATCCCGGGATGTCCACTACTTGCTTCATCAATCATATCAATTCCTAAAGCTCTTAACTGATCTATTATTTTAACCTCATTAACCGGATTATCATTACTTTTAAATAATCGCATTTTATCTCACTCCTTAGTAAAATCATTATAGCACGAAATTTATTTAGTGCAAAGGAAAACGAAAATCCATTAGTTTATTTTATAGTGTTAAATATTTGATTTTGCTTCTTTTAATATATTGAAGAACAATGACTAACATGGTATACTTTGTAGTATATAAAAGGAGTTGAGTAATATGGAATTAAAAGAATTAAAATGTAAAAATTGTGGTGCAAAAGTAGAGGTTGATGAAAATGCAACTCAAGCTACTTGTAAGTATTGCAATACAACATTTGCAATAGAAGATGAATATAATGCTGGATATAAATATACAAAGGGCGTATTAAAAGCAAAAGATGAGCAATATGAAAAAGATATGGAAAAAATGAAAAAGAATCCTGCTTTTAAAATAATGGTAGCTATAATAATTACTATTATAATTATATCTATTTTAATTTTTATATTTGTAACAAATAGTTTCTTTAAAATGAATAATGATAATTTTTTCAATAAAAGTGATAAGGAAAATATATCAGATAAAATAGAAGATACTAAAAATGATGCAGATTATTTTAACTTTACTTACTATGGCATGAATGGTACAAAAAGTAAATTCTTTATTGAAGGGTATTTGGATAATATAGTAACAAACAATAAGACTAATAAAGAACACTTGATAAGTGTAAAATATCTCGATAAAGAAACTTCTAATCCTGATGAAATAATAGAAATAAAGAAAAGTTTAGTTGATGGAAAAGAATATGAGTTATCAATGGATTATGATAAAAATGGTTATTTTAATAAATTAACTATTACAGAATAATAATAATAATAATAATAATAATAAAACCCCTAGAAAATTCTAGGGGTTTTATTTATATAAGAAGAAAACTTTATTAATATTTTTCTTTTTACTTTTTTAAAACTATTTGATTATCTTTATAATCAAAAGTAACTGTTTCATTTGGTTTTATATTACTATTAATTAATTCTTTTGCTAAGATTGTTTCCAATGTAGTGGTAACTAATCTTTTTAATGGTCTTGCTCCATAGGCTTGACTATAACCATTTTCTATTAAGTAATTTTTAGCATCTTGTGTTAGAGCAATATGAATATTTGAATATTTTAGTCTTTGTTCTATTTCTTTAATTATCTTATCTAATATTTTGCTAATAGCATTTTTAGTTAGGCAGTTAAATATAATAATTTCGTCTATTCTGTTAACGAATTCTGGTCTAAAATATTTTTTTATGTCAATTAGTACTTTTTCTTTTTCACCATTTAAAATATCTTCACTACCAAGATTTGATGTCATAATAATAATGGTGTTTTTAAAGTCAACTGTACGTCCATTTGAGTCTGTAAGACGCCCTTCATCAAGTATTTGTAATAATAAGTTTAATACTTCTGGATGGGCTTTTTCTATTTCATCGAATAAAACAACACTATATGGATTTCTTCTTACAGCTTCTGTTAATTGACCTCCTTCGTCATAACCAACATATCCCGGAGGAGATCCAATAAGTCTAGATACTGAGAATTTTTCCATATATTCACTCATGTCAATTCTAACAATATGATGCTCATCATCAAATAACTCGTAGGCAACACTTCTTGCTACTTCTGTTTTTCCTACTCCAGTTGTTCCTAAGAATAGAAATGAACCTATTGGTCTATTAGGATCCTTTATTCCACTTCTACTACGAAGGATAGCTTCACTTACTAGTTTTAATGCTTCATCCTGACCTATTACTCTTTTTCTTAGGTTATCTTCTAAATGAAGCAATTTTTCTTTTTCACTATTAACAAGTTTGCTTATAGGAATGTTGGTCCAACGAGAAATTACTGTTGCAATATCTTCCTCTTCTACTACATCACTTATTATTTGATTTTTAGTACTGTTTCTTAACTCTGTTAATTCTTTTTCTAAGCTTGGAATTGTTCCGTGTCTTAATCTTGCTGCTGTTTCTAAATCGTATCTTGCTTCTGCTTGTGATAAATCAAATTTTGCTTTTTCTATTTCTGATTTCTTATCTTTTATCTTATCAATTATTTCTTTTTCATTATTCCATTTGTTTGTTAGTTCTTGTTCTTTTTCTTTTAATGTGACTAACTCATTGTCTATTTCAGTTAAACGTTTTTTGCTTAATTCATCTTTTTCTTTCTTTAGGGCTTGTTTTTCTATTTCTAATTGCATTATCTTTCTAGATAGTCTATCTAATTTTTCTGGTACTGAGTCTAATTGAACTCTTATTGTTGCACAAGCTTCATCTATTAAGTCAATAGCTTTATCTGGCAAAAATCTATCTGTTATATAACGATTTGATAATGTTGCAGCGGCAATTAATGCCTTATCCTTAATCGTTACACCATGATGTATTTCAAAACGTTCTTTTAATCCTCTTAATATTGTTATTGTATCTTCTACCGTAGGTTCAGAAACCTTTATTTTTTGAAATCTTCTTTCTAGTGCTCCATCTTTTTCAATATATTTGCGATATTCGTTTAAAGTTGTAGCACCTATTATTCTAATTTCTCCACGAGCAAGCATTGGTTTTAAGATATTTGAAGTATCCATACCACCTGAGGCATCTCCTGACGAAACAATCGTATGTATTTCATCAATAAACATAATTACTTCGCCTTCTGATTTTTTAACTTCATTCAAAACTTTCTTTAATCTTTCTTCAAATTCTCCACGATATTTTGCTCCTGCGATTAAGGCTGCCATATCCAATTCCCAAACAGTTTTATTTTTTAAACTATTTGGAACATCTCCTTTTACAATTCTTTCAGCTAAACCTTCAACAATCGCTGTTTTTCCAACTCCCGGCTCACCTATTAGAACTGGATTGTTTTTAGTTTTTCGAGATAAGATTCTAGTAATATTCCTTATTTCTTCATCTCTACCAATTACTGGATCAATCTTATTATCTTTAACAGCTTGGGTAATATTACGACCATATTTCTCAAAAACGTTTTCTTCTTCATTTTGATTATTATAATTATTATACATAATATCCCTTCTTTCTATATCTATTATACTCTATTTTTAGCACTTGTCAATATAGAGTGCTAATATAAAATATATTTTTTTTAAATTTAGTATTGCACGATAAAAAAATATATGTTATTATTAAATGGCAATGGACCCTTAGCTCAGTTGGTTAGAGCATCCGGCTCATAACCGGGCGGTCATAGGTTCGAGTCCTATAGGGTCCACCATTTTTATGCGGGTATGGCGGAATTGGCAGACGCGCTAGACTTAGGATCTAGTGTCTTAGACGTGCAGGTTCAACTCCTGTTACCCGCACCACTAAGTGAATTGGTTTGAACTATTCGAACTTATTTATAAATAAAAGGGACTTATAAAAAGTTCTTTTTTTTGATTAAAGAAAAAAACTAAGACATATATTTATTACCTCTCTTGTTTTAGAAAATTGGCAAACTGATAATTATTAAGCAAAAGACAAATTATAATCATAAAATAAAAAAACTTTCATTTACTATTGAAAGTTTTAATGTTTTTTTGAGGTATTAATTTTAACATCTTCTGGTAGTTGTTCTTCTAATATTTGAAGTAAGTCTTCATCACCATAAGTATTTTGATAGTTTCTTATATTCATCAGTGTTTGTAAGTATAATCTATAAATTGTAGTTAAATTCTTTTGCTTTTTGCTGTTTTCTTTCATATACCTTTTCCCCTCTTTATTATATTTTTTTACTCAACCTCTACTCTTTTTACTATTTTGTTGCCTGTTTACTTTTGTCTTTATTCCCGCTTAAGTATCTTGTTGTTATATCTCTTAATGAATTATTACTTATAGGAATATTATTAGATTTTAGAAAACTAAGCATTTCTATTTTTTCTTCTTCTGTTATTACCCTACCTGTTCCAATTATTGGTAAACCATATTTATCTTTTTTACTATTAATTTCTGTATAACCATCTAAATATGTTATAATTTCTATGTTAGTTAAATCTGTATCAGTATATTTTGATG
The DNA here is from genome assembly GCA_934167695.1 of uncultured Bacilli bacterium. Lineage (GTDB taxonomy): Bacteria > Bacillota_I > Bacilli_A > RF39 > UBA660 > UBA2730. The sequence goes on along the minus strand of CAKPLP010000002.1, from coordinate 59,383 downwards.
CGAATTTACAATATAAATGTTGTTCATCTATACTATTAAAAAATTGATATCTTTTGGCTTTTTGATAATATTCATCAACACTTATATTACTTTTTACTATAGAATAAAAATCTATAATATCAAAATTTCTTTTTGTTTCATTTTCTAATACACCATTTCTTAAACCCTCTAATATTAATGGTAATGTAGTTTCTATTATATATTCTAATTCTGTTTCTTGGCAATATAAATATGACTTATAATTAAAATATAACTCTGGATATAACCTTTCAACATATTTTACCATTTTTTCAAATTCAGTATATGTAATATGATTTTTAGTGATATATTCTTTTTTAGTTTGACCAGATTCAATAAATTCTTCTATATGTGATACTATGAAAATATTTTCTTTATTCTCTATATCTCTTTTATCAAGTTTTTCTTTTCTTCTTACTGTGGCATTTTTATGTCTTTCGATCGTTTCTTGTTCTCTAATTTTAGTGTATATATCATATATTTTTTCTAATCTAGCAATTTCCTCTTCTGATAATGATTTATATTCTTTTACTTTGATTATTCTATTTCTTAAATCTGTAGAAGAAGTATAATTTAATTCTTCTTCGATAAATGTTTTGATTTCTTCTTTTGTTTCTTTTGTGCTTAATTGTCTTAATTTCTCAATTAATTCAGCGTATTTTATATTGTACGTATTACTGTTTTTATAACTAACTCTCGTTTTATCTATACTTTCTTTTTTATACATATTATATATTTTTTTTAATCTAGTAATTTCTTCTTCTGATAATAATTTATATTCTATCGTTTTTATTATTTTATTTTTTAAATCCACAGGATAACTACAGTTTAACTCTTCTTCTATAAATCTTTTAATTTCTTCTTTTGCTTCTTTTGTGCTTAACTGTCTTAACTTTTCAATTAAATTAGCGCATTGTTTGCTGTATGATGATGCCCCACTTTGTTGTTTATACATATCATATATTTTTTCTAATCTAGCAATTTCCTCTTCTGATAATGATTCATATTCCTTTACTTTGCTTATTCTATTTCTTAAATCTGCAGAAGAAGCATAATTTAATTCTTCTTTGATAAATGTTTCAATTTCTTCTATAGTTTCTTTTGTACTTAACTGTCTTAATTTTTCAATTAATACAGCATATTTCTTATTATAAGTTTCTGCTTTCATTTTTATATATTCCCCCCAATTTATATATTATTTTTGAAGCATATTTAATAAATTTATTTTGAACATGTCACGTTCTGGATCTGCTTTCGAAATCATTACTCCTTTATATGTACTAAGTTCAGCACGATGTCCTTCGTCTAAAATTCCTTCTGGTGTAATGTTTGTTAGTAAAATGATTTTTTTATCTTTATAAATAGTATAATGTACTCTTATTTCTCCATGAACTTTTGTAAACATCTTATCTGTTGGTAATTTTAATTCATAGCTTATTGTATTAGCTTTTTTATCCTCTGCAACTTTTTCTCCAAGAAAATTACCTTTACGTATTTCAGGATAGTACTCAAATGTAAGTTTTTTATATGCAAGCATATTGTATTTTCTTACTGATCTTTCTTTCTTTCTAAAATCATTTTCATCTAAATATTCAAATATATAAGAATTTTTTACTTCTGTCATAATTTTCGATTCCCCCTTTATCTAGAATTATAACTTTTCCCCCTTTGAGTGTATCTTCAAAGTACACACATTATAGCACAGTTTACATTTTTTGTCAAATTTTATTTTTATTTTTTTTAAATATTTGACAAACACTTGTGTGTGTACATGTAAATAAAGTTTTTCAAAGTGTTATAGTATTTCGTTGGAAAAGCTTAATATTTTTATAAATTTAATATAGTTCTGAACGATTTACTTGCTGTAAATTATTACCGTCAACTGTAAAAACTACACTTCTTACATTATAATTATCAAAAATAGAGTAACTTATAGAGTAAATAACTTCCTCTAAAATAGTATCGTTGTTGTTATAAATATTATTATTGAAATCTAGAAACATAATATTTTCTTCTTCATTATATGAATTTAATTTTGTATTATTATTTAAAAAACTCATTAAATTTGGCTCATATATATAGCTTGTTGCAAGATTTTCAATAATTATTTTTACTTTATCTCTTGAATCATTCATATACTTTGTTACTGGCACATAATAGTTTACATTATCTATTTTTTCAATATAATAAACTACTACTTTATTTATATCTTTTCTCTTTGTAATATGATATTGTTTATTAATTCCAATATCTTTTGTCATTATGTCTGGCAGAGGCACTTTACTATTTGGATAGTTTCCTAACCTTTCTCCATTTATTTTAATTTGTACTCCATTCAATTCCTTCAAATCAAGTAAAGAATAGACAATACTTTCAAACATTCTATCTTCTAATTTACTATTTACATTTAAAAATTCTTTTGAAAAATTTAAAACTACGATTTTATTTTCAATACTTATTCCTAATAATTTGGTTTTTTCTGGTATTGTGCCTTTTAATGAATCAGGGAAGGTATTATTTTTGTTTATTATTAGGTTATCTATTAAAGTATTAACTTTCTTTTCTAATGAATTAGATGTCAAAAGAATTCTTGTTTTTACTAAATAATTATTTTCATCTAATAAGTAAATACTATTAGTTCCCACTCCACTTATATACTCTAATTCTAAATTTGTTTTTAAAGTTTCTTTATTTTCAATGTTTGGGATTAAATATAGAGTTAATAAGACTAAAAGAGTTATTGAGTTAATTAAAATTTTTTTTAATGCTTTTTGTTTAAGCAATCTAATCACCTAATATAGACTATGAATAATTATATATAATTATTCAAAATAAAAAAGAAGATTTATTCTTCTTCAAATATATTTATTTCTTTTAATTTTATAAGTTCGACAACAGCACTAGCTCTTCCTTTTACGCCCAATTTTTGCATAGTATTGGAAACATGATTTCGAACTGTTTTTTCACTAATACCTAAAGATTTAGCAATTTCTTTTGTTGTTTTATTTTTTATTAATTCTTGAAATATACTTTTTTCCCTAGGTGTTAAAATTTCTTTTGACATAACAAACTTCCCTTCTTTTGTACTTATGCTAGAGTATTATATGAAGGGAATTTTATTGTGTGTGGGTTATTTCTTTTGAAATTTTACAGTTATATACATTTTTTCTTTATATTCTTGTTGTATTGAACGCATGATATTGTTGGCAAGTGATGTATCATGTTTTGAGGAAATACATACAGCCTCGATATTTGTTTCATCTATTTTTACAAAGCAGTCTAGTTTAAGATTTTCTTTTAATTTTTTTTCTAATGTTTCTTCTTTTCCTTGAAGAGCATTTAAATATTTTAATTGTTCATAGGCATTATTTTTTTCTTCTGTTGTTAACTTTTCATTAGTTAATTGTTCCTTTAATGTTGCTATAGCCTCAGTTCTCTCCTCTTCAAGGCTAACTCTCATTGCTTCTAGTGAATTACTTTCTTTATTTGTTGTTTTTGCATTAGTTTTTTTACTTGTTTCTTTTGTTGATGTTTTTTCTGATAAGAGTAATTCATTTGGCATTGTTACATAGTATACCCCTAATACTAAAACTAAACTAAATAATGTTAAAAACCATAAATTTTGTTTATTGATCACGTTTTATCCTCCTCACCTATTAAAATATATGAGGATAATTTTGTTATATGATTAATTATTTTCTTTTTTTAAATAATCTAGAGTATTAATTAATGCAATTTTTCCATAATCGTATGTTAATGATCCTTGCATATATGCAATATATGGTTCTCTTAATGGGCCGTCACAACTTAGTTCTATTGATGAACCTTGAGTAAAACTTCCTGATGCCATTACAACTTTATCTGTATATCCCGGCATGTCATCGGCTTCTACTCTAATATTAGAATCGATTGCTGATGATGATTGAATTCCACAGCAGAAAGAAATTAGGTTTTCTTTTGTATTTAAAGTTATACTTTCTACTATATCAGCTCTTTCTTCTGTTGATGATGGTTCTACTTTATAGCCTAGATATTCCATAACTTTACTTGTTAAGACAACTGTTTTTAAGGATGATGCAACTACTGATGGAGCTAAATATAATCCCTGTAAGAATTGTTTGTTAATTCCTAGTGAAGGACCCACTTCTAAGCCTTCTCCGGGGAGAGTTAAACGCTCTCCTATTAATTTGATAAGATCTTCTCTTCCGGCAACATAAGCACCATTAGGGGCAATTCCGCCACCTAAGTTTTTTATTAATGATCCTACTGTTACATCGGCTCCAACTTCTGGCGGTTCTACAGTATTTACAAATTCACAGTAACAATTATCAACCATTATTATTACATCTTTATCTACTTTTCTAATTGCATTTATGACTTTTTCTAGTTTTTCTATTGTAATACTTTTTCTAGTTGAATAGCCTTTAGATCTTTGAATTTCTATTACTTTTACTTTATTTTTACTTAAGTACGTTGTTATTTTCTCATAGTCAAAATCATTATTCATTAGATCTATTTGATCATAATTTATGCCAAAACTTTTTAAACTTGAAGGGTTTTCTCTTATTCCAATAACTTCATCTAATGTGTCATATGGCTTTCCAGTTATACTTAGTAATAAATCCCCTGGCCTTAATAGACCAAATAATGTTACTGTTAAAGCATGACTACCTGATATAAATTGGCTACGAACGATTGCTTTTTCACTGCCTAGAACTCTTGCAAATATTCTTTCAATTTTATCACGTCCTACGTCATTGTAACCGTAACCTGTTGTTTGATTAAAATCACTTTCCATAACATTCTCTTTTTGAAAAGCATCTAATACTTTTTTACTATTAATAAATGATATTTTATCTATTTTTCGAAATGATTCTTGAAGTTCTTCTTCTTTTTTATTTACTAATTCTATATTATCCACGATAACCACCATCCACTCTTATTATTGATTTATTTATATAGCTTGCTTTTTCAGTTGATAAAAAATAAACTACTTCTGCTATTTCTTTTACTTCGGCAAAACGGCCTAAAAGAATTTTACTTTCTTCCTCTTTTATATAATCTTTATCTAATTCTTTGTTCATATCAGTGTTTATCCATCCGGGGGCTACCGTATTTACCCTTATATTTGGCGCAAGAGCATCCGCTAAATTATTTGACAAGGAAATAAGACCGGCTTTAGAAGCGTCGTAATCTGCACTATATGGATAATTTGTATCGATTGCATTTGTAGAGGAAATATTTATTATAGAACCATTTTTCATAATTTTTGAAGCATACTTGGATACTAAAAAACTTCCTACTAAGTTAGTTTCTATTACTTTCATAAAATCATTTTTTGTTTTATCTAAGAAGATTGAATCGTTGGCTATGCCAGCATTATTTACTACTACATCTATTTTAGAAAAAACATTTTTTACTTCATCAATCATTTTTTTGACATTTTCTTCGTTACTTATATCACATTTTATTGAGATTGCATTTATTTTATATTCGCTTTTTAATTTTTGCTCTAATTCTTTTGCTTCTTCTATACTGTTATTATAGTTTATTACTACATCATAGTTGTTTGCTGCAAAAAGTGTTGCTATTTCTTTTCCAAGTCCTCTACTGGATCCTGTTATTAAAGCTACTTTATTAGACATTTTAATTCCTCCCATAACAATAAAAGAGCATATTTATGCTCTTGATACATATTTACCATCTTTTGTAGCAATGATTATTTCTTCATCTTGATTAATGAATAATGGAACTTTTACAACATATCCTGTTTCAAGTTCTGCATCTTTCATTGCACTATTTGTAGTATTTCCTTTTACTGCTTGTTCAGTTCTTACTACTTTCATTGAAATTTTATCAGGTAAATCAATTCCTAATACTTCATCACCAAAGAATATAATATATACCTCTAAATTTTCTTTTAAAAATTTAGTATTATCTCCTAATGTTAATTTATCTAATTCAATTTGATCATAAGTTGTCATATTCATGAAATAGTAAGTATCACCCATTGTGTATAAAAATTGCATTGCTTTTTTATCTATTCTTGCTAAAGCAACTTTTTCACCTGCATTAAAAGTTTTTTCTATTATTGATCCGGTTCTTAAATTTTTTAATTTTGTTTTTACAATAGCAGCACCTTTACCTGGTTTTACATGTTGAAAATCTAGAATTGTAAAAATTGCATTTTCAGTTTCGATTGTCATTCCTACTTTGAAATCATTTGAGTTTGTCATTTTCTACCTCCCTATTTTAATAAAAAAAGCAAGTATATTTAGTACTATACTTTTCTTTTTATATACTTAATTATTTCTTTTCCTTATGTGGTGTATGCTTTTTGCATCTTGGACAGTATTTATTTAATTCTAAACGTTCTGTTGTATTTACATTTCTTTCATCACGATAATTTTCTTCATTACAAACAGTACAAACAAGAGTTTTATTTTGTCTATTTCCTACTTTTTTTGCCATAATTTATCCCTCCTTACGTAAACGTCTGTATACATTATAACAGATTTTTCTAAAAATGCAAAATGTTTTTTACTATTTTATTGCAATGGATATAATTCAAAATATTTGTTAGTTATTTCTTTAGTAATATGTAATGTTACTAAACTAGCATAGTCCGATGCAGAGTTTGGATGAGATGAGTCTGGCGAGGTTACCATAATTGATATTTTAGGATTAGTTGATGGTGCATAACCGATAAATGAACTAGTTATTGTTTCTGTATCTATTATTCCATCATTATTTGTATCTAAGAAACTTTGAGAGGTACCTGTTTTGCCAGCAGCATCGTATTTTTGATCAATATAACCTACTCCGTATCCTCCTGATGCATGCATAACTGCATAGAAACCTTGTTTCATTCTATTCATATACTCTTCGGTTGTTTCTATTTTATTTAAAACTTTCTTTTCTACTTTTAGTGTTGTTTCCCCTAATTCTTCATTATCTGTTGCTTTATGAACCTCTTTTAAAAGATGTGGCACTAGCCGTTCACCGCCATTAGCGATTGTTGTTACATACTGTGATAATTGTATTGGAGTATATGTTTCATATTGTCCCATTACAAAATCCAATAAATTACCAGCAGCTTTATCTTTTGAACTATATCCAGTACTTTCTACTGGTAAGTCTATTCCTGTTTTAACTCCTAGTCCGAATGAACGATACATACTCCTGTATACATCGAAAGCTTTTTGATTAAAGTTCAATTTCATACCACGATAGTATTCTTGACCATTAACTCTAATTGCTGTTTTAAATTGATAAACGTTACTACTTTTTGCAAGAGCTGTAATATCATCTATTCTACCAAGTGTATGTGAAGAGCATTTCTCTGGTGTTCCAGCAACTTTTATACATTCATCAATCATATATTCTCCAATTTTTATAGCTCCTGTATTATATCCAACTAACATTGATGCTCCTTTTACAACAGATCCGGGAGTTATTGGGGATGTTAAAATACTTGGAGTGTTATCTACTATTTGTCCATTTACGTATTTCTTAGAAGCCATTGCTAAAATTTCCCCTGTTGTTGGATCTTGGATAATTACACTAGAATGGTCATAATACTCTGTATTTCTTTCAGTCTTTGTTTTAGCTACCTGTTCTGATAAAATACGCTCTACTTCCTTTTGAAGATTGATATCAATACTTAGTACAATATCATTACCTCTTTTTCCTTCACTTACAAGTTTTAATTCATGAGAATTTACTACTTGATAAACTTCCTTTGTACCTTTTAAATAATCTTCATATTCTTTTTCAATATAACTTAAACCTACTCTGTCATTTAGAGAATATCCTTTTGATAAATAATAACTTTTTTCGTTTAATGGAATTCCTTCTTTTGATGATGAAATAGTTCCTAAAATACTTTTAAAAGTATCACCATAAGGATATGTTCTTTCCCAATCTAGTTTTGTTCCAAATCCACTTAATTTTTGAGTATTTTCTGCAATGTAGGCATATTCTGCTTCTGTTAAGCTATCACCAGTTTTGATTGGTTTTTCATCATAAGCATAACCATTATTCATTAAATAATATAGATAGGCTGCTTTATTATCACTATCCGTAAATGCAGCTAATTCATCATCTGTTATTCTTTCTAATTTTAATTTTTCAATATCATTATTTGTTAATTTTCTCTGTTCTAGTTTCTCCCATTCACTATCTTTAATTCTTTTTTTACATTTATCTGGATATTTTGCTAAGAAAAACTTTCTCTTAATACTATCAGTAAGTTTAGAAATATCTAGTGAGATATGACTACTAACTTCATAAGCTAATTTTATTTCATCACTGGTATTTATACTTTTATCTTTTTTATAATATATTGTTTTTACGGCCTTATTATCTACAATTATATTATAATTTCTATCATAGATTCTACCTCGTGGAGCGGATGAACCTTCTACTTTGGTATAACTCAATTCTTTTAACTTGTTTTTGTATGTTTTATTTTCTAAAATCATTACTTGAAATAATTTAAAAAATATGGCTATAAAGAGTAATAGAATGACTACTAAGAATATGAAAATACGTTTATCTAAGGTCTTTTCGTCTATGACAGCTTTCTTTGTAAAACGTGTTTTAGATTTTTTTTGTTGATTTTTTTTAGGCATATAGTCACTCCCTTTATTAATAGTTTATCACATAATTAAAAAGTTATTTCATATATTTTTTGTAGGAGGAAAAAATGTACGGAAGATTAATAAAAAATAATATTGGATATTTAAATAAAAATTTAACTAAAGGTTTTTTAGAAATTAAAGGTATTATTGTTACAGATAATGAAGCTGAATTAATTACTAGTTTATTAAAGGATAATTGGAATGATTTGTATCAAGGAAGATATGAAGAAGTTTTTAAACGTTTAAAAGCAAACGTAAAAAAAGAAACTTATGAAAGTTTACTTAGTTTATATCTAACTACAATGAGGCAGTATTTTTAACATCATCTAGAAGATTTTTATTGAATGTTTTATTTTTAATCATTTCAATTTCATATTTATATGGAGGTTTTTTATCAATATATGGTGTTTCTAATATTTTAGGGACATCTTTTATTTTATCATTATAAATTATATTTATTAATGTATCAAACCCTATTTCACCAAAGCCAATATTTTCATGTCTATCTTTATGTGATGAAAGTGGATTTTTACTATCATTTATATGAATGCATTTTAAATATTTTAAACCTATTTTGTCATCAAATTTTTCTAATAATTGATCAAAGTTCTTAACATCATACCCAGCATCGTTTAAGTGACAAGTATCCATACATACTCCTATTAAGCTTTTATTTTCTACCCCATCAATAATTCTTTTTATTTCATCAAAATTACGCCCTATTTCGGTTCCTTTTCCGGCCATTGTTTCTAATAAAATAGTTACCTTTGAATTTTTCAATACTTCATTTAAACCTGATATAATATTATTAATTGCAGTATCAACACCTAAACCTACATGACTTCCGGGATGAAGTACTAAATAAGACATTTCTAACTGCTCACATCTAGATATTTCTTCCTTTAGAAAATTAACTGCAAACTCATACTTTTCTGTATTAGCCAAATTTATAATATACGGAGCATGAACAATTACATTGTTTTTATCAATATTAGACTCTTTCATTTTTAAAAGAGCCTTTTTCGTAATTTCCTTATCGATATTAGAACGCACAGTATTTTGAGGTGCACCTGTGTAAAACATAAAAGTATTAGCACCGTAGCTTAAAGCCTCTTCTACACTACCTAATAGACCATCATTTTTTTTATAACCTACATGACTTCCAATTATTAACATAAATACCATCCTTTTCCTTTCTCTAGAATAACAAATACTACTTTACTAGTCAATAAATTTTTGCACAAAAAAAGGACTTATATTGTCCTAACCAGCATATGTACATGTATGAGCTGTTCCTGTAGCTGCAGTTGGTTTAGTAGCTGATTGTTTAGCAGCACTCCCAATAAATACTTTACTACGATTTAATGAGTTTTCTGCTACGGCATCTTTTATTCCGTTTTTTCCTGAATCTACTAATGTTATATAATAAACATACTTATCATTTGTTTCACTTCCCTCATTGACAATCCAGATAGTACCTCCATTGTATTGCTTATTAAATGAACTTTGCTTTCCTCCACGTTCTAATAAGTTGTCAATTACGCTTCCTTCAGAAGGAACTAAATCAATAACTATATAATCTTTTGGTCCTGGTAATTGACATGTATCAGCACCTTCATTAAATTCTTCATTTAATACTGATGTTCTAACAGCATCAATTATTTTTTTAGCATTTGTAGCGTAAGTATCTCTTCTAGATTTAGCTATTGCTTTGGTAACTGCTGGAATTGCAGTAATCATTAATACTCCTAAAATAACTATAACTGCTAATAACTCAATTAATGTAAATGCCTTTTTATTTGTTTTGTTTTTATATTTTTTCATGTTCTATTTCACCCTTACCTTCACTATACTAATTTTATTATTAAATTTATGTTACGTCAAGAGAAAAGACAAAATTAGACGTCACTTGTTTACGTTATTATGACATTCTGTCATGTAACTATAGTATGCACTGAAATTATTTCTTACCTGATTAAATTTGGTAGAATCTGATACGTACATAATTTTAGCATTATCTTTTCCTAAGTCTTTGTATTCAGTTTGTTTAACTCCTTGACAATATTCATCATTTCCTGCTTTATATTTTTCTACTAGCTGAACTTTATATGTATACTCCTTTGCAGAATAGTCATAACCTATTTTGACATAACTATATTCCATTACATAGCTACCTCCGTTTGGAGGATCATTTAATTCTGTTTGATCTAGGGCGTTTAATGTATAAATATAACAATTCGTTGGATCTGGTTTTGGATTTGATGATGTTTCAAATTTATATTTTGCTAATGTTACTAATTTTTTGGCATCATTAATATATGCTGCTCTTTTGCTTTTATCAATCATACTGGTTATATTGGGAACTGCAACTAACATGATGATTCCCAAGACAGTTATAGTTGCAATTAGTTCAATTAGAGTAAAACCTTTCTTATTTATCATCTTCATATAGACTCCTTTTACTATATTTAGTATAAGACTAAAAAAGGAATATTTAAATAGTTAAGTTATTATATTTACAAAACTTTACTCTGTTATAATGCTTTTAAGATTATTAAATTCTTTTATGGTATTTTGAGTGTAGTTTTCTTTATTAAAGATACTATCATATCTAAATAATGCAAATCCTTTATAGTTAGTAGTATTCCTTGCTAGGATAACTTGTTTTTTAATTATATCACTGTTTGTAACCCATTCTTCTTTACCATCTTTAGCATAATTGTCTTCTTGACCATTTTTATAGAATGCTAAAGCATAATATAATTTAATATTTTTGTTTGTAATTAAATCATCCCAATTATTCATTGTGTCAATATATGGCCTAGTTGTATTAAAAAAGCCATAGTATAATTGAGGCATTATAAAATCAATATAACCATTTTTACTGCACCAAGTTTTAACGTCTGCATAATTTTTATCATAATTATTATCAATGTTGCCATCTGGTGATATACCAAACTCTATACTTTTATTTTCTTTTTTGATACTTTTATAAACTTTTTTTATTATATTATTTATTGTTTGTAGGTGATATTCACTTTCAGATATTTCTTTATTTTTATTTAAATATTCCTGATATTCTTCACTGTCTATATCATTATTTGGATAAAAATAATCATCAAACAAAATTCCTTTAAATTGATAATTTTTTATTAACTCTTTAATTCCTTCTATAATATGGGTTGATGTTTCATATCTTGATGGATTGTAATAATATGCATTATTTACTTTTTGAACTACTCTAGTATCTTTCATTTTGTAAGCATAAGTATCTTCTATTAAATTTTCATTTTCTCTAGTTATTCTGAATGGATTTATCCAAATATAAAGATCTATTTTTTTATTTTTACATTCTTTTATAAAGTAATTTAAAACATCATAGGATGTATTATCTTCTAAAACTATACTTTTACTAGTAGGGAATTGCTCTGTTTTATAAATTGCATCATCAAAACTTCTTACTTGTAAAATAATTGTATTAAAGTTATTTTTCTTAGTATTTTTAACTATAGTTTCAATATTTTTCTGTGACTTTTCTTTTTCTTGATTTTTTATATAGGTATTTAATTCTAGATATGATACAAATAAGGCTTTCATTTCTGTTTGTTTTATAGATGATTGGGTTTTTATTTTTTGTATATTGTTTGTTTTACTATTTATATTTAGAATTGAAAACGTTATAAATACTAAGAAGATAAGCATTACTCTTTTCATTTAAAAATCACCAAGTATATTGTAACAGTAAAAATTTGAGAAAAATGTCTATTTTATATCTTTATTTTTAATAATAAATAATTTGTCATCATGGTAAAAGGCATAGAAAACATCTTCTATTTTGAGTTTTTCTTTTCCTAGCGACTCTTCTATCCATAATGTTGTTTTATCTATTTCTTGTAGTGTTTCTTTTTGTAATTGGCCATTTAAAATTACTGGTAATGGAAAACTACCATAGTTATTTCCTGTTTTTGTAAAAATTGATAGATTTCCATTTGTTTCTAATACAGCATAACTTACTTGTTCAATGGATTTAATTCCCTGATTTCTAAGTTCTGTTAATAAGTCTCCTATGTTGTAGCGCTGTTTTATCATTTCTTTAAAATTTAATTTTCCTCTGTTAATAATTACTGATGGGTTTCCTTCAAAAATATCACGTACTTTACTGTGACGTAAGATTAATCTTGATGTTAATATTTCTATTAAAACGAGAGTTAATAAAGGAATTACTGATATTAAAATATTATCTTTATAATTATCTATTGACATTGCCGCTAATTCTGCAATTAAAATAGAAATTATTAAATCCATTATACTTAATTCTCCTACTTCACGTTTTCCCATAAACCTATAAACTATATTTATTAGAATATAATAAAAGATTGTACGAGATAAAACTACTATATATACCATAATTATCACCTATTATTATTTTGATAAGTTGAATATTTTTTTATACATAAACGTATAATTTTTAAAAAGAGGTGTGATATGGATAATTGGAAAAATATTTTAAAACAATTAGGTAAAATATTTATCTATGCAGTAATTTTTAATCTTATATTAACTATTTTATACTATTTTAATATTATAGATAGTAAGTTATGTAGTTATATTAGACTTATTGGTTTTATTATAATTATTTATTTTAATAGTACTACTCTCAGTCGAAAAATTAATAATAAATTATTTTTAAATGGTTTATTATTAGGAATTAGTATTATATTAATACTATTTATTGCTTCCTTATTAATGGGGCAAGCTATTAATTTAAAATTAATTATTTATTACCTATTGATACTTGGAGTTTCTATTCTAGGAAGTTCTAGAAAAAAGAAAAGCAAGAAAAAATATGGATATTAAATATATATTTTTTAAGTTAATATTAAGACCACACTTATGGTGTGGCTTTTAGTATATTAAAATAATAATCTATTAATTTTATAAAAACAAAAAGGAAAAAGTCTGAATAAAATCAAACATTTTCCTTTAATTCACTTTTAATAAGTTTTATCTCTTTTTGTAATTTAAATTTTTTTAGGTAATAGTTTTTTGGTAGTAACTGTAATAAAATTTCTCTTGATTTTAGTTCTTTGTAATAATATTCATTAAATAAGTCATTTTTCTTTGTTAAAAGAATTGGTCCGAAGAAATATTCTTTTTTAGTATATTTGGATTTTTTCTTTATAAATTTTATTATTTGATATATTATTTTACCTTCTTTTACTAAGTATTCGTCTTCTATTTTATAACCTTTTTGAACTAGGAATTTTTTTACATCACTTTGATAGTTGTTGGGTGATAAAATAAATGTTTTGATTGTTTTTAAGTATTCTAAATGTTCTTTTATAATACCAATCATATTTCTACCACCCATTCCTGAAATAATAACAGTATCAATATCATTTGTATATACATCTAAACCATTTCCTAAACGCAATTCTATTTTTTGTTGTAATTGATATGTTGTAATGTTCTTTTTTGCTTGATCTAATGGTCCTTGTTTATTATCTGAGGCAACTATCTTTGAAAAAGTTTTATCTTTTTTTCTTGCTAAATAAATATCTAAAAAGGCATGGTCACATCCTATATCTAAAAAAGATGAATTAGTATCTACTAAATCACCTACTTTTTTTAATCTGTTATTAATAAACATAAATTAATCAGTTAAGAAGTCCTTTAGTTTTCTTGAACGAGATGGGTGACGTAATTTACGAAGGGCTTTTGCCTCTATTTGACGAATTCTTTCACGTGTTACCCCAAATATTTGACCTACTTCTTCTAGAGTTCTACATTGACCATCATCAAGGCCAAATCTTAGACGTAAAACTTTTTCTTCACGTTCTGTTAAAGTTAGTAAAACACTGTCTAATTCTTCTTTTAGCATTTCTTGAGTAGTATATTCTTCTGGCCCCATCGCTCTTTCATCTTTAATAAAATCTCCTAAATGAGAGTCATCTTCTTCTCCTATTGGAGTTTCTAATGATACTGGGTCTTGACTAATTTTATATACTTCCCTTACTTTTTCTACTGTTATTCCTAATTTTTTGGCAAGTTCTTCATCAGTTGGTTCACGATTTAACTCTTGTGTTAATTGTCTTTGGATACGAGCTAGTTTATTGATAGTTTCAACCATGTGAACTGGTACACGTATTGTACGTGCTTGATCTGCTATAGCTCTTGTTATAGCTTGTCTAATCCACCAAGTTGCGTATGTTGAAAATTTATAACCTTTCGTAGGGTCAAACTTGTCAACTGCTTTCATTAGGCCAATGTTTCCTTCTTGTATTAAGTCTAGGAAAAGCATTCCACGTCCAACGTAGCGTTTTGCGATTGATACAACTAGACGTAAATTTGATTCTGCTAAGGCTTTTTTTGCTTCTTCATCACCTTCTACGGCGCGATGAGCGTATTCAAACTCTTCATCACTTGTAAGAAGATTTATACGTCCTATTTCTTTTAAATACATTCTTACAGGATCATTTATTTTTACATCTTTAGATAGTGTTAAATCTTCAACTTGAGTATCTGCAGTAATTTCAGCAGCACTAGCTTCTTCATCACTACCATCTTCAGAAACTATTTCAATACCACTTTCAATAAAGGTATTATATAATTCATCTAATGTATCACTGTCTATTTCTAGTCCTTTTAGCTTATCTGCTAATTGTTCATATGTAATATAGCCTTGTTTTTTACCTAAGGCTATTAATTTTTCTTTTCTTTCATCAAAAGTCGTTATTTCTTCAACCATTTTTATTTTCTCCTATCCGTAAAGATATTATTTCATTTCCTATAATGGCTTGTTTTACTGGATCTAATTCATCTTTTAATTTTCTTTCTAAGACTTTTATTTGTTTATTTATTGTATCTTCCCTTATTACTTTGAAATACAAATATAATGTTTCTTTATCGACTTGATCCGTATAATCACTATTTAATATTCCATTTAGTGAAACTAATAATTTTTCTTTATCCGCTAAATAAGTAATAAAATCAGCAATAGTAACTTGTCCATATTTTTGGTAATAATAGATTATTTCTCTAACTAAAAATCTCATATCTTCTTCTGGTATTAGAAGTTTACTTCTTTCTACTTCACTAATTACCCACTCATTTGTTAACATGAAATAAATTACTTGTTCTATTGCTTTTTTATACTTATCTTTATGTATTGTACTTACCTTTTTAACTATTTGCGGTTTATTTTGTTCTTGAATTTGACTTCGTTCATTCAAAAACTTTTTTTCCAAGGTATTATACCCTATATTGAAATCTTTTGCAAGCTTTTTTAAAATAATTTCTGTTCTAATTTCATCATTTATGGTACTAATTTCTTTTATTACTGTGTTTATATAGTTAGATGTTTCTTCAACACTATTAAAATTTACGTTTTCTCTCATTACTTTTATTTTGTAATCATTATAATTAATAGCATTTTCTATATAATTTAAAAATGATGTTTTGCCCTCTTTAAGAATAAAACTATCAGGATCATCATCATTTGGAAGAGTTATTACTTTTACTTCTATGTTTTCTTTTAAAAACATTTCTCCTATTTTGTATGCCGCTTTTCTTCCCGGCTCATCACCATCTAAACATAAAATAATATTGTTTGATAATCTTTTTATTAAGAGTATTTGTTCTGTAGTTAAGGCTGTTCCCATAAGAGCGATAGTATTTTTTACATTAATGGTACTAGCTCTTATTACATCCATAAACCCTTCCATAATAATAAGATTTTTACTTATTCTTACTTGTTCTTTGGCAATATGATAGTGATATAAGCATTCACCTTTTTTAAAGATTGGGGTTTCTTTTGTATTTACGTATTTGTTGTCTTTTCCCGATGTATATATTCTTCCCGAAAAGCCTACTACTTTACCATTTATATCATATAATGGAAACATTATTCTATCATTATAAATATCATGGGCATCACTCGATAAACCTATTTTGTTTAGATCTAGTAAATCGTATTTTTTTAATAATAATTGAGTTAGATCGTCTGAAGTTTTTAGGGATAGCCCTATTTGAAATTCTTTTATAGTCTCTTCATCTATTTTTCTTTCTTTTAGATAGTTTCTAGCATTATTTCCCATTTTTGTTGATAAATTATTTTGGTAATATTTTAAGGCTAAATCGTATATATCATAATATTTTTGATATTTAGAATCTGTTTTTTTTATTTTAATATTAGTAGTATTTATACCTACTTTTTCTCCTAAATATTTTAGAGTTTCTGGAAATGTAATATTTTCGTAGTTCATTAAAAATGTATAAACGTTTCCTGTTGCATGACATGAGAAACAAGTATATATTTGTTTTTCTCTTGAAACGCATAATGATGGAGATGTATCATCATGAAACGGGCAAACTCCAAAGAAGTTTTTTCCTTTTTTTACGAGAGGTATTCTTTCACCAATAATATCAACTATATCTGTTTTTTCACGAATTTCTTTTACATAGTCATTATTATTCAATACAAACACCTCCTAACCAAGTAAAATTATCTCATAATTTTACAATATTTTCAATTAATAATTAAAATAGACTTCTTATTTTGAAGCCTATTTTATAATTAATAATATTTTACAGTTTTGCTATTACTAAAGCTTATAAGATTTTCATCACACCATTCTTTTGATGGCTCGTTTCCACTTCCGAATGTTTCGGTTAAATCAACAAGTGTTAGTGAATCCATAAATGCTTTGTCTGTTGCATTAATGGCAAAGTTTCTAATGGTCCACTCTTTATCTAAATATGTTGATGATGTTATTTGTTGAATACTAGATAATAATTTCCAATTTAGTGTTGTCGTTGTTCTTTTATCGGCAAATACTAGAGTGCTTGATGAGTTTTTGCCGACATCGTTATAAAACCATTCATATCTAGCGTCATCACTAGAATATGCGGGATAACTGTAAAACCATATTGAACCATAATATTTATGATTAATAGTTGGCGATGTTTTTGATAGTGTTTGTTTTGCCATTGGTTGTTGACCAGCGCTAAATGTTAAGCAGTTATTTGTTACAGTGTCATCAGAACGACCACAACTTTCTACTCTGGCTCCTCCACTTAATTCCCAATCTGTAGTACCTGATTGAAATGAATTGTTTTTTATTAAATTAGTTACTTGATAGTCTTTATATACTGATATATTAGTGCTTAATGATGTTGTGGAAGCATAATTTCCAACTTCATCTTTTATAGCATTTGGTGGGATTATTATCATTATTTTTCCAGTTGTTTGTGAATTTACAGTTATATATATTGTTAGAGTTGCATTGTCATAGTTAGTGACATATGATGAAGTATTTTTGTTAGTTCCTACATAAATGATAGTGTTTTTTACTATCTCATTTGTAATAGTACATGTACTTGCATCATCACATTTTAATTTAATAGTTATTGGATATGGCACGCCTACTGAAACACTTTTTGGGCTAACTGACTCAATAGAAATGATTGGTGGCTTTGTATCAAAAACAAAGTAACTCATTGAAGTAGTATAATAATCAGCTGTATTTCCTAAGGTATCTTTTAAATTTACAGGTTCAATCCATAAATAGTATTTTCCATTAAGATCAGATTGATTTATTTCAATGGTTGTTTTTTCAACATTGGTAGTATTTGTTAGGGAAATTTCACTAATAGTTGTTGGTTCTTGTGCATAGTCAGTTGTCCAACCATATCTAATCTTTCCCCCCGGTACTATCTTACTTTCATAATCTGTAATATTAACTACTATATTTTTGCTAGTTTCTGCAACTTGACTATTGTCCTCTACAATTTCAATGTCTGGTGCATCATTATCAAATTTAAAAACACCAGAAGATATTAGATTATCAGTTACAGTATTACCAACTTTATCTGAAATATTAATAGGCATGATCCAGAGATAGTATGTGCCTGTTAATGAATCTTGTTTTATTGTGTAAGTTGTTTCTTTTTTATTATCTAATGGAATTGTAACTGAAGTTATTGTTTCTGGAGAATCTTCATTACTTGTACTCCAACCATAAGCGAAAGAAACGTTATTTGATAACCCTGAGCCATTATCTTTAATTGTTAAATTAACCTGTTGTTCTTTACTGTATGTTGTTGACTCCTGCTTATCGATAGATATAGTTGGAATCGTGTTATCTATTGCATTAGCATATAGAACAATATTTCCTGTTAGAGTGATAGTACTATTCGGTTGTTGTCCGTTTATGTCATCTTCTATTTTACTATAACCTGTTTTGGTATATCCTGATCCTACAACATAATCTGGTAAAGTTATAGTACATTCATTACTATTTCCTATTACTGTACAACTATCTTTTGTTTTTGATAAACTTGTTGCATTGCTTCCTAGCCTATATTCTATAGAATATACTTTATTTTCTACTTTAATGTTTTGAGTTTCAGTATCGTCATCTCCACTATTACCAGCCTTATTACTTATTGTACCTGCTGGCAGTACTAAAGTTGTTGAACCGGCGTTTTCTCCTGATATAGTTATATCGTATTTATAACCAGAAGTTACAACTATTCTTTTAATATTATTAATACTTATAATGTCGTCAACACTAGTGAAAAAGTCGTCTTTGGTTAGTTGTTTATCTTCTATACCAACTTGGTCATCTGTACAAACTAAAGATAGTGTAACTTGCCCTCCTGTAGTAATGGTAATAGCTTGATCTGGTTCAAAACGACATGATGAATTTGTATTATTAATGTTAAATGTTCCCTTGGAAATTGTTGTTCCATTATTTTTATTTCCTTTAACATCTTCTATATTTTGCTTGATCCATAAATAATATTTACCATTTAAATTTTCTCTATAATCACTAGTATAAATTGTTGCAGATGCTTCTTTTTCACCCTTTTCGTAGGTGAAACTTAATTTTTTATATACCGTAGGTGCAGTAGCTTTTGATGTTGATAGACCATATTCTATGGTAGCATTTTCTTTTAAGCCACTTCCTAAATCTTTTATTGTAATATCTATTTTCTTATCTTTACTATATTCCGCATCCTCTTCTGCTGACATTTCAATAGTTGGAGCTATATTATCTATCGCATTAGCATAATAAATAATAGACTTGTTTTTCAATTTTATTTTTGCACCGGGGATACTACCAGTTTTATTACCATTCGATGTAGCCCAACCTATACTACTATAACCTTCTTCAGGGGTTAATGATGGTAATGTTACTTCACACTCTTTAGTATAACTACTCGTAACTGTACAACTATCTTCTGTCTTTCCTATTGCTTCTACATTTGAACCAATTTTATAACTTACAGATAATTTATCTCCTACTTTTATATTATTTTGATAATTACCTTCTATTTTTCCATTTGTGTATGCTAATCCAGATGGACAATCGGTGCCATTCTGAGCAGATAATTCTAATAAACTTTTATAATCTACAGTTTTATCTGCATTTTGTCTTTTTACAGATGATGTTGTGGGAGTAGTCTTAGTATATGCAATACCTCTATACATTGTAGAATTACCTGATTTATATGCTTCTACTAATTGAACACCATAAATGTATTTTGTATTTTCTTTGGTTACTGTAACGTATGAGTAGTCTTTATCATAACTACCACTATTTGGGCCTTTTTGTAACTTGGTATTCAAATTATCTAATTTAAACACTAGACAAAAATTGCTTGTCGGTTCCGGCAGTGTTGTATCCGCCTCAAATTTACTTTTTGCCGCAGAGATAAGTTTTTTTGCATCGTTAACATAAGTTGTTTTTTTATTTTTATCTACTACTCCCAATATATTTGGAACAGCCATTAATAAAATGATGGCCATGATAGCAATCGTTGCAATTAATTCAACCATTGTAAATGCTTTTTCATTAATACTTTTTTTCATAGTAATCCCTCACTATCTTATATAGATATAATAACATATTATATAATTTTTTTGAATATATTTTATAACTAAAAACATATACTTTAACAGGTGAATTATATGAAGACATGTCTTGGAGATTGTTTTATTATTTTATTATTAGTTTTGTTTTGTTTTTATATTTATTCATTTATTTCTATTCCTGTTTTAAGAATATTTTTTGCTACTAATAATAGTATTTTTTCTATTTTAAAAGCTACTTTTTCAGCATATATTATCTTTCTTATTTTTTCTAAGAGAAAGGATAAATATATACAAATTTTAATTAAATTCTTCTCTTGTATAATATTTTTTATAGCATTTTATCTTATTATAACTTATTTACTAAAAGTTAATCTTTTTATTACTTTTATTATATTATTTATTAGTATTTTAAGCAGTCAAATTATTACTTGTAGAATTAAAAAATACTCAAATAAATTAAATTACTTGAGTATTATTTCTATTTTTGTTATCTACTTTATATTTTTATATTTTACAGATTTTCCTTTGAAGAATTTTTTGTTTAACTAAATTAAATTATCTCTTAAGAAAGTTTTTACTTTTTGATCTAGATATACATCAATTATTCCCCTGTTGGTTATTTTTATAAAACCTAAGCCATTTATTACTAGATCTTTATTATAGGCTAAATCATATGTTGTTTTATATAAGCCATGTAATTCTTTATGTCTTGATGTTATAACTCTTTTTACTTTTATATTATTAGAAACATAGATTGTAAAACTGTTTTTTTCACCATCTATATAGTCTAATCTAAATAGATTTTCAATAATAATAGACTGACCTTTTCTTAATTGGTATGTTTTTGGTTTTATTTCTTTTTGAGGACTCATTCTTTTTAATGTTTTATCATCAACATAATTAGTAAGTGATGTGTTATCTATTAAACCCGGGGTATCTACAATAGTAAGATAGTCATTTATTTCAATAGTAATTGTATTTAATGTTGTAGATGGTAGGTTTGATATCGTTAATTCTTGAGTATTATCAGAATAATTTTTAATTAATTTATTAATTAGGGTTGATTTACCTGCATTTGTATGCCCTACGACATATACATTTTTACTTGTTTGATAAAATTTTATTCTTTTTAACAAGTGATCTATGTTGTAGTTTTTATTACTACTTATAATAATTACGTCATTAAAAAAGGGATATTTTTCTTTCATATATTCAATTATTTTAGCATCTTTAACGGATCTTGGTATAACATCTCTTTTATTAATAACTAATATTAAGTTATTGTCAAAGATATTTTTTATATCTTCTAAGTTTTCCTCAATATTTAAAATATCAATAACATAAATTATTAAATCTTTAGTTTTACTTATTTCTTTTAAAATTTGTTCATATTCATCATTAGATTTTGCTACTGATTGATATTCTCCATAGTTTTTTAATCTAAAACATCTTTGACAAATCTCGTTTTCTATATTTGTTGTATATCCTTCGTTTTTTATATTTTCATCTTGAAGAATTACTCCACATCCTTGGCATTTTTTATTCATAATACTTCCCTCTTTCAAATAGTCCTTTTTTTTGATAGTTGTTTATTATTCTATTTTCTATTAGTCTATTTATTTTGGTAATTTTTAAGTCCTTTTCTCCTAATGGATCTATTAAAATTGTTTGTATTCCGTATTTAGTTCCTGATAATATGTCTGTTATTAATTGATCTCCAATCATTACCATTTCTTCTTTTTTTAAATGGTATTTCCTACTTATTTGTCTTAATCCTTTTGTTAGTGGTTTCATAGCCATACTGATAACTGGTACATCAAGTGCCATCTTATATGGTTTTGCTCTTTTCTGTGGACTGTTGGTTATAATAAATATTTTAAAATCTTTTTTTAGATTGTTTATTAAAGTTATAACTCTATCTGGGCATTTTTTTTCATCTAAAAGTGCAAGAGTATTATCTAAATCAAAGATAAGAGCCTTTATATTTTTTTGCTTTAATTTTTGATATGGAATGTTTTCTATACTTTTTAAATACATACTTGGTATTATTTTCAAATTAATCACCACGTTTTATATTATATCGCATTTTTAATTATTTTACTAGTTTTGATATTTTCTTGGATTAGTTATTTACCTTTTGAGAGATCATTTCAGTAGTTTCATCTATTTTTGAGAAAATATAATTATTTTGTTTTGCATAGTCAATTATTCTTTTTAAAGCATCTCTAGTATATGGTTTAATATCATGCATTAGAACCATATTTACTTTGTCATGAGATAGCCTTGATACTACATTTGAATAGACTCCATCACTGCTTTTTGTTTCACCAGCATCACCACTGGAAATATTCCAATCATAATATTTATAACCTCTACTTAATACTTCTCTTGTTAAAATGGACATTATTCCTTGACTATATTTTCTACTAACAGTATTACTGCTTCCTCCGGGAAATCTAATAATCATAGAATGATAACCGGTTATTCTTTCTACTCTATCTTGAACTTGTTTTAAATCGTTAAAATAAGCTTCTTTAGAGGAATATATAACACCATAATTATGAGTTGCAGTATGTAGTGCTATTGTATGCCCTTCATCATAGGCTCTTTTTATTAATTCGTCAGGTCCTGAATTTGTGACAAAGAATGTTACTTTTACATTTTCTTCTTTTAAAATATCTAGTATTTTATCTGTTGTACCATATCTAGGGCCATCGTCGAAGGTAAGATAAATTGTGCCTATTGGAGTTTTTTTATTAATATTTACTATTCTTTCTACTGTTGTGTTATTTTGATTATTATCTGTTACTGTATATATTATTTTATATGTTCCTATAGTATTAGAATCTACTTTATTATCTATCGTTACTTTATTTGTTATATCCCCATCACAGTTATCGGTTGCTGTATATCCTTCTTCTTGATATACTTGACCTATTTGAAGGTTTACTGTAGGCTGTCCTTTTAATATTATTGTTGGTTTTGTAATATCCTTTTTTAATATTTTTCTTTTAATAATTGTTTTGTTATTAGATTTGTCTACTACTTTGTATATTATTTCATTTTCTGTAACTTCTCTTTTTACCTTTTTTGTTATATCTCCATCATAATTATCGGTTGCTGTATATCCTGACTCAGTATATTCACTATTAGGACATATATAGGTTTCTTTACTTCCATTTAGTATTATAACTGGTTTAGTAAGATCTTTTACTTTGACAATTCTTTTTTTGGTAGTTTTAAATATGCCTGTTTTGTATGAATACTTTATAATATATCTACCAAGTTTTTTTGAGTTTACTTTACCTGTTATTTTTACTTTTTTTGTTTTATCTATTTTGTTTATTGTTAACTTATATCCGGGTTCAATATATTTTTCTTTATAGTTTATTGTTATATTATTTTTACCTTTTAATGTTAATATAGGAGCGTATTTTTGTAATATATATACTGCTATTATAGTTAATAGTATAAATATTATAGTTACTATTATAGAAAAATTTAGAGGTAATTTTTCTTGTATATTTCTTTTCTTTTCAGTCATATATATCACTCCTAGTACCAATTTTATTATACATTTTTATTATTGAACGGTCCAGGAATTTTATACATTTTAGTCTATATTATTATTTTTAATGAATTCACGTAGCATTTTGGTTAATGCTCTTTTTTCTATTCTAGAAACATAACTTCTTGATATATGTAGTTTATTTGCAATATCTTTTTGAGTAAGTTGATCTTGGTTATTTAAACCATATCTTTCAATAATAATATTTTTTTCTCGAGGTGTTAGTATTTTCATATACTTTTTTACTAATTTTATATTATCTTTATTAGCAATGTCTTCTAAAAAATCCTCTTTTGGTGTTTTTAATATATCTAATAAAGCAATTTCATTTCCTTCTTTGTCATATCCTATAGCATCGTTTAATGAAATGTTTTTAGTAAATTTATTTGAACTTCTAAAATGCATTAGAATTTCATTTTCTATACAACGAGCACAATATGTTGTAAGTTTAACGCCTTTGTCGGTTGAAAAGGTATCCACTCCTTTTATTAATCCTATTGTTCCTATACTTATTAAATCATCTTGATCAGATTCTTTGTAGTCAAATTTTTTTACAATATGAGCGACTAGTCTTAAATTATGCTCTATTAATTTGTTTCTAGCTTCTTGATTTCCTAATTGTTTTTGTTGTAAATATTTTTCTTCGTCAGCCTCATTTAATGGTTCCGGGAAAACTTGATTTGAGTAACTTCCTGTTACAAAAAATCCTCTTAATAAATCCAATAAATGAAAAAACATATAATCACATCCTTAATTAATTATATGTTTTTCTTTTTATTATATAAATTTTATTTATTATTTATGGATTTTGTCTTAGTGGAGTACTTTTTCCATAAGCGTTTACTTTAACTGCAAATGATTCACTTGATGTTTGTATTTGGTAGTCATCTGCTATCCACATTCTTAAACGGTAATAAGTTGTTTCACTTTTTACGCTTTGAATTGATGCTAGAATCATTTCACCTGCTTTTGCTCCAATATTATCATCTTCGGCAAGTGGTGTATACTTTGTAGGTGCTAAAACTACTGTATCATAATTATCTGGAGTTACTCCCGATTCTAAGTAAAGTTTAGCTCCTGAATTATCCATAGTAGACTCAGGTTGTTTTACTGCTGTTATTTCGTAAACGATAGATTGGTTTCCAGTAATTGAAGTTGTAACTGAAAAGTCAAATACTTCATTTCCATTTGATAGTTTTTTTCCTACTTCATCACTCGTAGGTAGTGCATCTGTTATAGTAATTCCAGCATCACCTTCAACATAGTTCATAGTCATAGTTGCTGTAGTAATTGTATTAAGAATTGATCCTTCCTTTTTATAACTAAATACTGAATATGTAACACCAATAACTAATATTACTAATAAAAATACTAATATAACTATTATTGATGCTTGAATTTTTTCATCTTTTACATTTTTCTTTTCTTCCATTTTATTCTTCTCGCTTTCTTCTATTTATTTTTATAATTAATTCTTCTTTTATTCATTTACAAAAGAATTTTCTCTTTCTTTTCTTTCTTCTACAGCTTTATATGCTTCTTCGACATCATTAAAATATATTGTTTCATTTTTTAATTTTTGATATGTTTCATTACCTTTTCCTAGTACTAAAACCATATCTTTGTCTTTAGCCATATTAATCGCTTTTTTTATTGCAGTTCTTCTATCTACTTCTATTTCATAGTTGTTGTGCGTTTCTTTTGCTTTAGAAATTAACTGATTTATTATATCGATTGGTTCTTCGCTTCGTGGATCTTCATAGGTAAAAATTGCATATGTAGCATTATCTAATATTGTTTCACCCATAATTGGTCTTTTTAAATAATCTCTTTCTCCCGCTGAACCTATTACTACTATAGAACGATTAATATCTAACGTATGAACAAATTTTAATAAATTACTTATTCCGTTAGGAGTATGTGCATAATCTATCATAACATAATAAGGAGTATCAGTATCAAGTAATTCCATACGACCATCTACTACTACCTTGTCTAGGTTTTCTAGTATTTGATCCCAACTAATATTTACTGAAAGACATGCTAAAATTGCACCTGCTAGATTATAAACATTAAATTCTCCTAATAGAGGGCTTTTTATATTATATATTTTATCTTCATATTTATAAGTTATGTATGTACATTTTGGATTTACTTTATAGTTTACTATTTGTAGTGTATTGTCTTCTGTTTTTCCGTATGTTAATACTTTGCCATTGCAGATATTTTTTATTTGTTCATAGCAAGAATCATCATGATTTAAAATACAAACTCCACTTTTTTTGGTTTGTTTAAATAACATACTTTTGCACTCTATATAATTTTCAAATGAACCATGTATATTTAGGTGTTCTCTTGTTATGTTTGTAATTACTGAAACATCAAATTCTAATCCTTGCATTCTGCCACGATAGAAAGCTTCACTACTAGCTTCCATTGCAACATATTTGCAACCAGCTTTCTGAAATTCATCAAAGTATTTATATATTTTGTCGGCATCTGGTGTAGTATTGGAAATGTCTTTTTTTACATCTTTGTAACTGCGTCCATTTGTTCCCATATATGCACACGTATCATTTCCGATTAATGTTGATATTATTGTACTAGTAGATGTTTTTCCATCAGTACCCGTTACTCCTATTACTGTTAGTTTTTTTTCTGGATCATCATAGAATTTTCTACATAATATTGGTAGTTCTTTATTTGTATCTTCAACTTTGATAACAGGGACACTAGCTGTGATGTTATCTCGACTTACAACAAGTGCGGCAGCTCCTCTATTTATAGCATCTTCTATATAATCGTGACGATCTACTTTTACTCCCATTGTACAAACAAATAAATCGCCGGGTTCTATTTCTTTTGAGTTGATTTTTATTCCTTTTATTTCTATATTACTATCTATGTTATATAATTCGCTTAGCTTTTTCAAAATTCCCATCTCCTATGGCTATTATATCGTAAACTTTTGTAAAATTAAAGAAAAAGATGTTGCGATAGACATTATTTTACGATATTATTAGTACGGTGATATTTATGAAGACAGTTTTAATAGGTGCTGGTAGCGATTTAGGCGTTCATATAGATGGAGCTAAATTTGGACCGGGGCAACTTATGAATGATATGAAAAAAACATATACAGGAGAAATGATTTCTCTAATGCAAGATGAAAAAATTATTAAAAGTAGAAATTTATCTGATAGAAGAAAAAATGAATACGAGATTGATAAGTTTAATACTAAGCTTTATCAAATTGAGGTTGAGCAAATTAAGAAAGGATTATTTCCTATAACTATTGGAGGCGATCATTCTATTGCTGTTAGTAGTGCTTTAGCTGATTGCTCTATTCAAGAAGAAATGGGAATGATTTGGATAGATGCTCATACTGATTATAATACATTTGAAACTACTGTAAGTGGTAATATTCATGGATTACCATGTGCCGCTATTACAGGATATAAATGTGATGAACTTAGAAAATTTCATCATGGTAGTGTGATTGACCCTAGAAGAACAGTTATAGTTGGAGCTAGAAGTATTGATCCATGGGAAAAAGATAATGTTAAGTATTCTGGTGTTACAGTTTTTACAACAGATGATTTGAAAAAGAAAGGCATTAAAGCTGTAATGGATGAAGCTTTTAAAATTGCAGGAGATAGAGTTAAGTCTATTCATATTAGTTACGATTTAGATGTTATTGATCCAGAGGTTGCTCCCGGAGTATCTATTCCAGAAGTTGATGGAATTAATGAAGAGGAAGCAATGCAAATTTTAGATGAGGTATTAAATCATATTGATATGGTCTCTTCAATGGATATTGTAGAATTAAATCCATTACGTGATGTTGATAGAAAAACGGAACAAATTGCTTTAAATATTTTAGCTAATACTATTCAAAAGGTTGAAAAAACTAAAAATGTTAAACAAATACAAAAACAGTATTAAAAAAAGTGCTTAGGCACTTTCTTTTTTTATATCACTTGCTCTTTTAGAATAGATACATCCACAATAATTTTGACGATACAGATTGTATTTTTTAGATAATTCTATACTTTCTTTATAACCATTATGTTTTTTGAAATCTGAGTTTAAGAATTTTACTGGTGATGATTTAGAGATATCCTCCCCTATTTCATTTAGCCAGTTTGTATTTTTGTAAGGACTAAGTGTTAAAGTTGTCGTGAAGTAGTCAAAATTATTTTCCTCGGCTATTTTTAAAGTTTCTTTTAATCTTAATTTGTAACATTTGTAACAACGACTACCTCTTTCAGGTATATTTTCCATTCCTTTAGTCAAATTAAAAAAAGTATCTGGATCATATTTTGCTTCTATAATATTTATTTCATACTTTACTTTTAACTGTTTTATGAACCTTTTTATTTCGGTTAGTCTTTTTAAATACTCTTCCTCCTCTGTTATATTTGGATTATAAAAAAGAATAGTTATTTTAAAATGTTGTCCTAATCTTTTAAGGCACACAGATGAACAAGGAGCACAACAGGCGTGTAATAATAATGTTTTAGGTTCTGTTAAAGATGATATTTCTTGGTTCATTAATAAATCATAATTCATAGTTAACCCTCTCTTTTCAGGAGTATTATAACAAATTTATATTTATTTTTAAACTAGTATTTTATTAATTATTATTTTAAAGGTATTTTTAAATAGTAATTAATATATAATTATTTAGGTGATAAAATGAATACAAATTATGCTTTTATTCTTACTACGATTGCAGGTAGTGCTACTATACTTGGTATTATTCCAATACTTTTTAAATTTAAAGATAAGGAAAAGATTATTATTAGTTCTTTGGGATTTGCTAGTGGAGTTATGCTTAGTGCTAGTTTTTTTGATTTGATACCGGAGGCATATAATTACTTTATCAGTGAATATAAATATATTCCTTCTATTTTGTTTATTCTTATTTTCTTTACGATTGGTATTATTTTATCTACTTTTATTAATAAAAAATTAGAATATAGTGATGATAAACTTTATGAAGTTGGTATTAGTTCAATGCTTGCTATTATTATTCATAATTTACCAGAAGGTATCATTACATTTCTTACTGCTAGTGTTGATATTAGATTAGGCTTTAGTTTAGCACTTGCTATCTTATTACATAATATTCCTGAAGGCATTAGTATTGCTGTTCCAATATATTATTCTACAAAAAGTAAATTTAAAGCTATTTTATATACAGTTGTTGCGGCATTATCTGAACCTTTTGGTGCTGTTTTAGCTTTTTTATTTTTAAAAAACTATATTAATAACTTTTTATTAGGAATTATGCTTAGTTTAATTGCTGGTATTATGAGTAATATTAGTTTATATGAACTTTTCCCTGAGTCATTATCGTATAATAGAAAAAAGATAAGTCTTATTTCTACTATCGTAGGACTTATCTTTATGTATATTAGTATTTGTTTGTTATAGATTAACCTTC
Source organism: uncultured Bacilli bacterium (assembly GCA_934167695.1). Taxonomy (GTDB): domain Bacteria; phylum Bacillota_I; class Bacilli_A; order RF39; family UBA660; genus UBA2730. The sequence continues at coordinate 29,828 of CAKPLP010000002.1, read as the reverse complement.
AAATTGAGAATTATATAAGTCGGCATAAAAGCCTTTTTTATTTAATAATTCTGTATGTGTTCCTTGCTCTATAATATTACCATCTTTCATTACTAATATTAAGTCAGCATTTTTTATAGTTGAAAGGCGGTGCGCTATTATAAATGATGTTTTGCCTTCGGTTAATTTATCCATTGCTTTTTGTACTAATTCTTCTGTTCTAGTATCTACTGATGAAGTTGCTTCATCTAGTATTAAGAAAGTTGAATCTTCTATCATTCCTCGTGCTATTGTAAGTAATTGTTTTTGACCGGCGGATATGGAATCATTATCATTTAGTACATAGTCTAGACCATTTGGCAAAGTTTTAACAAAGTGATCTACTCCTACTGTTTCTAAGGCATTCCAAATTTCTTCATCGCTGACATTTTCTTTATTATATTTAATGTTATCTCTAATAGTACCATTAAATAACCAAGTATCTTGTAAAACCATAACGAATAACTTGTGAATATTGTCCCTTGTTAATTCATTAATTGATATACCATCTATTTTTATATCTCCTGAATTAATATTATAGAATTTCATTAATAAGTTTACCATAGTTGTTTTACCTGCTCCGGTTGGTCCTACGATAGCTACTTTTTGACCTTTTTTTACTTTACAATTAAAATCTTTAATTATTACTTTTTCATCATCATAACCAAATTTTACATGAGAAAATTCTATATTTCCCTTTGCCTCTTCGTTAGTAAGAGTTTTCTTAATATAACTTTCGTCTTCCATTTCTTTCTCTTCTAACATTTCAAATACTCTTTCACTTGCTGCTGCGGTTGTTTGAAGTTGTGATAATCCTTGAGCGATTTGAGAAAGAGGACTAGTAAATAATCTAACATATAATATAAATGCTACTATTATACCAAATGTAATTTTACCATTTATTACAAGGGATGCTCCTACGATACAAACTGCAACATAACTAAAGTTTCCAATAAAGGACATTAGTGGAGGCATAAGGCCTGATAAAAATTGACTTTTTCTATTACAATTATATACACTTTCATTTAATTCATCAAACTTTTTAGATGCATCTTTTTCTCCATTATAGGCTTTTACAACATTATGTGATGAATAAATTTCTTCTATATGTCCATTTAATTTTCCTAACTCTACTTGACGTGCTGCAAAATATTTTTGGGATTTTCCTAAGATTAAGAACATTAAAACAAATCCTATTAATGATGAAATAATTGCTGTTAAGGCCATAATCCAATTTGTTATAAACATCATGATTATTGAACCAATAAATAAAGTGATTGCTCCAATTAATGAACCTAAACTTTGATACATCGAAACACCTATTGTATCTACATCATTAGTTACTCTTGATAAAATATCTCCATAGCTATTATGATCGAAATATTTTAATGGTAAATTATTTATTTTTTTAGAAATTTTACTTCTAAGAGATTTAGCAAAATTATTTGAAACACTTGCCATAATAAAACTTTGAATAAAGTTAAATAAGGCACTAATTAAATATAGTATTAATAAGAATAAAGCAATACTATTAATAGTCTTAAAGTTCATTTTTGGATTTATTAATTTTTTAATATTTTGAGGTAATTTATCAAGACTTTTATATACTTTTTTAGTATTTTTATTGTCTTTTATAGTACCCATTGTTTTTAAAAATGCTACTTTATCACTAGTTGAGATTTTAGTATTTTTTATAGTTGATGTTGGTAATAATATTTTTTGAATACTTTCTGGAATACTATTTATAAATGAAGTATCCATTTTTTTAGGATCAATATTATTAATTGTGTTTAAGTATTTTATTTTATCTTCTTTAGTTATTTTTACATTTTTATATGTACTATCTTGAAATAGTTCATTTTTTATACTATCTGGTAATGAATTTATGTAGTTTAAAGTGTTATTTTTATCACTACTTATTTTTTTTAAGACTTCTTGGAAAGTTTTCTTATCTTCATTACTAATATCTGGATTTTTTAAGATATTTGCTAATAGATTTTCATCCATTTTAAAGTCTAAAATATTTGTAGTTTTTTCTTGAATATTTTTTTCAGTTAAATCACTTGTAATATCATTGGTTATTAATTTTAAGTTTTTTTGATTGATGATTAAACCTTTTGATATTTCATCTGTTAAATCACTTAGTTTATTAGGACCTATAATTGAAAATACTGAACTTAATGATGCTAATATTAAAGCTATTATTATTAGGGGAATAAAATTATGAAGATATTGGATCATTTTACTAATTGCTTTTTTCAAGTCTTTTGGCTTTTCTGAAGTTCTTGGACCATGCATCATATTTCGCTTTTGATTTTTGTTTTGATCTTCATTATTCATTTTCTAACTCCTCCTTTGAAAGTTGTGAGTATGCTATTTCTTTATAAACTGGGCAATTTTTTAATAATTCTTTATGTGTACCAATACCAACAACATTTCCTTCGTCTAGAACTATTATTTTATCAGCATTCATAATAGTTCCTATTCTTTGGGCAACGATTAGACTTGTTGCTGTTTTAGTATATTTCTTTAATTCAGTTCTTAATAAATAGTCTGTTTTATAATCTAGGGCACTAAAAGAATCATCAAATATATATATTTCAGGATCTTTAGCAATCGCTCTAGCAATAGCTAATCTTTGTTTTTGGCCGCCGGACACATTTGTTCCACCTTGAGCAATATTATGTTCATATTTATCTGGCATTTTTGAAACAAATTCCTCTGCTTGAGCTACTTTAATGGCTTCTTTTATTTTTTTATCTGTAATTTTTTTAGAACCATAGCTGACGTTATAGTTAATACTATCATTAAACATTACAGCTCTTTGTGGTACGTATCCTAATTTACTATGCAATGTTTCTAACGTATAATCTTTAATATTTATATCATCTATTAAAATTTCACCATCTGTAGCATCATAAAATCTAGGTACTAAATTTATTAATGTACTTTTTCCTGAACCTGTTGAACCAATAAAGGCAACCGTTTCACCTTTATTTGCAGTGAATGATACATCTTTTAAGATATATTCATCGGAATCGGGATATTTAAATGAAACATTTTTAAATTCAACTTTTCCTTTTACATCATTTTCTTTAGATATTGTTCCATCTTCTACTTTTATCTTTGTATTTAAGACTTCATTGATTCTGTCTGCTGAAACAGCTGCTCTAGGATACATTATAAAGATCATAGCAAGCATTAAAAAGGCCATAATAACTTGCATTGCGTATGATGAAAATACTACCATGTCACTAAATAAACTTATTTTATCTGCTAAAAGAGAATTACTTATTAAAGTTGCTCCTATAAAGTAGATTCCTAATGTTAATAAATTCATTATTAAATACATGATTGGGGACATAATAGAAAGCATTTTTTGGTTAAATAATTGAGTGTTAGTAAGCTTTGTATTTCCCTCTTCAAATTTATCTTCTTGATACTTTTCAGCATTAAATGCTCTAATTACTCTTATTCCAGTTAAATTTTCTCTTGTTAAATTATTTATATTATCAATTAATTTTTGAACTACTTTAAATTTAGGTAAAACTATTAAAATTATAGTTGCTACAGTCATAAGTAAGATAATAACAGCAATTAAAGTTAATACACTCCATTGCCAACTTTTATTAAGTATTTTCAAGATAGCCCAAACAGCTGTAATAGGAGCTTTAATCATCATTTGTAAGCCCATAGATATAAACATTTGGATGTTTGTAATATCATTAGTTGTTCTTGTAATTAAACTACTTGTTGAAAATAATTTTATTTCTTCCATACCAAAACTTTCTACTTTTTCAAAAAGTTTTTTTCTGATATTTTTGGAAAATGTTGCTGATATTAATGATGCTAGATAGCAAACAAAGAATGCAGATATTAAACTTCCTCCAGCACAGGCTAACATATAACTTCCTTGTGTTAAAACATCTCTTACACTACTACCATCAGTTTGAACTAATACAGTTATTTCAGACATGTAATCTGGTAATTTTAAGTCTAACCAAACTTGAAATATTATTAAAAGTATACATGTAAGAATTAAACCTATATCTTTTTTAGTAAAATTCTTAAATAATTTTATCATTAATTATTCCCTCCTTGTAAATTATTTTTTATTTGTTCAGTCACCTTAAAAAAGATATTTAAATCATCATCTGATATATCTTTTCTTATTATTTCTTCAAATTTATTTAATTTTTCTTTTATTTTTTCGTGTTTTTCTTGTGCAACTGGTGAAAATATTATTTCTTTTGATCTAGCATCTTCTTTTACATTCTTTTTTTCAATGATCTTATTTTTTTCCATTGTTTGTAATACGCCAGAAATGGTAGATCTTCTTAGTTTCAGAAACTTTTCTAAGTCTCTTTGAAGTACTTGTTCACCTTGATGTTGTATTAAATATTCTATTATTCTACATTGTATTGGTGTTATTGTTGGTATGTTATTATTTTTTGCTTCTTGCATCGTCTTTCTGATAATTAACATATCTATTTCTTTTACTTCTGATAAAATAGATCTTTTATTCATTTTACATTCACCACCATTTTGTTAGGCAACTAACAAAAACGATTATATAATAAAAGCAGTTAAATAGTCAACTGCTTTCATTAATATTAATATGTTAATACAAATTTATGTTTACTTTTTTAGAATGCCTATTCCTATGTGTAATATTTTATTATTATTTAAATAGTCTAGTAAATTTCTTTGTAAGGTAGTATTTCTTCTTTTAGAGTTATTTATAACGAATTTTTCAAAGTCTTCTTTATTTTCCTTTATTTCTATTATGTTAAAGTATTTTTGAAATTTTAATATATTACTGGTACTATTTAATAAATTTGGAAGTTCTGGTGATAGAAGCCAACTTTCTGTGTAATATATTACATTAGTAGTATTTATATTTTTAAAGTGTTCTTTTAGATATTCTTCTACATTATTTAATGACTTTTCCACTTCTTTTATATTTAGATTATCACTTTGAGGAATATGAATTTTTATAAAACTATTCATTCTATATTTATTTGATTCTAGAGGATTATTATACATTATTTCATATTGAAGGGCTCCTAGTTCAAAAAGATTTCCTCTTATAAATCTTGAACACCATTGAAGACTATCAAATAATAGATATTTTTCATTTAGTAAATTACTAATTATGTTTATTTGTTTATTAACTTGGATTAAATCATAATTTCTTTTATTAATATTTTGCAAATGAAGATAATATCCTGTTAACAGTATTATTTTATTATATTTATTAGAAATACTAGAATCTACATCATATTTTTTTATTTTCTTATATTCGTCTGATTTATTTATAAAAAGTATATCATAATACTTTTTTATTAACTTATTTAAGTTATTATCATCATGTATTTCTTCTAATATATTTAAAATTTCATCTTTATTTTCTACTTTATAAAAATTTAATGCTTCAATAATATAATTTGTTTCTAAATATCTTTCCATATCTATTTTTCCTTCTTATTGTTAAATTATTTTAATTAAATACTGCTTTTATAAAAATTACTACTACTGCTTCTATTATACATATAATACCTACTATTAAAAATATTAACCATGCTTTGGAGAAATAATATTCTTTTTTGTAAAATTCTTCTGGATTTTGAGGATTGTATTTTATTTCTATAACTGTTCCTATTCTAATATCTTCTGGTCTTGTTGTTCCTGTGGTATCACTTATTGAATATTTTTTTCATTTACCTCAAATTCATATACTGGAAAATAGCCTTTTATTTTTTGATAATCATTACTACTGTTAGAATATTCCTTTTCTCTTTCAACGATTGTTGTTAAAACTTCTTTACAGCTTGATGTACATTTTTTTATTAAGTTTGTTGATTTTTTTCTTAGAAATATACTTATTGCAATACTTAATATTCCTGCAATAGATATAATATAAGAAAAAATATTAAAAACTGAGTTCATATTCATTTTTTTCACCTACAATACAATACAATACAATACATACAATATAATCATTATTTTCCTATACTTTAAACTCTTTTATTATTCTCATGTTATGACTAGTTGAATTTTAATGTATAATACTATATTCCATATAATATCTAGTTTTAGTTTCATCTATTACTTTAAACTTTAGTTTTTTATATAAAGCTATTGCTTTAATATTTTCTTTATATACCCATAGATATACATTAGAGTTAGTCTCTAAAATATTTTTAATAATATCGGTACCTATTCCTCTATTTCTATATTCTTCTTCCAAGTATATTTCATCTAAAAGAACTTTATCATCTCTTTTTGTAACTAATAAGCAACCTATTCTTTTATTATTACATATAATAATTTTATAGTTTGATATTTCAATGGGTATACTTTTTTCTACATAGTTATTGATTTTTAGTATTTCATCTTTTGGTAAATCATGTGCGTATTTAAATATACTGTATAATTTAGACTTTTTTATATAATCAATATCGTTATTAGTTGCATTTAATAAATCATATTTCAACATATTATCTCCAATCTATTTGTTACCTATTCGCATATTGGGTATATTAATTTTAATACATCTAATTCTATATTAAAGGATTTTTTTATATATGCAATAATTATATAACTTAGGACAAGTATTCTTTATATCTATTTATAGCAAAATTAAAAATATCTCTTAATTTAGTGGAATTATTAATTAAACATATTTTCCTATATTAGGTAATAATCCTTTTTCTTCTATCGATTCAATATTATTACTTGATGTAAAATGAAAATAATTATTATTAATATCATTTAGAGAAATATTATATTTTTTCATGATTACTCCTTATATAAGTCTTTGTTTAAGTTTTAAGATACATACACACCCAACGTGATAAGTTTATTAATTATGAACAGTTACTTTTTATATGTTTAGGTATAACTGACTACTTCATAATAACAATTCATTATAGTTGTATGTTTATTATGTATAGTTCTATTTAGATATTAATTTGATATTACCATCCGTTGTTTCATATATTACTAATTCTGAATTGTTTTTTTCTATAATTTCGTTTTCCACCCAAAACCTCCTTATCATCTTTATAACTCATATTCATATATTTTACAATTTTTATTTATATTTGAAGAATTACCATTTTTAGGTATACCATTAAAAAACCAGTATATTGCTCTTGATATCCCTCCATGCGTTACCAACAAAATCTTCTCATCTTTGTATTTTTTCTTCAATTCATCTAAAAATTCTTTAATTCTTTGATAAACATCTTTCATAGATTCAAGTTCTGGGTATTTTCTATCTGAATTATAATTCCAAAACACATTCCAATCCAAATTGTCAAATGGAATATTTTCATATATCCCCATATCTCTTTCTTTTAACCTATCTTCTATTAATACAGGAATACTCCTATCTAAATCAAAAAGTTTTAAAGTATGCTTAGCTCTTTCAATAGGAGAACAATAAATTATATCTAAATCTAATTTTCTTAATTTTTTCCCAACGTTGATAGCTTGATTCATTCCTTTTTTATTTAATGGTTCGCTTAAATTAGCAATAATTCTATTTTTCCCTTGTTCTGTTTCACCATGTCTTATTACGTATATTTTCATCTGAGACCTCCTCATGTTTTTTTTCATTATATACCCATACCAGCTAATATGGTATGTGGAAACATATTCTACTCAAACATCCATCTAAATTTTTTTATTTTTTTTATTTTTCAAGGCTTTTTCGATGTAGTACTGAAACACATTCAACGTGATACGTTCTTGGAAACATATTAAATAGCTTTATACTTTTTAACTCGTATAATTGTTTTAATTCTTTTAAATCCCTTGCTAATGTTATAGGATCACAAGAAATATAAATAATATTTTTGTATTTATTTTTTATTAATGTTTTTCTGGTAATTGAATCAAGTCCATTTCTTGGCGGATCGACAATAACTGTATCTATTTCTTCATTTATACTTGGTAAAATATTTTCTACCTTGCCCTCTTTAAACTCAATATTTTTAATATTATTTATCTTTTTATTTTCATTTGCATCTATTATAGCTTCTTTTGTTATTTCTACTCCTATAACATTTTCAACATATTCTGCTACACTTATTCCTATTGTTCCTACTCCACAGTAAAGATCTAAAACGTTTTTTGATTTTATTTTTTTTATATTATCAATTACTTCTTGATATAGTTTTTCTACTATTTCATCATTTACTTGAAAAAAGGAATCACTTCTTATATGGAATTTTTTATCTTTAATGTAAGATGTAATATAGCTTTTTGTTACTACTTTTTTATTAATAATTAAACTATCACAAATGTTTAAGAATGGGGTTTTATCATTTACTTTTCCGGATAAAGAAATCATTACTTCATCAGTTTTATTCCCTATTTTTAAACATATTTTTTCTAACTCTGGTTCATTTTTGATAATAGTTTCTAATACTTCTATTAAATTATTTAATTTTTTATTTATTAAATTACAACTTTTTATTTCTACTAAGTCATTTGTTTTTGCTTTTAAAAGTCCTAGTTTGCCATTTTTTACTGTAAGGGTTATTTTATTTCTATAATTATAACAGTTCTGTGAAATTATTTTAATATCATTTATTTCAAAACCTGCAAATTTTTTTAGTATGTTTTTTACTTTTTCTACTTTAAATTCATTTTCGTATAAAAAATTTAGGTGTTGTAAATTACAACCACCACATTCATAATAGTATGGGCAAATTGGTTGAGTTCTATTTTCGTTTTGTGAAAATATTCTATTTATTTCTGCTTCATTATATTTTTTCTTTTCTATTAAATCTTTATATTCTATCAATTCGTCAGTTAATGCATTTTTAATAAATGTTATTTTGTTATTTATATATGCTATTCCTCTACCATAATCGTCTAAATTTTTAATTCGTACGTTCACTTTAATCACCAAGTATATTATACATAAAATTTATTTTTTTTACCATACTAATAATGGAGGAATGTGGTATATGATACTTGTAGATAAATTAAAAAAGAAAACTATTAATAGTAAGGATTATATTTATAAAAAATTAATTATTGATAATATAGAGGTTTATGTTTTATTTAATGAAGTATTGGTATCATCTAGTTATTGTAATGATTTTATTTTGAGAAGACTTACTACTCTTAAACGTCGACAATTAAATAATTTAGTTGATATTCTTCCTGATAGTAGTATTATAAAAATTAGTGAACAAGAAATATTTAAATATATTAATATGGGATTTTGTGTAGTTATTGTTAATAATGATATTTATGCCATAGAAACAAAAGCTATGCTTGATCGTGGTATTGCAACTAGTGAAAGTGAACTTAGTTTAAAAGGAAGTAAGGATGCTTTTTCGGAAAATTTTAATACTAATTTAGGACTTATTAGAAGAAGAATTAAAACAACTAAATTAGAATGTTTAACTTTGGAAATTGGTAGATATACTAAAACTAAGGTTGGAATTATATATATAAATGATATTGTTAATAGTACTTTAATTGAACAAATAAAACTTAAGCTTTCAACGATTGATATTGATGGTATTGTTGATTCTACTTATTTAAAGGAAAATTTAGAGTCTAAAAATACAAGTTTCTTTCCTACTATTATATCTACTGAACGTCCTGACAGAGTATGTATGAGTTTATTGGAGGGAAAGGCTGCTGTTTTGGTTGATATGAGTCCTTATGTTCTTATTATGCCCAATTTTTTTATTGATTTTTTTCATACTGTAGATGATTATTATCAAAAGCCAGTTAATATTACTTTTATTAGGATAATTCGGGTTATTGCTTTTTTAATTGCTATTTTTATACCTGCTTTTTATATTATGGTGACTACTCATAATCATGATTTTGTTAGTTTGGATTTACTTCTTTCTTTAAAGGCTCAAAGGGAGTCAGTTCCCTTCCCTGCAATTTTTGAAGCTTTATTTATGATGATTAGTTTTGAAGTTTTAAGAGAAAGTGACATTAGAATGTCATCGACAACAGGTAATGCTGTTTCTATTTTAGGAGGACTTATTTTAGGTGATGCTGCTGTTAGTGCCGGTATAATTTCACCTATTATGATAATTGTAGTGGCAATATCTGCAATTTCTGGTTTAGTTTTTAATTCTATTGAAATGGTTAGTGCTATTAGATGGTGGCGACTTATTATGATATTTTTATGCGCTTTTTTTGGGGTTGAAGGATTTATAATTGGTTTTTTTGCATTATTTATTAGGCTGGCTACAATAAAATGTTTTGGTAAGCATTATCTAGCTCCATTTATTCCTTTTGTAAAAATTGAATTTAAAGACACAATTATTAAGAGTGAAAATAAAGGAGAAAAATATAGAAATCCTTTATTAACTAATAATAAGAAAAGAGGTCATTTTAGATGAAAAAAGTGTTATCCATATTATTTATTTGTCTACTATGTTGTAGTTGTAGTCAATATGAGGAGTTAAATAGCCTATCTATAATTAGTAATATTACTATAGAAAAGGAAAAAGATATGTATAATGTTGTAATGCAGGAAATTATTCCTACTAAGAAAGAAAATGGTGTTGACTATATTTATAAATATAGAAATAGTAGTTCTAAAGACTTGGAAAAGGCTATTAAGAATATTACTAATCATTCTCCCAAAAAAATTTATTTATTAAAAGTTCAAAATGTTATTATAGGTGGAGAAAATAAAGATGAAATTATTAAAGATTTTATAAAATATTATAAAAATAGTAAAAATTTCAATAAGGATTGTTCTGTTGTAATAGCGAAAAATAAGTTAAAAAAAGTATTAAAAGTAAATAGTGATTATAAATATATTGATAGTATTTTAAAGAATAAAAAACAGACTATTAAAAATATTAGTAAAAAGAAAAAGATTAAGGTTCCTGTTTTAAAAATTAATAATCAGGAATTAATCTTTCAAGAATATTATTATTTACAAGTGTAACCAATTTTTTTATAGTATCTTTTAGCAGCATCATAATCTTGATACATTTTCTTTATAGTGTCATTATCTTTGTTTGAATTATATGTATCTTTAGTTAATGTTATTATTAAGTCATTATTAACATATTTATATGTACTTGACTTTAGCCCACAAAGAAAATTTATTTGTGTAGTGGTTGCTGAATATAATGAGTTTTCACGATCATTTTTGGTATCTGTAAAAGTAGCAACTATTTTGGTTACTGTAGAATTTTTATAAGTTATTTTATATTTTACACTGTAAAAATCAGCGGTTTCGGTTGAACAAGTTAATGTAGTATTGATTTTTCTGCCTGAATTTGTGGTGTTTTTATTTTCACTTTCGCTCCGAGGAAATAATACTCTAAATGTTGGTGGCAAAATGATCATTATTACAAGAAATATTATTAAGAGTATTATTTTACCATTATATGTAAGTTTCATATTATAATAATTCTATTTCTGGATCTTCTTTTTCTTCTTTTGCTTGTTCTTTTTCAGGCATTATTTCAGCTGGTTCTTCTTCTAATGTTTCTTCTACAACTTCTTCAACTTGTTCTTGTACTTCTTCTTTGGAATTTTCTTTTAGCACGTCCTCTTTCTTTGGCTTTTGTAATACTAGTCTTATTGTTTTTACCATTAATACTATTAGAGCAAAGGCTGGTATTATAGGTGATAGTACTACTAAGTATGCTAATGGTGTTTCTATTTTTTGAGCATCAAGTTGCAATTTGAAAGCATAACTGAAGCCTATTAAGATAGCTAAAAATACAGCAGTTAAGAATATACTTATTATTAAACTTGCTAAGTTGATTTTGTATTTGTAAATTGGACTTTCGTGATCTTTATATTTAGCAGAATATGTTAATAGTACAATACAACATATTATAATGAAAACCAAGAATGGTATTAAAAAATATCCTATTATTTCTTTAACGAATGGTATATCATAAAAAAACTTTATATCCATAATTTTTCATCCCCTATTTTATTCATATCTTTATATATTTATAATAACATATATCATTTTCTTTTTCAACTATAGGAATTTTTTAAATAAAAAAATCCAATGCTATTGGACAGAATTATTTTTTTAAAAGTTTTACTTTTACTTTTTCCCAATTTTCTACTCTTTCTATGTTATTTTTAATTAATGTTTGCTTTGGGATATTTAAATTATGATAGTTATTGAATAGTAGTTTTCTCTCATCATTTGGATTTTGTAATGTTTCTATTTTGTTATCTATTTTTATGGGAATATTTATTATTGATTTGTCTGTTATAAAGATATAATTATAAGGGTTAATAAATGGTAATTTTGTATTTAAATAATCAAATTTTTGTTTTAATATATCACCTGATTTTTCTATTGATTCTTGTGAAATATATGAAGTTGCTATAAAAATATTATAATATTCATTTAATTCTCTTATTACTTCATAAGTATCTGGAGCCATTTGACAATAATCATAAATATTTTGACTTAAAAACCAGTCAAAGAATTCTTCTTTGTTTGGAAAATTTTTTCGAAAGTATTCTCTTTGTGATTCTGCTTCTTGATATTTAGAATCTAAAAATTGATTAATTAAATATAAAAATCCTTTTGTTGTTATAATGCTGTCCATATCTATTAATAGATTTTTTTTCTTTTTAATAATATTACCTCCTTTGCATTTAATATTATATTATTATTTTATTAATGTTAGAACTCTAAATTTTTAGCATAAAAAAAACTGTTGATGTACAACAGTAATAATCAATATGGTGGAGCATAGCGGGATCGAACCGCTGACCTTCACGGTGCAAACGTGACGCTCTCCCAGCTGAGCTAATGCCCCACAAGAAAACTGACTTTTAACTCAATCAGTAATTAGATTATAGCATACTATTTTTTTAGATGTCAACATTTTCTTGTAAATTTTTTTAATAAAATTTCCTTTTCAGTATGGTAACCATCTTTTCCTTTTATAATATGACTTTTATCCCTATAAAAATCACTTACTGAGTTTATTTGTTTTCTCTTTTTAAACTTATAATTATTTAAATATCTTTCTAATAGAAATTTATCATAATAGTATTTTCTTTTTTTATTCTCTTCTGTTATTTTATATAATAAAAAACTTATCATAAATATAGTATTTAATGTAAAGGATGAATTTAAAAAATAAATAAATATTAAAATTACTGTAATATATGAAATTATTATTATTAATTTTAAACTAGTTTGAAAGTTGAATTTGTAATTAAATATTATATTAAGTAACTTTCCTCCATCTAATGGATATATTGGTAGAAAGTTAAAAAGAAGGATAGAATAATTTATTGAGTAAATCAGGTTAGTATAATGAGAAAAATAATTTATATGTAGTAAGAGAAAAAATGCTAATAATTGAAATATTGGTCCCATTACTAATACTAATAGTTCTTGATATAGTAAGACATTTAGTTGTAAGTTAAATTTTGAGATACCTCCATAGGGATAAAAGTATATCTTATCAATATCAAATTTAAAGAATATAGCAGTTAAGAAATGACCTAATTCATGTATTGTTATTAATATCGTTATAATGATAAAAGGGACAAAATAACCTATAAGAATAGAAATTAAGGCAAAAATAATTACTAATGGGCTTATATAAATATAATTAGATATATTTTTTATAGTCTAAATACTTTCCATCTTTTTGGAATATTAAATATAGATTTTTATTTTTGACCTCTCCTATTAATGATCCCTTTTCTACATAGTCATACATCTTTATATCTTTTTGTTCTATATTAGAATACCATACATTAATACCATCTATTTGTTCAATTATTACAGTATTTCCGTATTCTTCTTTATTACCTATAAATACTACTATTCCACTTTCTAATGCTGGTACTAAATATTTATCACTTACAGTTAATTTAACTCCATCTTTATAAATATTTGCTTTATTATAACTTAACTTTTCTGTAAAAACAGATGTTGTAGTATTTTTAGTACCAAAATATTTTCCTAAATATTTATCATATTTATTTTTTATTTGAGTGAATTTTATACTATTTGTATAGATATTTTTATTGATAAATTCTTTCATTGAAGCATTATTTTTACATATTATTAATCCAACTAAAAAAATAATGACAGTTACTAATGATCTACTAATGAAGTTTGCTATTACCTTTGTTAATTTATTGCTATTGTTAACTTTTTTTCTACTTTGACGATATTGTTCGATATTCATATAATTTCTCCTTTTATTTATTTAATTATATGTTTTTTATTTTCAATTAATTCTTAAATAAAAAAGAGAAGATCAATTTAACTTGTCTTCCCTAACTTATTTTTCTAACTGAAGAAAAATAATATTCATCATTTATATTATTATATGTAAATTTATATTTATGTAATTTATCTTTTACCTGTTCTAGATTTGCTTCGTCAAACTCTGTAAAATTATTTTTAATTACTGATGAACAACTACTCATATCTTCATTGCATTCTTTATAAACTGTTTTTGTTTCATTATCAATATATGCAATTACTACTGTTATTTCCATATTTTTATCAGTATACTCTGCATCTACAATTTTGGATAGAATATATACTTTTGTTGAAGGACATGGAATATTTGTAGTTTTAGAGTAGATTTTTGTATTATCGTCATAAGTATAAGTATTGCATCCTCCTGTAAATGTACTTACTGGTTTATATGTATTTGGACCGAATAGCACCTCATAAGATTCTTTAAATTTATCTGATGAAATTTGTTTCTCGCTTGAGCCTAGTTTTTTAAATGCTATATTATAAGTCATGTCAGTAGGAATATCTTTTTGTGACACATTATCATGACTAAAATAATAATTAGCCCATATGGTATTAGATGAGTTTGGTAATATATCATGATATAGGCTTGATGTAGCTTCATCTTTTATTAAGTTTTCACTAGGAATTTTTCTTAATGCAATATTTCGATAAATAACGTATATAACTAGCCCTATAAAAATTATAGTTAGTATTGCTTTAAATACTTTCTTCATATAATTTCCCTTTTCTTTTTTATTTTTCTTTTTTATTTTCTTCTTTTGTTTTTTCTTTTATGCTCTTTTTTGGAAGTGCTTCTTTTCTTGAGAAATTTAAGCGACCTTTTTTGTCTGTACCAAGAGATTTTACAAGAATTTCATCGCCAACTTTTACAACATCAGAACATTTTTCTACACGTTTATCTGCTAATTGTGAAATATGAACTAAACCTTCACATCCGGGCCAAACTTCGACAAAGCATCCAAAGTCTTCTACTTTAACGACTTTTGCTGGATAAGTTTTTCCTTCTTCCACTTCTCTAACAACAGACTCTATCATTTTTCTTGTTTTATCTATTATTTCTTGATCTGTATGATAAATTATTACTCTACCATCATCTTCTAAGTCTACCTTTACTGCGTTTATATTATTTACTTCAGTTACATTAGAAGCTTCACAAATGATCTTTGTGATCATATCTCCACCTTTTCCAATAACATCTTTTATTTTGTTTGGATTAATTTTAAATGTTACTGTTTTTGGAGCATATTTTGATACTTCTTTACGTGGTTCTTTTATTTGTTTTTCTATAACATCTAAAATTTGTTGGCGAGCTTTTTTTGCTTGTTGAAGTGCTTCTTCTAGAATTTTTTCATTAATTCCTTTTATTTTTATATCCATTTGTAATGCACATATTCCATTTCTTGTTCCTGCAACTTTAAAGTCCATATCTCCTAGATGGTCTTCCATTCCTTGAATGTCTGTTAAAATGGTGTAATCTTTTTCATCTGGTGATGTAATTAATCCCATTGCAATTCCTGCTACTGGAGCTTTTATTGGTACTCCAGCGGCCATAAGTGACATGCACCCAGCACAAATACTAGCTTGAGATGATGAACCGTTACTTTCTAATATTTCTGAAACTACTCTTATTGTATATGGGAATTCTTCTTCGCTTGGAATTACTTCTTTTAAGGCTTTTTCTCCTAAAGCACCATGGCCTATTTCACGTCTACCGGGAGATGAATATCTACCTGTTTCTCCTACACAAAATTGTGGAAAGTTATAGTGAAGCATAAAGCGTTTTTGATCTTCTAATCCTAACCCATCTAAAATTTGATGTTCACCTAAAGCCCCTAATGTTGTTATTGATAAGGCTTGTGTTTCACCACGTGTAAATAATGCTGAACCATGTGTTCTAGGTAATAAGTCAATATCAGTAGATAATGGTCTTATTTCATCCATTTTTCTTCCATCTGCTCTGATATGTTCTTTAACAACTATTTTTCTAAATTGACGGTATTCTATATCATCTAAAACTTTACGAACTTTTGTAAGTAATTGTAATAGTTCTTCATTTTCTAAAGTATCTTCATTTTCAATTTTGTATTTTTCTACTATTTCATCTTTAATTTTATCTACTGCTTCATGCATTTCTAATTTTTCTTTTATTCGTAATGCTTTATCTAATCTTTCTGCTGATAACTCATCAATTTCTTTTCTTAGTTCATCAGTTATTTCTAGATGTTCATATTCCATTTTTTCTTCGCCAATTTCTTTAACGATTTCTTCTTGGAATTTTACTAATTCTTTAATTGCTTTATGACCCTTCATTAAAGCTTTTAACATTATTTCTTCACTAGCTTCATGTGCACTTGATTCTACCATATTAATGGCATTCTTAGTTCCAGCTACTGTTAAATCTATTAATGAGTTTTCTAATTCTTCAGGTGTTGGATTAATTACATATTTATTTTTTATATAACCTACTTTTACACCTGCGATTGGTCCATTAAATGGTATTTTACTAATACTTGTTGCAATACTTGATCCTAAAAGAGCGGCAAGTTCTGGTGAACAGTCTTGTTCAACACTTAAAACGGTATTAATAATTTGTACTTCGTTTTTAAAGTCTTCTGGGAACAATGGTCTCATTGGACGATCAATCATTCTTGCTGCTAAAGTTGCATTTTCTGTTGGCCTACCTTCTCTTTTAATAAAGCCCCCCGGTATTTTTCCTACAGAATAAAGTTTTTCCTGATAATTTACTGTTAATGGAAAAAAGTCAGATAATAAATTTACATTTTTGTTTAAAACAACAGCAGTTAAGACTACAGTTTCTCCATATCTTACTAAAACACTTGCTGTTGCTTGTTTAGCTAATTCACCATGTTCTATTATAATCTTTTTTCCATGAAATTCTTTTTCAAACACTTTTTTCATATTTAACTCCTAAAATTTATTTCAATTATTATTGTATAACTTTTTTTACTATTTTTCTATTAAAATAAAAAAATAGACACTAAAAATGGTGTCTACTTTCTTAATCCTAATTTTTGGATTAAATCACGATATCTTGTAACATCTGTTTTTGCAAGATATTGTAACATATTACGACGTTGACCTACTTTTCTAAGAAGTCCACGATTTGAATGATAGTCATGTTTATGAACTTTTAAATGTTCTGTTAAATCGTTAATTTCCTTTGTTAGGATAGCGATTTGTACTTCACATGAACCAGTATCTTTTTCATTTCTAGCATATTCTTTAATAATACTTGCTTTTTCTTCTTTTGTTAAAGCCATCTTTAATCATTCCTTTCTTTTGTATCAGCCAAATTCTTGGTATAAGGTCGGAAATTCCTCTAACTAAGAATTGGTAGCACATATAATATACTAAATATTTTTTATTTTGACAAGTGTTTTTTAATTTTTCTGTTTATAATTAATAACCAAGTTTGGTAACTTCTACTACTGCACGCGCACCATAATCAGTTGCCATTGGGTAGTGAAAAGAAACTAATCCCGTTCCATAAATAGCAAGAACAAAATTATTGTCACCAGAACTAGATGTAATGGTCCCTGCTGACATTGTAAAATATCCATCATTATGTTGACCTGTTGTTGGATCTATAGTAGAATCATCTACTGTTGCTCCATTACTTACTGAATTAAAAAGATAATTATACATCCATATTGGACACGACTTTGGTTGGTTTGTACAGCCTAGATTAACTGCTTCTAGAGTTGTTATCATCCTTGCGCGGGCTTTGCGCGATGATAAAGTATAGCGATTTGTTTCACATGAATTATAGGAACTACAACCTGTGTAGGCATTTTGGTAAAGATTTGTAGTGCCTGCTGTATACTCTATATAATTAACATTGGTCCATCCATTCGTTGCATGTTCTAATGCTGGTAAAATAATTAATGGACCAGATGTATTTATATTATCACTATACCACTTAGTATTGTATACTGTATTTTTTTGACTTTGCATCGTTAAAGTAGATCCATTATCATACATTACATGGAACGTTACTATGTCTGTATCATTTACTTTGTACTTTATAATTGTTCCTTTTCTGCAAGTTCTTCCATAATTTTTTTTGTAGCAATATGTTCTTTGACATGTATCTTCTTCCCCTGTTATGCATTTATAAAATCCATCAGTTTGATAATCATATGCTGATATAAAATTTCCCGTTTTTCTTATATCAGTCTTTGTGTATAATTCATCTATTGCTCCTTGTACTGTTGTTGATGATAATCCTGATGATGAGTTTGAATACGTTACCGTACTTCCTGCGATTGTCGTTGCAGCACATACTCCCCCTACTGATATTATTACTCCTAATATTAAACCGATTAAAATTTTATAATTATTTTTAAATATTTTCCTTACTTTCTTCATTTAATACACTCCTTCTACTAATTTACTTTTAGTAAAATTCATGTATCATTAAATATATTTACTGTTCTAGTAAAGTGCCCCCCCCCCCACTAGAACATTTGATTGACACTCTCATACTTCCTCCTACTTTTATATAACTTTAGTATATAACCTTTAAGGATATTAAACAAGGATCTTACAGATACTATAATTTTTATAGTGAGAAGTTTTTGTAACTTTTTAGATTTTTTTTATCTTCTGTCACTTCATAAATTGCAATTAATTTTTGGTTGTTTTTAAAAACAACTCTGTCATTAATATTATATATATTTGGAATTACTGCTCCATTTTTTACTTTGAATAATATTTCTTTTTCTATACTTATTACTGGATATTCTAATGTTTCTTCTATTGGGATTATTTTATAATTATCATTTATTATTTCTTCTAATGTATTACTATCTTCTAGAGAATATTTTGCTTCTTTTGTTCTTATAAGGCTTTGCATAGTCATTGGTATATTGATACTATTTCCTATATCTCGTATTAAACTTCTAATATATGTTCCTTTAGATACAACACATTTGAATGTAAATGTATCATCTGTTTTATTTAATAATTCTATCTTTTTTATAGTAACTTCCTTTTTTGGTAGTTTTACTTTTTCATTATTTCTTGCATATTCATATAGTTTTTTTCCATTTACTTTAACTGCAGAATAAATGGGAACTTCTTGAAGATATGTTTTTTCAAATGATTTTAAAACCTCTGCTAGGTTCTTTATAGGAGAGTATTTTTCTTCTTTAATAACTTTACCTGTGATGTCTAAAGAATCTGTTTCTATGCCTAATTTTACTGTTGCAATATATTCTTTGTCATTACTTGTAATATTTTCACTAATTCTGGTTGCCTGATTTATTGTTACAATTAATACTCCACTTGCTAGAGGATCTAATGTACCTGTGTGTCCAACTTTTCTTGTATCAAATTTTTTAGAAATTACCTCATCTACATCTCTAGATGTCATGCCACTTGGTTTGTTTACTATTATTATTCCTGACCTATTATATTTTTTATGATATTCTTCTAAGGTGATATTGTTATTATATATAATTTCTGCTGTTGATTTTCCAACATATCTAATATATGATGGCTTGTTTTTAATGTTTCTTAAAATAAAACCATATCTGCTTAGGCTTGAATGTATTTTTTTTAATTTATTTTTATCTATATCAGATAATTTCAGATAGTTATTATTTTCCTTTAATACTATTTCGATTGCTAGACCAGTTTGATATTCACCTTCATTTTTTAATGCTTGGTTAATATCTATATTTATATTATTTTTTATTAAATCATTTTTTAGTTTTTGATACATTGTATATGTCTTTTTTTCTATTAATATTTCTAGACCTAGGTAATTATTTATTTTTAATAATTTTTCATTATTTTTGAAGTTATTAGGTAATAAATTATTTTCATCTATTAATATTTTATAGTTCATTATCTCACCACCTTTATTTATATAAAAGTAAAACTCATTATTTCATGAGTTTTAAAATTATTATTATAATTACTATGATTATAACTGCAACAAGGACTAATTTTAGAATGTTTTGTTTTTGATTTAATAAGTTTGGATTAGCCTTTATCATTTCTGATTTACTAGCATATTTTTGAGCAAAGTTTTCATTTTGTGGATTATTGTAATTGATTGCACCACATTTTAGACAACAACGGTCGGTTTCTTTCATTTCAGAACCACATCGTACACATTTCATAATATTCTCCTATCTTTTTATTTTTTTAGAAAAGAGATAATTGATTAGAGTCTGGAAGATTTTTTAATATTTCCATTTCTGTCATCTTATCAATTAAGGTTTTTGATACCTTTCCTCTTTTTTGAACATCTTCTTTACTTATAAATGGTTTATTGCTTCTTTCTTCTACTATTGTTTTTGCAACTGTATCTCCTAGACCATCGATAGTAGAAAATGGTGGTATTAAAGTATAATCATCGTTTGGATCTTTGACAAATTTTGTTGCTTGACTATTTTCTAGACTAATATTAGCGAATTTAATACCTCTGCAAGCTGCTTCTAAGGCTATTTTTAAAGTTTCTATAATATTTGTTTCTTTATTTGTTGCTTCATAACCTTTATTTTGTAAATCTATTAGTTTTTCTCTTATGGCAGATTCTCCTTTTATCATTGTTTCAATATCAAAATCGTCTGCTCTTATTGAGAAGAATGCCGCATAATAATTATATGGTTGATATAGTTTGAACCAAGCAATTCTAAGTGCACTCATAACATAAGCACAAGCATGAGCTTTTGGGAACATGTATTTGATTTTGTGACATGATTCAATATACCATTCTGGAATATTTGCAGCTTTCATTTTTTCTGCCCACATTGCCCATGTAGCAGGATCTTTAGATGGCTTTCCTTTACGAACAAACTCCATTATTTTGAAGGCATCTTTTGGTTCCATTCCCCAGTTCATTAAACTTACCATTATATCGTCACGACATCCAATAACTTCTTTAAATGGAACGACTCCTTTTTCAATTAATTCAGAGGCATTTCCAGCCCATACATCGGTTCCATGAGATAATCCTGAAATTTTAACAAGTTCTGAGAATGTTTTAGGTTTAGTTTCTTGAAGCATATTTATAACAAATTTTGTTCCTAATTCTGGAAGACCCAGTGTTCCTGTTGGACACATAATTTGTTCTTCTGTTACTCCCATAGCTTCTGGGCTTGATAAAAGTGAGAATACTTTTTTATCGTCCATAGGAAGTGTAGTAACATCTATGCCTGATAAATCTTGTAACATTCTTAATACAGTAGGATCATCGTGACCGAGAATATCTAGTTTTAAAACGTCTTGGTCGATAGCATGGTAATCAAAGTGAGTTGTTCTCCACTCTGCTGTATTATCATCCGCTGGATATTGGAATGGTGTAAAGTCAAAAACATCCATGTATGCAGGAATTACAACAATACCACCCGGATGTTGTCCTGTTGTTCTTTTTACTCCTGTACACCCAATCGCCAATCTTTCAATTTCTGCATTTCTTATATCTGTTACTCCGTGCTCTTCTGCCCAACCTTTAACATATCCAAAGGCTGTTTTTTCTGCAACTGTTCCTATTGTTCCTGCTCTATATACATTATCTTCTCCAAATAGAACTTTTGTATACGCATGAGCACTTGCTTGGTTATCTCCTGAAAAGTTAAGATCTATATCTGGTACTTTATCACAGTTAAATCCTAAGAATGTTGCAAATGGCATGTCTTGTCCTTCTTTTCCTAATGGACTACCACATTTTGGACAAGTTTTATCTGGAAGGTCATAACCGCTTGCTAATTCTTTACCATAAGGCACACCATTTTCATCGTTAAATTCTGAATATTTGCAGTTATAGCATAAATAATGGGCTGGTAGAGCATTTACTTCTGTTATTCCCATCATACAAGCTACGAAGCTAGAACCAACAGAACCACGTGAACCAACCAAGTAACCATCATCATTAGAATGCTTAACTAATTTTTGGGAAATTAGATAAATTACGTCGAATCCTCCGCCTATAATACCTTTTAACTCTGAATTTATTCTATCTTCAATATTTTGAGGAAGTGGATCTCCATACATACTATGAGCTTTATCGTATACCATATTACGAACAATATTACTACAATCTTCTATTTTGGGTGAAAATGGAATACCGCCTGTATCAATAATTACTTCAATATCCTCTACTTTTTTTAGAATTTCTCTTGTATTTTCTACTACTATTTTCTTGGCAAGTTCATCATCTTCTAAGAATTTAAAGTCTTCTAACATTTCATTTGTTGTTCTAAAATGATTACTTGGAATTTCTTTTATACCATTTCTTGCTAGAGGATGTCTTCCTCCCCCCGGTACTTTTTGATTTACTATAATTTCGCGATAAATTTTATCTTCTCTTTTTATATGGTGAACATCTCCCGTTGCAACAATTATTTTTCCAGCATTTTCTGTAGTTCTAATTACCTTTTTTAAATGTTCTGAAATTTCGTAAATATTTGAGAAATCATTACTTTGAATTAGATGGTCATAACACTCTAATGGTTGTACTTCAACATAGTCATAAAATCTAATTATGTTAGTTAATTCCTCTTCACTTTTACTACGAGCTTCTTTAAATACTTCTGATTCATAACATCCACTACCTACTAGGATTCCATCACGATGTTTTTCTATTTCACTTCGCAAAATTCTTGGTGTTTTATATAGATATTTTGTATTGGCTAGGGAAATTAATTTGAACATATTTTTTAGACCAATTTTATTTGTTGCTAATATGTTTACATGATAACTTTTTCCATATTTATGTATCTCATCTTTACTAACTAGTTGATCTAATTGATCCATTCTTTCTATGTTACGATTATCAAGTTTTTTTAGCATTTTATAAAATACAAGAGCAGTTCCTTCGGCATCATAATCTCCTCTATGATGACAATCCTCATCCCATGGTACGTCATATCTTTTTATAATTGCTGAAAGTGAGTGACGAGAATATGTATTGTCTAATGTCCTTGATAATTCTAGTGTATCAATAACAGTATTTTTAAATTCTCCTAAATCATATTTCTGATAAGCCATTTCTAGGAAGGAAACATCGAATTTGGCATTATGAGCTACCATTGGACAATCTCCAAACCACTCTATAAATCTTTTGATAGCATTTTCTTCATTATCTTTTCCTTCTAGCATTTCATTTGTGATATTAGTAACATCTGTTATTGCTTGCTTTAGAGGATGTGGTGGCTTAATTAATTCATCGTATTTTTCTAAGATTTCACCATTGCACATTTTAACAGCACCTATTTCAATAATTGAGTCGGCACCACCGGCGTTAAAACCTGTTGTTTCAAAGTCAAATACAACGTAAGTTTGTTCAAGTAAATTCTTATTATTGGGTCTTACTACAATATCTACTGTATCATCTATTAGCGTTAGTTCCGTACCATAAATTGCTCTAAATGGTTCTTCTCCTTCTTTTAAATGGCTATTATGATCCTTTACTAAATTATAAACATGTGGAAATGATTGACAACCGTTATGATCAGTAATAGCAATTCCCGGATGTCCCCATTTCATGGCTTGTTTTACTAAGGCAACTTCGTCGGCTACGCCATCCATTTGACTCATTTTAGTATGAGTATGTAACTCTACTCTTTTTATTTCTTCTGTGTCATTTATTTCAGCCTCTTCTGAGTGTTCTACTGCAATAATATCTCTTGCATTTAAGACTAACTCTTTACTAAAAGGATCATTTTTTGTATAACCTCTTATTTTAAACCATTTACCTGCTTTTAATTCTTTGCAAAGTCTAATATATTCATCATTATCACGGACGAAAACTTTACAGTATATACTGTCAGAAAAGTCTGTTAATTTTAAGGTTATAATTTTAAAGTCGCTTTTACTAGACTCAAAATATTCTGTTCCAAATACCTGAGCTTCAACAGTAACATTATTGTCTTCACCGATTATAGTTTTTATTTTGATAGGATTATCTAAAATCGCTAAACCTAAAACACTATTTGGATCTTTTTCTTTACGTTTATATTTTTGTTTAAATTCTTTTTTTTCTTCTTTAGGTTCACTGGTTTTGACTGGTTCTGTTTTAATTTTTTGAATGGTTTCTTCTAAGCTTTTTTCTATTTCTTTTTTTATTTCATCTTCTTCTCTTAATTCAAGTTGAATATAATCCTTAAAACCTAATTTATTATAAATTTCATTAATTATTGGTAAGGCTTTTTCTAATTTTATATTTTCTAAGCCATTTCTAGCAATTAATTTTAACTTTTCATCTTCTATTATTAATGATTCTTTAAATATTCCCGGAACTTTAATAATATCTTTTACTTGGTTTAAAACGAACGGATAATATTTTTGATAATCTTCTAGTGTTTGATTTTTTATATCATATGTTATGATAACATTGTTAAGATTTGGCGCTATATTATATTTTTTTGTTTCTATTTCAGTTAATATTTCCAAAGAAATAGCACTATCTTTTTCAATAAATAAGTGCCACGTATTTTCCTTTTGAGAAACTTTTATTTTGGTTAATTTTGCATCTAAGAGTTCATTATAATGGTCCTTATTAAAATTTATTCTGTCTAAAAATATTTGCATTTTTTCTTCCATTGTAACATCTCCTATCCTGCTAAATTAGTTCTATTTCTTCTATTTTGACAATATATTTTTGGTTTTTAACACAAAAATCAATAAAACTATATAAATCCATTTTGGATATTTCTTCTTGATATGGATATACTTTTCTATCAAAAAGAATACCATCTCTTTTCATGTAGTTTGTCATATCTTCCTCTTTAATACCTAAGTACATTAAAAAATATGGATATATTTGTTTTTTTAAGTAATTTAGTGAGTTATCTCCATTTAAATAGTGACTTCTTCCTGTTAGTCTGGTTGCTAACTCATTTAAAATACATAACTCTAAAACAGCATCAACTACATCTTGATAATCTTTATTATACTCGCTTGTTTCTTTTTTTAAAATATTAAATATTAAATCAATTATAGTTGAAATACTATTTTCTTTTTTTCTTCCATAGCAAAGACAATTACTTTCTTTAAGTTCATAAACATAATCAATGGTATTTAAGCGTGGATCAATAATAAAAACATTATATTGCTTCAAAGAAATCTTTAAAATACTTTTTAGTTGTTTATTAATCTCTTTTTGATATTCATCCCATACTTTAGTTAATTCTAATTTATATTTATTGGTGTATTTATAAATACTATTATATATTTCTTGTTCTTTCATAATATTGTAGATAGTATCATCATTAGGAATATAATTTTTTGAATCTTTTAATATATTTATATTTTCTTTTTTTAATGCATTATATTCTTTTTTATAATTAATCCATATTTTTTGTTTTCTATTATTAAGTTCTTTGGAAATAGATTGTTTAAAAAGTAAATTCCAGATTAATATATATTCATTTAAAGTAAATTTAAGATTCATAACATATCACCAACCGATTTATTTACTTATAATATAACATATATATTAAAAAAGTAAAAGAAAAAGTCTTAAAATAAGACTTTAAAAACTTTCTATTATGAAGTATACAAGTACAGCGATTAAGGCTATTAATAATAGTATTAAGAAAAATTTTATTAGACCAAAACCTTTCTTTTTTTCAACAAATTCATCATCTAAATCAAAATCTTTATCTGATAGATCCATTGATTTTGTATAAAATGATTCGTCCATATCTTTTAATAATCCCATTTCTTTGGATGATGTTTGTTCTAGTTTTTCTTTTGCTTGGACTTCATTTAGAAATTGTTGATCTAAGGTATCTTGACTAATAATTGTATTGTCATTTGTTCCTACTCTATCTTCTTTATCTGTAGCCATTAAATTACTTAATAAATCTACTGATGTTTTTTGATCTAACTCTCCACTTAATGTTTTAGATGTTATTGTGTTAATAAGATCTTTCATTTTTTCTCTATCGGGAACTGTTTCTTTTTTCTTTTCTTCTCTATATTTTTCTATTTCTTCTTTAGTTAAAGTATATTTATCATTTTTTATTTTTCTTTTTTCTTCTAACTCATCTTCATTATTACGATTTTTCTTAGCTTCTTCTATAACACTGTTAATATCATAGACCTTATTTTCTTGATCATGATATAAGAAATTTATATCATCTAGTTGTTTTTTTACTTTTGGTGGTTCTACTATATTGCTGTAATCTTTTATTTTGTGGTACCCTTCTCTAGTTCTATAATTTTTGGTAGCGGTTGTTAATTCTATGGCATTTGCATTTCTTACATCTGTTATAGTGGTTTCTTTGACGTTATTATCTAGAGAAGTATACAAATTCTTATTTTTTGAGCTTCTTGTAAGATTAGTAGAATTACTTCCCATATTATATCTGTCCATTCTACTTCTCATATTCTCACCTTCTTGTAGTATGTATTTTATATATTTATTCTATCATAACTGGTTTATAATGAGAAGAGTTTTTAAAATTGCTTTACGTAAATTTCTTTTTTTGATAGAATTATGAAGGAGGGATTAAAATGAAAGTAAATGTAAATCAAGATGCTTGTATCGGTTGTGGAGCATGTCAAGCAATTTGTCCAGATGTTTTTGAAATTAATGGTGAAGGATTATCTGAAGTTAAGGATGATAGTATTAATGATGATAAGAAAGATGAAGTGCAAGATGCTATAGATGCTTGCCCTACTGGAGCTATTGTTGAAGAATAATTATTTAATAAAATAAAAATAGATTCACTGAAAAGAATCTATTTTTTGTATGCGTATAATTGCTTTACTTCTTTTGGATTAAGTTTTCTATAATCTCCACTTTTTAGTGATTTAACATCTAAGAAAGCAAAATATTCACGCTTTAGTTTTATAACTGGATGGTTGATTGCTTGGAAAATATTTTTTACCTCGTGGTTGTGACCCTCTTTTAGAATTAAAGAAACATAGCTTGAATTTGTTTTTGGATCATATTTTCTTAATTTTATATGTTCTGGTTTACATTTTTTATTATCTATTACAATACCTTTTTTTAATGAAGTAATTTCTTCTTTAGTTATTTTGCCTTCTATTTTTGCATAGTAACTGCGTTCTATTTCATTTTTTGGATGCATAAGTATATTTGCTAATTCTCCATCATTTGTTAAAATAATAGCTCCTGTTGTATCATAGTCTAGTCTTCCAACAGGATAAATTCTTTTGTCCGTATTTATTAAATCTACTACTGTTTTTCTATCTTTTTCATCATGAGCAGTGCAAACTATACCACGTGGCTTATTTAATAAATAATAAACCCTGTCTTCTTTATTAATATTTTTACCACCAATAATAATATTATCTTTTAAACTTGCAGACATTCCGATTGTTGCAATTTTTCCATTTACCTTAACTTCACCATTTTTTATAAGTTCTTCAGCTTTTCTTCTTGAACATATTCCAGCCTCAGCAATTATTTTTTGTAAACGTTCCATTTCTATCACCAATAACATTATAACTTATTTAGAATGAATTTCAAAATAAATTTTGATATATTTGAATTGTTTTAAACTTATTTTAGAAGTGTTTTTCATAACCTATTTAATTATTTTTCATAAAATATTATGAAGGAGGTAAATGTTATGTATAGAACAAGTTATAGCAGTATTCCTAACAATACTACTATTTATAGAAGTAATAATACTACTACAAATAGTGGTGGTTATTATGATGAAAGAGGTTTTTGGATTCCATTTGTTGTTGGAGGATTAGCTGGTGGTGCTTTAGGATATGGAGTTGCTAATAATAATTTTTTAAGTAATGGATCTTATCCACCTAGGCCTTGTTGTGGCCCTATTCCAATGTATTATCCTATGCCATATGGACCATATCCTTATTATTAATTATTAAAAAAAATAAGTCGAATTTTCGACTTTTTAATTTGTTGGAAGCTCTATAAAAACATCTGTTCCCTTTCCATATATGGATTTATAATACATCTTTCCACCATGTAGAGTTATTATTTCTTTTGATAAAGATACACCTAAACCTGTTCCATTAGATTTTGTAGTATAGAAATTTTCACCAATATGACTCAATGTTTCTTTTGTCATACCTATACCATTATCACTAACTTTAATTATTATAGAATTGTTCTTTTTATATGTATTAAGAGTTATTTTCATATTTTCTTTTTTAGCTTCAATACTGTTTTTGTAAATATTTATAAATACTTGTTTTATTCTTGTGTAATCTAAATCTAAATAAACTTCATCATCTGGTATGTTAAATTCTGTTATAATATTTTGTTTTTTTAATAATGGAGTTAATTCTTCTTCTATTTCTTCTAATAATAAATATAAGTCGGTATCTTCTTTTGATATTTTTATTTTGGTGTAGTCTAAGAAGTCGTCCATAAGGGTTAAGGTTTTATTTATTTCGCTACTTATGATTGGTAGATATTCTTTATACTTTTTTTCGGTTTTTTCTTCATTTTCTAACATATCTAAATATCCTCTACATACTGCTAGTGGGTTCTTTACTTCATGTGTTATTTTAAATAAAGATGCTCGTATTTCTTTTTCTCTGTTTAATTCATTAAGTGCACTATTATAATTTAGAATATTTTCACTTTTGGAAAATATCATTAAAATTAAATGAAAAATACTAAATACAATAAGACAACTAATTACGATATAATATATTTTTTCTGTATTTGATGCTGATGGAATTATATAGAATAGTGTTTCATATATTATTACCATAGTTCTAATTATAATAAAACTATTTGCCAGCTTTTTTTCGTTTAATCTTAGTTTTGTATATAAAATATATGCTGAAAAATATAATATATATTCTATCAATGGTATTATAAATGGAAGATGTAAATAATACGTGTTATATATTATTAAAGTAAGTGAAATGATAAGGGATGTTGTTGTTTTATTTTTTATATAACTTATTAGTAATGGGATATTAAATAATAATACTGGATATATTGTTTTAAACATGACTCCATATCTTATTAACATGTATAATGATGAATATAATGCTAATTCTAACATAATTGATTTTTCTTTTAAGTCTAGATTTTTTGTATAGGCTGTATATATTAGGTACACAGTTAATGGAAATAATATATACATGATATTAATAATTATTCCTTCAAATATTGACATACTATTCCTTCTTTCTGTTTTTATTATATTTTTTTCTCATGTCGATATTTGTCGAATTATGGAGATATTTGAAAAAAGTTGTCTAAGTTTGTTAGTTTTAATATTTTTTAAAATATTTTAATAAATACTAGACATTTTTATTTTTTTTTGATATTATTTTGTTGTTGTTATAAATGCAGACGTGGTTTAATGGTTAGAATACGGCCTTGCCAAGGCTGTGATGGGGGTTCGATTCCCCTCGTCTGCTCCATTTGAAATCAACTTACGGACTTAATTGTTCGTGAGTTTTTATTTTATATAAAACTTTAAAAGTTCTCTTTCTAGAAAGGAGGACTTTTTTCATGCCTGAATTTAAAGTAATTGAAAATCTAAAACCTAATAAAGATTTAACCAACATCTTAAAAAACTTTAAATATAAGGTT
>CAKPLP010000001.1 GCA_934167695.1 uncultured Bacilli bacterium | reverse complement strand
CTATTATGATTTGTTATAATTGATATAGATTGATTCATATGAATCGTCATTGCCGAAAAAGTTGTAGACCTCTACGTCGTCGGCAGCATATGGGAATTACACGAACACTATCTATCCATTTACAGGTGGTTTCGTGATTGAAATAAAAATAAAATAGGTGCTTTGATTAGCACTTTTTTTATTTTGTAATAGAGGGTGTATTTACAATTTCTAATGTTATACTGACTCAATATTCCTATAAGCACTAATATAATAAAAATTCTGTTATAAAAAACTATATACTTATGATAATTAGGTGCAAAAAGTACTACTATATTGCTATTTTCGTATATCAATTAACCCTCTTTTGCGTAATTGCTAGTATTATTATCAATGCATAAAAAAATACCTTTCTGTTGGTATTTTTAACGTTTAATTTAATAGAATGATGATTATTATTAGAAATTAAAATTATTGTTTATGGGGGATAAAATGAGATGTGGCCAGTTATTGTGGTTGATTGTTAATATCATCAAATAATTGTCTTATATCTATATTTAGAACATCGGCTATTCTTCCTATTATTATTAATGTGAAGTACTTATTTGGTTTTGCACTTTCTATTTGTGAGATGTAATGCATAGATACTTCTATTTTATCAGCTAGCTCTTGTTGAGTGAGGTTTGCTAATTTTCTATATTTTTTTATATTTTTTCTTACTATGTCATAGTAGTAGTAATCATTGTGAAATATACATTTTTCTTCCATTTATAATCACCCATTATAATTATTTCAAACTATCAGTTAGAATTATATGCACCAGCAGTTCGAATTGTGCTATAATTAATGCTAGAAAGGAGTATAATTATGGCATTAATTAAATGTAGAAATTGTGGACATGAGATTAGTGACACTACGAAAAAGTGCATTCATTGTGGAACTAAAATAAAAAAACCTGTAAGTAAAAAGAAAGAAAAGATAAATTTTGATAATTCTTTTAAAACAAAAAAAATAGTAAAACATGAAGGTATACAAAAACATAATAAAAAGAAAATGTTTAATAAAATTATTTTAATCATTATGTTTATATTATTATGTGTCATTATATTACTATTTATACTATCGAAAATATATAATGATAAATTTGTATCAATTAAGTTTAAAGATGGTAATTTTTCTAAAGTGATAAAAATTGAAAAAGGTGATACTATACAAGAAATAAAGATATCCAATAGAAAAGGATATAAATTTAATGGTTGGTATTTAGGAAATAAGAAATATAATTTCAATAAAAAAGTTACATCAGATATAATCTTGATTGGAAAATGGTTAAAAATATATAGTGTAGAATTTGATAGCAATGGTGGTTCTAGTATTGATATTCAAAAGGTAACTAAAGGTGAGAAAGTGACCAAACCAGAAGATCCAACAAGAGATGGTTATGATTTTGTAAATTGGTATCTTAATGATAAAGAATATAATTTTGATGATAAAATTACATCAAATACAAAACTAGTAGCTAAATGGAATGAAAAGCCAAAAATTGAGAGTAATACAGAAAATAATATAGCTAACAATAGTAATCAAACTTTCAAGAATAATGATAATAATTCTAATGTTTTTAAAAAATCAAATCAATGCACTTTGAGTGTTACAATACAAGATGGTAATTCTGTTTTAGTACCAGTTGATGGTTATTATCATGTTAATACAGGAAGTCATATAGCCATATCTTGGAATGTAAATGCAGAAGTAGGTAGTCTAACTAATATATCTGTGTCGTTTTCATCTAATTCATCAGATATTTTGGAACAGAGCTTTGAGAGTAGTTTTTATGCAAAAAGTTCTGGAATTGCAACTATAACTATGAATTATTCTGGATGTGATAATGGTAGTAGGCAATTTACATTTGTTGTTAGTTAATTTTATATATTAAAAGGAAGTGATTTTATGGCATTAGTAAAGTGCCCTGAATGTGGTAAGGAAGTAAGTTCAAAAACAAAACAATGTTTAAATTGTGGATATAGAATTAAGATAAAAAGGGAAAGAAATAAATTTACTAATTTTATTTGTAATAATTGTTGTTTTTTAATAGTTATCTTGGTTTTAGCAACAACTATTTTAGTTGTTAACGTAGTTAATAATAGGTTAAGTAAAAGTGAACAAAAATTGTACGATATTATAGAAGAAAATAAGAATACATTTAAAAATCCCCAATCTTTAAGGATTGTATCAGCTAAAATTTGTAATGATGATTATTCAATAATTAGAATTACGGCTAATAATTCTTTTGGAGCTGAAACAACTGATACTTTTTATGTTAATAAAAAAGTAATGACAAAGGATGAAACGATTGCAAAGGCTGTTGCAAAAAAGTGTTTTGAAGAAGAATTAAGTAATTATGATTCTGTTTCAGTTTTATCAGAGAAAAGTATCTCTAAGGTTAATAAATTAGTGAGAGGAGAATAATTATGAAAATGAATGTAAAGATTATTATTTCTATTATTTTGTGTGTATTAATTGTTAGTGTTGGAGGTTATTCTATCTATAGTAATAGTTCACAAAATGGCGAAAAAAGATCAAAAGAATTTATAAAGGCAATTAATTATATTGAAAAAGAAAAGTATCTAGATGCTTATAATACAATAAAAAAATCCGATAAAAACGAAGTTGATATAATACAAACAATTATTTTGGATAAATTTAGTAATATAATACTTTTAAATATTGATATTCAGAATGAAATAAATGATGAAATGGAAAAAATAAATGATTATATAAAATATCCTAGTTTGTATTCAAAAGATTCTAGTTATCAACAGAATATTGATAAAATATATGATGAGAAATATCCAGAATTTTATGAGATAAAAACTAAAATACCATCTAATATAATGTTTGATGATACTCTTGATTTTTATAATTTATATTTTGAATATTTAGACTTAGATAATGGATTGATGAAGAATTATGAGTATAATGTTTTAAATAATAGTGAAGAATTGTTAAATAAAATTAATAATATTAAGGATAAGTTGGAAAAAATTACTGATGAGTATGAAAAAGTTGCAGGCCTACATCCAACAACTGCTATTCCAGAAGAGTATAAATTATTACTTGATATTGATTAACTTTGAATATAACAGTGTGGTGTGTTATACAACTGGTACTAATTTTGATGTTAACTTCTTAAAAGAGTTGTCTAAACAAATTACTATTCCATATAAAATATCAAAATATTTGAAGAAAAATTATAAACTTATGATTAATGATGTATAAATTGATTTATGGTATTGTGATGGCATAACTTTTTATAAAACCATTCTTGCAAATTAAATAGTATTAAAACTAATAAAATAAAAAGATATCAAAGTTGTTTTTTGGTATCTTTTTGTAAATATTAATTTTTCATTATTTTTAAGTTGTCTTTTAATCTCTTGTTTTGTGGATCCATTTTAATTGCTTTTTTTAGATATTTAATTGCTTTTTCTTTTTTATTAAGATAATAATAACTTAGTGATAGCAAATCATAAACTGTGTTATCCCAACTAAATTGCTCATTTATATATGTTTTTTTATGATTTTTAATTTTTAATGCTTCTAAACAATAATAATTAACTTTATCCCAATTTTTTTCATTATATTCTAGAAGTGCCATTTCTATATAAGGGTCACGTAAATATGGAGCTTCTTTTATTGCTTTGTCTAACCACATACGGGCTTCATCAATTCTATTCAAATTAATATAACATCTTGAAATAAATCTCATTGAGGCACATCTTTCATCTTTCCAAGTTGCTCTTGGTAATTTTAGATGTTTAATTAAAGTGTCTATCGAATCATTCCATTTTCCGTAGTACATGTATTCTCTACCTAAGTAGTGCATATTTCTATCATCTTCAGGATCTTCTTTTACAGACAATTCTAATAGTTTTAGATAATCTCCTCTTGACTTATTACTATCTGGATAGTGATTTAAAGTTATTTTATCAGTTTGAATTTTCTTTTCCGCACTATTTCCAATATAGGTGAGAACTTCATGTACTGGATGAGTCCATTTATAATCATTTCTACTATGAATTTTTTCAATGTAAAAGTTGACTAATCCTTTATTGTTTTCATCTAATTTCCAGTTATAATTATAGGCAATTCTATTAGGAGTGTTTTCCCAAATCTTTTCTAGTTCTTCACGCCATCCTTTTTCGAAAACTTCATCTAAGTCTGTACAAACACAAATATCTGTATCAGTTGGAAGCATATTTAATGACTCATTGCGCGCTACATCAAATCTCCATGGTTTTATTATTTTTTTTTTAACGTGAACACCTCTTTTTTTTAATAAAGAAGTAGTATTATCGTTTGAGCCAGTATCTAATACGTAAATTTCATCGGCTTCTTTCATTGAATTAACCCATCGATCAACAAATTTTTCTTCATTTTTTGCTATTGCATATACGCAAACTTTATAATTTTTCATAATATACCTCACTTAATAAAATAATATGTAGATAAAAATGATATAGATTAATTTCTACATCATTTTTATTTTTATTATTATCCAGTAGCACCGGTAGGTCCAGTAGGCCCAGTAGGTCCAGTAGGCCCAGTAGGTCCAGTAGGTCCAGTAGGTCCAGTAGGCCCAGTAGGTCCAGTAGGTCCAGTTTCACCAGTGGCTCCAATCGCTCCAGTAGGTCCTTGTGGGATAGTTAAATTAAGTATGTAATTTGGGGCAGATCCAGTAATTATTGCTTCTGCACTAGATCCCGGCGCTCCAGTTGTTACTGTTCCAATAGTTAATGATGGTGTTTCTCCAGTAGCTCCGGTTGGTCCAGTTGGTCCAGTAGCTCCGGTTGGTCCAGTAGCTCCAGTAGCTCCGGTTGGTCCAGTAGGTCCAGTAGCTCCAGTTGGTCCAATAGGTCCAGTAGCTCCAGTTGGTCCAATAGGTCCAGTTTCTCCAGTAGGTCCAGTAGGTCCCGTAGCTCCCGTAGCTCCAGTAGGTCCAGTTTCTCCAGTAGGTCCAGTAGCTCCAGTAGGTCCAATAGGTCCAGTTTCTCCAGTAGCTCCAGTGGCTCCAGTAGGTCCCGTGGCTCCAGTGGCTCCAGTAGGTCCAATAGGTCCAGTAGCTCCAGTAGCTCCAGTAGGTCCAGTAGGTCCAGTAGCTCCAGTGGCTCCAGTAGCTCCGGTTGGTCCAATAGGTCCAGTAGCTCCAGTAGGTCCCGTAGCTCCAGTAGGTCCCGTAGCTCCGGTTGGTCCAGTAGCTCCAGTAGGTCCAGTAGGTCCAGTAGCCCCAGTAGCTCCTGTTGGTCCACCACTAGGTCCAGCAGGTCCTGTTGGTCCTGTTGGTCCAACTAAAAAGCAGTTTCTTGGAAATCTGTATTTTTTCTCGTTACAATCATTATCATTATTAAACATATTATTCTCCTTTCTATTTTAATATATTCTTATATATTTAATTATGTAATTATAAAAACATACTTTTTATAATATTTAATAATAATTTTTTATAAGTTATCCAACTGAATTTAGTGAATTATTTTACTTATTAAATATATTTTTTGAAAAAAATTAACATAACTTTACACTCCATTCTATAAAATATCTTAATTCCTTTTATTTAATGATATAATATTAAGTATGAAAGAATGTGATGTACTTGGAAATAAAAACAGAATCAATACAAAAATTTCTTTGTGATATATTTAAAAAAAATATTAATGATATTTTAATTAGTGATTTACTTTTAGTGGAATCATTAACTGTAGATGGAGAAGATTTTGATGGAAGAAAATTAAATATTTATTTTCAAGAGATAAAAGAATTCAAAAATTTAAAGTATCTAGAAATATCTAATACTCTTATTAACAATAATATTATTAATATACTTTCAAAATTATCTTATTTAGAAAATGTTGTTTTTAGAAATTGCACCTTCAGTAAACAAATTAAAGATATGGATAAGCTTACTAATATTACTAATCTTAGAATTGATAATTGTTATAATTTTGATCTTTCCTTTATAAAAAACTTATCTAATATAAAGAGATTATCTTTATCGGGTATTAAAAAAATTGACTTTTCAGTTGTTAAATATCAATTATATTCTTTAGATATTAGTAAATGTTTTTTAAATGATTTTGAAAATATAGATATTATTAATGTTAATACTTTAATAATTAGTAAAAGAGAATATGAATTACTTATTAATAAAAATTTAAAGTATAATTATCAAATAATTGTAATGGCTGATCCTAGTGATGGTTATTATATAGAAAAATGGATAAATTAAAAAAAGTTCTAATTTTATTTATTAGAACTTTTATATTTTTTTTGGAATAAATTATATAATTCTTCGCATTCTTTTTGATCTTCATCATTTAAATTTTCGTATGGGTAAGGAATATTTAGTTTTAAATATTTTTCTCTACCTAATCTATGAAATGGTAGAAAATCTACTCTTTCAATGTTATCTATTTTTTTTAGATATTCTACTAAAGATGTTATATATTTTTCATTGTTCATTAATCCGGGAACAATAACCTGTCTTATCCAAACTTTTACTTTACTTTTATTAAGTGCTTCAATAAATTTTTCTGATTCTTCTATTGAACTTCCTGTTAAATCTTTATATTGTTTGTGATCTGTATGTTTAACATCAAACAGAACTAAATCAACATATTTTAGTATATTGTCATAGTTTCCAATTCCTACTCCTGCAGTATCTAATGCTATATTGATTTTTTCTTGTTTTAATAGTTTACAAGTTTCTTCTAGAAATTCTGGTTGCAATAGAGGTTCTCCTCCTGAAAATGTTACACCACCAGTATCTTTATAATATGGTTTGAATCTTTTAACTTTTTCCACTATTTCTTGTGGACTAATATTATTTTCTTTTTTTGTCCACATTTCAGGATTATGGCAATACTTACATCTTAATTTACATCCATTAAGAAATATTACTGTACGAATACCCGGACCATCTACTAGTCCAAAGCTTTCTATAGAATCAATGCTTCCCATTTTTGTTTTACATTTTTTCATGGAATGTCCTTGCAATTACTTCTTCTTGTTGTTTTCTAGTCAATCTGTTAAATCTTACAGCATATCCAGATACTCTTATTGTTAATAGAGGATATTTTTCTGGATTTTCCATTGCATCTATTAGTGTTTCTCTATTTAATACATTTACATTAATATGATGAGCTCCTTGTACAAAGTATCCATCTAAAATATTTGTTAGATTTGTTATTTGATCTTTTGAAGTTTGACCTAATGCTTGTGGAATAATTGTAAATGTGTTTGAAATTCCATCTCTGCAACAAGCTTTATAATCTAGTTTTGCAACGGAATTTAAGCTTGCTAATGCTCCGTTTTTATCTCTTCCATGCATTGGGTTAGCTCCCGGAGCGAATGCTACGCCTTTTTTTCTACCGTCTGGTGTAGCACCTGTTTTTGAACCATATACTACATTTGAAGTTATTGTTAATACTGATAATGTTACTTCAGCATCTCTATATGTTTTATAACTTTTTAAATAATTATAGAATGTTTGTAAAACTTCTTTTGCAATATTATCTACACGGTCATCATCATTTCCATATTTTGGATAATCACCTTCTATTTCAAAATCTACTATAATACCATCTTGATCTTTTATTGGTTTTACTTTTGCATATTTAATTGCTGAAAGTGAGTCTGCTACTACTGAAAGTCCTGCTACTCCATAAGCCATGAAACGATGAACGTTGGTATCATGTAAAGCCATTTGTCCTGCTTCATAAGCATATTTATCGTGCATATAATGAATTATATTCATTGCATTTGAATATATTTCTGCGATTTTATTTAACATTTTATAATATGTAGATTTTACTTTTTCATAATCTAGGATTTCATCTGTTACAGGATCAAAATTTTCTATTACTTTTTCCTTTTTAATTTCGTCTATTCCGCCATTTAATGAATAAAGTAGTGCTTTAGCTAAGTTACATCTAGCTCCAAAAAATTGCATATCTTTTCCTTCACGCATAGCTGATACACAACATGCAATAGCATAATCACATCCATATATTTCACGCATTAAATCATCATTTTCATATTGAATAGCATCAGTGTTTATGGACATTTTTGAGCAATAATTCTTGAAAGGTGTTGGTAGTTTTTGACTCCATAAAACTGTCATATTAGGTTCTGGTGCTGTATCTAGATTTGTTAAAGTGTGTAAAAGACGGTAACTTGTTTTAGTAACCATGTGTTTTTGGTCTTCTGTAAGTCCTGATATTGAGCAGGTTACCCAAGTAGGATCTCCTGAAAATAACTCGTCGTATTCTGGTGTTCTTAGATGTCTTACTAATCTTAACTTAATAACAAATTGATCTATTAATTCTTGTGCTTCTTTTTCTGTTAAGATATTATTATTTAAATCTCTTTCAATATATATATCAAAGAATGAGTCAACTCTTCCTAAACTCATTGCTGCTCCATTATTTTCTTTTACTGCTGCTAAATATGCAAAATATGTCCACTGAACAGCTTCTCTAGCATTTTTTGCTGGTTTTGAAATATCATAATTATATTTTGATGCCATTAATTTAATTTGATCAAGTGCTTTTATTTGCATTGAAACTTCTTCTCTTAATCTTATTAAATCATCTGACATTGGTCCGACTAGTTTATCCAAATCCTTTTGTTTTTCTTCTTTTAAATAATCTATTCCATATAAGGCAACTCTTCTATAATCTCCAATAATTCTTCCACGGCCATACGCATCAGGTAATCCTGTTAATAATCCAACATGTCTTGCTTTTCTAATATCTTTCGTATATGCATCGAATACACCATCATTGTGTGTTTTTCTAAATTCATTTAAATATTTATCTACTGTTGGATTTAATTTATAATTATAAGCTTTTAGTTCTTCATATACCATTCTAATTCCACCATAAGGATTTACTATTCTCTTTAATGGTTTATCAGTTTGTAATCCAACAATTACCTCTTGATCCTTATCTATATATCCTGCTTCAAATGCATTTATACCAGACATGTGATCTACATCAATATCTAATACATGTTTTTTTAATTCTTCTTTTAATAGGTCAGTACATTTTGTCCATACTTTTTTTGTTTTTTCAGTACTTCCTTCTAGAAATGATTCATCTTCATCATATGGTGTATAATTGTTTAATATAAAATCTTTAACATTTATTTCATGTGTCCATTTTCCTTCTTTAAAATTTATCCATTCTTCTTTCAAATTATCAACTCCTTACTATTTTATTATAACAAAAATTTTCTTTTTTACTAATTGTATTACATAAATTTACATAGTTATTTTTTTAGATTATTGAAACAATATTTTAATTATGATATTCTTATTTTAGTGAATAAGAAGGTGATTATTGGTGAATGTTGAAGAAATAATTAATAATGATATTATGGATTTAAAGGTTGGAATGGAACTTGCGGAGAATATTAATAATGATATTGTTAAAGATTATGCAATAAATAGAATAGAACGTCTTAATAATAATATTGAAATATATAAGACTGTAAGTATTAATAATGTAGTTGATTCTTATGTTGTTGATTTAGCTCTTTTTATTAATATTAGTCATATTGTTAATGATAGAGAAAGTAAAGATTATTTTAAGGGAAAATTATCGACTATTATGAAAAGTTTTCCTTATTTAAAGGAAAAAAGAGAATTAGTAAATTTAATATAAAAAAACTCTATTAAAGAGTTAAGTGTTTTAAATTAAATCATTTTTTTGATTTAATTTTTTTATTTTTTTGGTTGATTTTATATGTGTTCCAATTATTTCAGAAATGTCTGTAATAGTAATAAATGCAGATTCATCTATTTCTTCTGCGATTCTTCTAAGTTCTGGTACTTCTATTCTTGTTATTACACAATATAAAACTTCCTTATCACCTGATAGGAGTCCTTCACCTTTTATTTTAGTTGTTGTTCTTCCTAATCTTTTGTATATTTCTGTTGAAATATTAGTTCCATTGTCTGTTATTATCATTGCTGCTTTGGCTTGTTCTAATCCTTCTGAAACAAAATCTATGACTTTAAAGGTTATAAAATAAGTTAATAATGAGTATAATGCACGATCAATACCAAATATTATACCTGCAGCAGAGTATATTAATAAATTGAAAATTAGAATGATTTTACCAACTGATATTGGATATTTTTTGCTAATTATTATTGCTATTGATTCTGTTCCATCTAGACATCCTCCAAATCTTATAACTAATCCACAACCAACACCTAGTAAGATACCACCATATACAGTTGATAAAAGCATTTGATTTGTAAGTGTTGATATATGTGAAAATAGTGATAAACCTAAGGAATAAACTATCATGCTATAAATTGCTTTTAGTAAAAAGTTTTTTCCCATGTTTTTGTAACCAATATATAAAAATGGAATATTTAGTAGTATTATTAAAATACTCATAGGTATTGCAGTTAATTTTGTTAATATAATGGAAATACCAGTAATACCACCATCTAAAATAGTATTTGGTATTAATAGTGTTTCCAAAGAAAAGCTGGCGATTAAGGCTCCTATAGTGATCATTAAAAGTGATAAAAATGTTTTTATGTTTTTATTTTTTATCTTTGACATGAAATCATCCTCCTTATTTATAATAATTATAACATATTTTGGAAAATAGAAAAAATGTATTACAAAATAAAAAAAATGTATTATAATAATTATATTAAGTATTTGCCGACTTGGCTCAATCGGTAGAGCAACGCACTCGTAACGCGTAGGTTGTAGGTTCAAGTCCTATAGTCGGCACCATTGACGAATCTGTTCGAATTATTCGAACTTTTAGATAGATATCAATCAGAAATGATTGATTTTTTTGATTTTTCGAAAAAATCATAGAAATGTTGGTGTCTATGATAAAGATAATTAAAGAAGAAATTGAGATTGATGAATCTTTAGTTTCTAGATTAAATGTTATATGTGATTTTTGTAATACTACTTCTATCATAGAAAATGGTAGTATTAGGAAGATAGAACACACTAATTTAACTTATATTGAACCACATAGAATTATTATAAATAATGAACTATATCTAGCGTTTAATTATTCGAATGAAATCTATGTTCATAATCTCGGTAAAAAGATAAAACTTTCAGAACTAGAACAATATATAAAAGGAAACTAGATACTATTTATTCTCTATAGAGGGAATTGACAAATCTTAAAAAAGTGATATTATAAATAACCAATGAAGAAGTATGCTCTAGAAATGGAGGTACATCTATGAAATATAAACACAAGATATCGAAAAATTATAATATTGAATTTATTGAGGAGTCAGTAGTATTTAGACTTTACTAGATACTATTGTCTCCTCTTTTTTAGTAAAAGGGGTTGAAGTATTAATGAAAGATGAAAAGAAAATTGCTGGTCTTTATATTCGTGTATCTACTGAGGATCAAGCAAGAGAAGGATTTAGTTTACCAGAGCAAGAAAAAAGATTAAGGGCTATGTGTGAGTATAAAGGTTATGAAGTATATGATGTATATGAAGAACGAGGAATAAGTGCTAAAACTGGTAATTACAGGCCTGAGTTTGAAAGATTACTACAAGATGTTAGAGATAAAAAAGTAAATACCATTGTAGTGTTAAAATTAGATAGATTAACAAGGTCTGTTGCAGATTGGGAAAAGATACTTTCATTTTTAGAAGAAAATCAAGCTTATTTAGATTGTGCTAATGATGAAATAAATACTACAAATGCTAATGGTAAAATGATATCAAGAATACTTACATCAGTTTCACAACAAGAAATTGAAAGAACAAGTGAAAGAACTAAAATAGGACTAGCTGGTGCCATTAAGGTTGGACATATTCCACATCAAGCACCTTTAGGTTATAAACATGAAAATAAAAAACTTGTAGTCGATTATGCTATAAAAGATGTAGTTATTAGAATATTTAATATGTATCATGATGGATTATCATATAAAAAGATAAGCAATATTTTAAATGAAGAAAAAGTATTAGATAAAACTAATTGGAGAGATTCAACTATCTTAAATCTACTTGAAAATCCTATTTATAAAGGAGACTTTATTCATGGAAGAAGAACAAAGCACCCTACATATTATTTTGATGTTGTAGAACCATTAGTAAGCAAAGAATATTGGGAAGAATGCCAAGTTCAAAAAAAGAAAAATTCTAGAAGTTTTCAAAGAAGTTTAACTTATCTATTTATGCAAAAACTAAAATGTCCTAAATGTAAAAGAATATTAGGTGGTAAAGCAACTACCAAGAAAAATGGTAATTCATATTATTACTATTATTGTCATGATTGTAAAATTAGTTTTAAAGAATCTGAAATAGAAAAAACAATAGATGAATATATGGATTCTATTGTTGAATATGATTCTATCGTTAATCAATACTTCTTACCAATGATAAAACAAAAGATAGAAAATCCAAAAGAAGAATTAGAAAAAGAATTAAAGAGTCAAAAATCTAAATTTGATAGGATTAGAGAAGCATATATTAATGAAGTGTTTACTTTAAATGAATATAATGAGCAAAGAAAAAAGGTAGAAAAAATAATAAATGATTTAGAAACTAAATTAAATGAAACTGAAGTATGTGAAAAATTAAAATTTACTCCTAATGATATTTTAGTTAAAAGAGACATCGACTTTATCAATTCTATCAAGTACCCAGATAAATTTAAACAAAGAAATAAATTTTGGAATGAGTATACACGAGAAGAAAAAGCCGAACTTATAATGAAATATATTGAAGAAATAGAACTGACTGATAAATATGGAAATTATACTGATGTAGAATTTATCAAATTTAGAGAAAGTATCGCAAGTACATCAAATGATTTATATTTCAAGGGTTATTATGATAGATATGTTCCATCATTATTTGGAAATATCTACGGAAAGATTAGATTTAGTGAATGTCTACCTGAAGAAGAAATGGCACAGCAAATAATGAGATTAAGACAATTCTATGATGTTGGTTATTATGAAGCAACTTATAGTGTTAAGGATAAAGTGTTCTACTTTGATTTTGTAGAAGATAAGAAAACAATTGTTAGAGTGTTCCCGTTAGAAGATTATAGAAAAATAGATCCTGATGAGAAAATGGAAACATATAATCTTGGAGTATTATATGTTAAAGAAGATAATGAAACATTACTAGAGAATGAAGACGATGTATTTAAATATATACCTGCTGAATGTGATAGTAATGTTGTATATAGTAAGGAACCTATACTAGTAGAATCAAAACCTGTTCCTTACTATGAAGATGAAGAAAATTCAGAAAATGAAATTTCTTAACAATAAAATGTGTGACACGTTTTGTTTATGAAGTAAATGAAAGTGGCGATAACATTTTATTCTATCTT
Source organism: uncultured Bacilli bacterium (assembly GCA_934167695.1). Classification (GTDB taxonomy): domain Bacteria; phylum Bacillota_I; class Bacilli_A; order RF39; family UBA660; genus UBA2730. Next base: position 147,255 of record CAKPLP010000001.1, on the reverse strand, counting down.
ATGAAAGTTTTAACTATTACCTTAGTTTTAGTTATTACTTGAATAAGATAAAACGGATTCTAAGGGGTTAAACCTTAGCTCCCATATCTTGTTAGTATGACAAGATATATAGGGAGTTATACATCTTGTCAATGATATTAAAATATCCTTTTCAAGATATAATTGGAGGTGAATTTGTGTTAGAACTATCATACTCATTTCATATTGGAAATGATAAGAATAAAACTAAAAAAGCAAAGCAAAAGAATACTCTTACTAACTATAATAACAATGCTATTCAAAATGCTATGCAGTTATCAAAAGTAAACCATCATAACTTAAGACAATATGATAATAATCTAGAGAAGATAAAAATTTTGTATGGTTCGAATGATATTGTAAGAGATGTTAAAGATTTATACAAAAAAGAATTTGAAGAAGCAAGATTAGAATATAATTCTAAACAAATTAGAGATGACAGAAAAATAAAAGATTATTATAGTAAGATTAGCAATGATACAAAACACGATCTAGCAGTAGAAATTATTATAGAACTTGGAGATATGGATTATTGGTGGGACAAAGAAGAAAAAGAAATGTATAAAATGACTAAAGTCTATGATGGACAAATTTTATATTTAAAAGAATTAGTTCCTGATTTTAAAGTAGCAAATGCAACTATACATTTTGATGAATCTTCACCACATCTTCATATAGTAGGAATTGCAGTTAAAGAGAATTGTAAAACAGGTATGAGTAAACAAGTTGGTAAATGTAGTGTTTTTACAAAAGATAACTTGCCTAAAATACAAGATAAAATGAGAGATAAGTGTATTGAATTCTTTAATAAAGAATATGGTTTAAATGCTATTTTGAAAGATAAACAAAAAGGAAGAAATATTGATTATAGAGTTAGTCAAATGGCTGATTACGATGAACTTAAAAAGAATTATAATAAACAAAGACAAAAAATAAATAAACTAAATAATCAAACTAAAGATTTAAATACTAAATCAGAAGAAATAAAAGATATTATTAATAATTTAAAGAATCAACCCTTATCAAATAAAAATTTACTTTTATCTAATCAAAATAAAGACAAGATAATTGAATATATTGAAGAAGTAAGTAAATCTACAAATGACTTTAAAGAAATAACAAACTGCTCTTTATCAGTAGATAAGATTAAGGAAGATTTTGAAGAAAATCATAATGCTATTGAAGATTTAAGAAAAAGAGTTAGATTACGAAATGAAGAAATCAAAGATTTACGAAATGATTTAAATTATAAAGACATTGAAATTTCAAGATTAAAAGCTAAAATAACAGATTTAAAAGATACAATAAATTATTGGAAAGATAAATTTCAAAGAGTTGTTAAATATATTCATGATAAAATACATGGTATATTTGGTGATAAAGACGATAAATATAAAGAAATGGCTGATAACTTATTTATAAATGGAATTATGGACGAAAAAGAATACAATAGTGTTATTAATAAAAAAGAACAAAATCGTGATGATTATGAGAGATAGGAGGAAAAATAATGATAAATGAAATAATAGATAATAATAAAATATTTGATGATTATTATGAGAAAATTAATCAAATGATAATAAATTCTAAAACTAATATAATAAGAAATATTAATCATGAAATGGTAGAATTATACTATAATATAGGACAAGCAATAAATGAACTTATTGATGAATATAATTTAGAAGCATCACAAAATGAAATAATTAAATCTTTTTCTAATAAACTTACTAAAGAATTTGGACAAGGTTTTAGTGTTCCAAGTTTAAAGAAAATGAAAAAGTTTTATCAAGTATTTAATGGTAGTTCCACACTGTGGAACCAGTTAAGTTGGAGCCATAATCGACTTATTATGAATATAGATGATGAAAAAAGAAGAAACTTTTATTTAGAGGAATGTATAAAATCTAATTGGAGTGTTAGGCAATTAGAAAGACAAATAAATAGTTTTTATTATGAAAGATTAATCTCTACTAAAGAACCACATAAAGAAGAAGTTAAAAATGAAATAAATATTTTAGAAAAGAAAGATAAAATAGAAAATTTTGTAAAAGATCCATATATATTAGAATTTTTAGATATTAAAGACAAAAGATTTTTAGAAAAAGATTTGGAATCTAATTTATTAGAACATATTCAAGAATTTTTATTAGAATTAGGAAGAGGATTTTCATTTGTATCAAGGCAAAAAAGAATTGATGTTGATGGAGATAATTTTTACATCGATCTCGTTTTTTATAATTATGTACTTAAATGTTTTGTTTTGATTGATTTGAAATTAGATAAATTAACTCATCAGGATATTGGACAAATGGATTTTTATGTAAGATATTTTGATAATGAAATAAAAGAAAAAGAAGATAATCCTACAATGGGTATAATACTATGTTCAGATAAAAAAGATACAATAGTTAAATATTCAGTATTAAATGATAATAAGAATTTATTTGCTTCAAAATATCAATTATATTTGCCTACTGAAAGGGAATTAGCATTAGAAATTGAAAAACAAAAAGCAGAATTTAATGATAATAATTAAGTGGTTCCACAGTGTGGAACCATTATATATTTAATAAAAATATAATTTAATGGAAAAGTGTAAAGAACTAATAAAAATAGATAAATCAGTGTAAAGATATGGTATAATTAATTGTAGAGATAATTGGAGGTGTTATTATGCCTAATGAAGATTTTATTGTAACGAAAGATCCAAACGAAGTAGCAAAAATTCATAGTAATCCACAATATGCAAATTGGCGATATGAATTTGTGGATGGAGAATATAAATTTTATTCACCAAATTATGAAAAACAAAATGAAGAAACTTATGTAACATTAGAACAATTAGAGCCATTATTATCTGAATCTGGTTATATGTGTTTTGGTCATGGAACTGGAAGAAAAGGAAATTCAGATGAGGTTGTTGATTCTATATTTAGCGAGGGATTAAGAACTAAAAATAATTCGCTTTATTATACTACTATTGGTTTAAGTACTCCTACTCCTGAAAATAAAGCATTACATAAAGAAATAGGAATATCAGAACCAACATTAGAGGATTTAAAAAAACAATTTAATAATTGGCAACATTTAGATTCCAAAAAAATAATTATTGCAAGAGTTCCATCAGAATACATTAATAAAGCAGGTGATCGTTCTGACCTAGATGGAGAAATGTATGGAGCATTTTATAAACAAAAAGTTCAAGTTGATGGACGTGAAACAAACTATTTAGATCCAAAATTTATTATCGGTTGTTATGATATTGATAAACAAGCAGTAAGATTAAACAAAAATTTTGAAAGAACTTTAACACCTGAAACTATTGAACAATTAAAAGAAAATTATGCTAAAGTAGTGGCAAAAGTAAAAGCAAGAAAAGAAATACCTGATAATCTTATCTTTGAATCACAACAAACTGAAACACCAGTTGCGAATTATAATACAGATTCTTATGATAGCTTTGATGATAATATAGAATGGACAAATACTCCATCAGAACAAGAACAAATAAGCCAATTAAAAGAACAAATTGAAAATTATAATAATCAAATAAACACATTAATTGGTAATATGCAACCATATATGCAAATACCAAAAGTTAATCAAGAAATATCAAAAGTTATAGAAAAAAATAATGAAATAAATTCATCTAAAATAATTGATAGTTTAAACGACTTTAAAACAGTTGTTGAAATTAAACAATCATTATTGTCTTATCTAGAAAAAGCAGATAAATTTATAAAAGATAATGTAGGAAAGCAACAACAACCAGTTGCTCCAAAACAGCCACAAGTTCAATTGGAAACTACTCAATCTTTACCAGATGAGTTTTGGAAAGAATTTGAACAACCTCAACAAGAGCAAAAACCACAACAACCATTACCTGATAATTTCTGGGATGAATTTGATAATCCTAATAATGGTCGTAATGCTGGAACTGAAAGAAAATATAATGATGATGGAACATATACGATGGAATATATAGCTCATTTAGCAAATACACCTTTGGGATTTAATCAAACTATATATGATCAACTTATGGAAGAAAATGCTATTAAAAGACAACAAAGTGAAGAACAAATGACTAGTGGCGGAAGACATATGTAATTTATAAATAATGGAGGTATATTATGAGTGATACTTTAAATAATTTAAATAATGAATATAAGCAAATGAAAAAAGAAGCAACTTCAAGAGAAGAAAAACAACAAATTAAACAAGATTATAAAGAAATGAAAGAACTTATCAAAGGCTCTGATAAACTTTTAAAAGAAGCAAAAAAAGATCAAAAAAAATGGGATAAAGTATGGGATAAGTTTGATAAGGAATATCAAAAACTTGGAGAAACTTCAACTTTTGATGAAGTTGAAGAAGAATTAAATAATAATCAACAACAATTTGATGAACAAAGAAAACATAGTGAAGAAGTAATAAGACAAGCAGATGAAACAATAAAGAGAATTGATGAAAAATTGGTTGAATTAGATAAGGAGAGTATAATGAAAAATAAAGAAATCAAGATTACTATAAAAGAATATATATCAAATAATCCAAATGATGATATTAAACTATCATTTGAACTATATTCAACACATTTTTTATCATCTATTAAACCACATACTATTTTCTATAAAAATAAACAAATTAATGATGAAGATATCTATAGTAAGGTTTTAGAAGTAATTAAAGATAATATAGATAACATAAAAAGATTAAATATAGAAAATATTAATTCATATAAAGGTGGTTTACAAGAAATAATTACTATTCAAATAGATAATGAAAATTACATGTTAATAGGAAATACCAATAACCAAGAAATGAAACAATTATATAGTAAAGTTAAAGATGATATTTTGAAAATAGTTGAAGAAAATGATAGAGATGATTATTTTACATATAAACAAGGTGATATTCAATTTGGCGATTCTCAATGTAATTTTTGTAAGTATAATGATGTAAATAATAAAAATATATGCTTAAAATATCCAAATGGGAAACCAAACAATATAATTAATTCTGAAGTAAAATGTGAGTATTTAGAAATGGAGGAAAATTAAAATATGAATAATGAAATGAAAGAAACTAAATTAACAATTAGAGTAAGAAATTATAATGGAGATTATGGTATTGGCAGTATATTTAATAATGAATTTAACGTAGTTGCTAAACAATTAGTGAATAATCCAAATAAGGAAAAAGGGTTAATCATATATACAGAAAATATAGGTTTTTGTTGTGATGAAAACTTGGGTTCTAATCCATTAGCGACTATTAAAACAGAAATCCCCTTTTTAGTAGATTTTGATAAATTTAATATATTTAATAAAATGATTGAAAAAATCAAAACAAATCCAGATTACAAATATAATGAAACTCATTATGCTACTGATAAGTTTGATCCAAAACGATTAGAATACTTTGATATTACAATTGATGGAGAAAAATTTGAATCAAATAGTGATGAAATATTTAAAACAATTTTACATGATGTTATTGATGTTGAAGAAATATCAGGTTTAATGGATGATTATTATCAAAAATTATCTCCCATTATGAGAAAAAGAAATAAGATTGAATATGATGATCCTAGTACATTAAATATTCCTTATGAAGAAAGAATAGTTACAAAATTAGTAGATAAAATTAAGAATACAGAACCTAATATAGAAACAACAATTGCACAATTATTAGAATTGTCTAATGAAGATGTTGCAAAAATTGAGCCTTTAACACAAGGAACTGTATTTAATAATTTTATGAAATTCTGTGAAGAACTAAATATTAATATTGAAGTAAATCATGATGAATTTGGTGGACTTGGATATCATTATAAATTTAAGAAAGTTGATACTGTAAATAAAAATAATACATAATGATAAGGCATATTTGTAAACAATATTTTTGAATAGTTAAATTATTGAAAATGTATTGCTACTTTTTCTATCATTTGGTAAAATGAATATAATGATTGATATAAATCAATCGTCTTTATGCGAAAGAGTTGTAAACCACTTCGTCGTTCGCACCAGATTGATAGAAAACTCGGACAAACTTTGAGTTTAAATAATAGATTATTAACTAGAAATGGCAAAAAAAATCATAGGTGAAAATCAAGAACCAATATTAAGAAAAATAGGAAAGTAGTGTAAAATACTTTCTTTTTTTAGTTGTGTATAATGAAGTTTATTATTATCATCTTTTTTGCTTAGGAGTTGTTGTATGTTTTTCTGAATGGCACTAGAGCGAATAGATGCTTAAAATTTTGCGGTTTGAGTAAATATATAATCTTATGATACAATCTTTATATAAATTAATTTGATAGTGTTCAATTATAAACAAATTATAAAAATTGTTAAGTGGATATTGAAAATTTAAAAGAAAAGCAAAAACTAAAAATGAAAAATAATGTTCTTTATGAGGTAATTGGAGTTGTTTTTAATGATTTATGAAAGGTGATATATGGTGATAAAAAGGAAGTTTTAAAGATAATAGAAAAAAGAAGAATTATTAGAAATTTAAAAAATGATAGTCTTATAATAGATTGTCTTTTTTTTGCATATATTTAGTAGGTGATTAAATGCAAGATTTTATTATGAATATTATGAATCAGTATGGTTATTTTGGAATTTTTTTCTTAATTGTTGTAGAAAATATTTTTCCACCTATTCCTTCTGAAGTTATTTTACTTTTTGGTGGAGCATTAACTAATTATACTAGACTGGAAGTTTTTGAAGTTATTTTATATTCAACTTTGGGTTCATTGGTGGGAGCTTATATTTTATATATTATAGGTAATTTACTTAATAAAGATAGACTTAAAAAAATTGTGTCTGGTAAGATTGGAAAAATTTTAAAATTAAAGATAGATGATATTGATAAAGCTGACTTATGGTTTAATGAAAAGGGTAATTTAGCAGTATTTTTCTGTAGATTTATTCCGATTGTTAGAAGTTTAATATCTATTCCTGCAGGTATGTCTAGTATGCCAATTTTTAAATTTACAATTTATACTATAATTGGAACTATTATTTGGAATACTGTTTTGGTAAGTTTAGGTTCTGTTATGGGTGAAAATTGGTCTAAAATAGTATTTATATTTAAAGATTATTCTATTGTTATTAAAGTTATTTTAATTAGTTTAGTTATATTTACAATATTCAAAATTTATTTTAAGAGAAAAAAATAGGATAAAACTAAATAATTAAGTCATACTATTTTTGGTGATATAATGAAAAATATATCTATTTGGCAAAGTGATAAATTTAAAAGATATAATAATAAAATGCCGTGGAATTTGACTATTGATATTTTAATTATAGGTGGTGGAATTACTGGCATTAGTTCAGCTTACTTTTTAGATGATTGTAATAGAAAAATTATACTAATAGATAAAGATGGTATTGGAAGTGGTGTAACTGGTAAAACAACTGCAAAGATTTCTTATTTACAAGGAATAATTTATCAAACTTTAATTAGTAATTTTTCAAAAAAAGTTGCTAAAAAATATTTGAATTCGCAATTAAGAGGTCATTTCTTTAATTTTAAAAATTATTGATAAATATAATATTTCTTGTGATTTAAAGAAAGTTGATTCTATTATTTTTACACTAGAGGATAAAAATGTTTCCAAAATAGAACTAGAACAAAAAATTTTAAGTTGTTTTGATATAGATGTAACTATGGTAAATAGTAATTTAATAAAATCTGGTATAAAGGTAAGTGGTACTTATTCTTTTAATCCTTTAAAGTATCTTCATGGTATAGCTGAAAATTTGAAAAATACTACGATATATGAGAATGTTTTAGCAAAATCATTATCTTATAATGATAACAAATATTATATTAAAACTAATAAGGGAATGATTGTTGCTAATACTGTTATTATGGCTATTCATTATCCCTTTTTTATATTACCTACATTTATTCCATTTAAAACTTATATTAAAAGGGAATATGTTACAGCAGCTAAGGTTAATTTAGACAATATTTCTAATTATATGGCTATTAATATTGATAAAAAGCTACATTCTATTAGATTTTATAATGACTATTTAATTTATAATTCCAATTCTCATAGACTTACTAATAATATTGATTATGGTAAAAATTACGATAATAGTATAAGTGACTTTAAACGATATTTTAATAGGAAACCAATGTATTTTTGGATGAACCAAGATGTTATGAGTAATGATGAACTTCCATTTATTGGTCAGATTGGTGATGAGCTTTATTTATCTACGGCATATAATGGTTGGGGAATGACTAACGGTACTTTAGCAGGAAAGGTTATTGCGGATCTTATTATTAAGAAAAGTAGTGATTATAAGGAGTTATTTAATCCTTCACGGAGTAATTTTTCTCTTTTTTTCTCTTCTTTTACAGGAAGTTTCTATTATACAAAGGCATATATTCAATCACTTTGGAAGAAAAATATTCCTAATTATATAAAAATTAATGGTATTATGTATGGAGTATATATAGATAATGAGAATGTTAGACATATAGTAAAACTTATTTGTCCACATATGAAGTGTAGTTTAGTTTTTAATGATAGAGAAAAGACATGGGATTGTCCATGTCATGGATCAAGATTTGATTTGGATGGTAATATTATTGAGGGACCGGCGGTGAAAAATATAAAAAAATAATTAGTATAAATTTTTATGATTTTGTAAAAATAATTATGAGGAGGAATGTATGAAAGAAGAATTTGAATTAGTAGAACATATTCATAAAGATGCTTCAATGGCTGTTTATACTTTGGAAAAATTACTTAAGAATCTTCAGGAAAGAGATAATAAAATCAAGGGATTTGTAGAGGAAATATTACAAAAGTATGAAGAGTATGTAAAAGTATCAAAAGAAGAGTTAGAAAAAAATAATATTGTTCCTACAGAGGAAGGAATAATTGCAAAGATGATGTCATCTATGGGGATTAGTAAGGAAGTAAAAGAAGATAATAGTGACGCATCAATCGCTGATATGTTAATTAAAGGCATATCTATGGGTTCGATTGAAATGGAGAAAAAAATAAAAGATTATGATAAGGAAGTTGATAAAAATCATTTAAAATTAGCAAAAGATTTTTTAAAGTTTCAAGAGAAAACAATAAGTGAATTAAAAAAATATTTATAATGGAGGAATAGAAATGAATGAAAGTTATCAAGAAGTACCTAATATAATTAGTGGTAAGGATTTAGATTATTTAAGTGATATGTTTAACTGGAATTATGGTGCTTATAAGAGTAGTGTTAATGCTAGTAAAAGTGCTAGTGATATTGAAATAAAGGAAATGTTAGATAATGCTAGTACTACTTTTTATAATACGATGCAATCAATATTAAATATTTTAAATAATGAAGGAGGTCAAAATGAATAATCAAATTAGTAATCCTAAGACACAGGTTCCAACTGGTATGAATTTAAATGATAAAGATTATATAGGTGATTTGTTATGCAGTTTAAAAGAAATGGTAAAGAATTATTCTGTTGCTTTAACTGAGGCTAGTAATGAGAAGTTGTATAATGAATATAAAACTATGTTTGATAGTTATAGTAAGTTACAGAGAGAAGTATATGAATTAATGTTTCGTAAAGGCTGGTATGCTTTAGAAAAGGCTGAAAGTGAGAAGATTAATAATAAGTATCAATGTCTAAATCAAGAGTTTATAGATTTAAATGGATAGATGGAATACCATCTATTTTTTGTTTGTATATTTCTATTATTGTCATATTTCGAAAAAAATGTTATTCTTATAAAGAGGATAGGGATGATTATTTTGGATATAATTATAAGATTTTTTAGAGATGTTTTAGATGGACCTTTATATATAATATTAGTAGTAATATGTTTATTTTTAATTATTATTTGTATTGGAAATTTATTACAAAATAAAAAAGGTAAAAAACAATCTGATTTATCTAATAATGAGTCTTTGAATAAAAAAATGGATTATACTACTGGAGTTGATTATACTAATACTATTATTCAAGATGATTCAAATAATTATAGTGATAATGTTTATAGTAAAAATCAAAAGTAGTTCCTATTTTATTAAATTTTAAGGAGATGATAAAATGTCTATTACAGTAACGGATATTGTATCAATAGTAAAAAAGATTATTGATATTTCGATTGTTTGGCTGGTCTTTTATGTGGTATTAAAGAACATTAGAAATAATGTAAAATTATCTTTAATATTTAAAGGTGTAGCTATTGTTATTATTTTAAAATTGGTTAGTGATGTATGTGGTTTTACAACTATAGGACTTTTACTTGAATATGTTATTATGTATGGTCCGCTTGCACTTATTGTAATTTTCCAACCTGAAATAAGAAATATTTTAGAGCAACTTGGAAGAAATCAATTACTTGGTCGTCACAAGGTTTTAACTGTTGATGAAAGGGAAAGAATGGTATATCAAATAGTTAGTGCTATGGATTATTTGAGAAAACAAAAAATAGGGGCTTTAATAGTTATCGAAAGGGATATTAGTTTAGGCAATTATATAGATAAGTCTAAGAAACTTTATGCTGATTTATCTAGTGATTTACTTATATCAATTTTCTTTCCTAATAATCCACTTCATGATGGTGGAGTAATTCTTCAAGGTGATAGAATTACTTGTGCGGGAGCTGTTTTTCCTACTAGTAATAGTTCAAAGCTTAATTCTAAACATTTAGGTACAAGACATAAGGCTGCTGTTGGAATATCTGAGGAAACTGACTGTATTAGTTTGATTGTTTCTGAGGAGACTGGTAGAATGTCTATTGCAGTTAAGGGAGAGTTGTTTTATAACTTAACTATTGATGATGTTAGAATGATGTTGATTGATGAATTAAGACCAAAACAAGAAAATATTAATGATGATTATGATGAAATTATAGAAAATGAGGAAGATATATATGAAGAAGATAACTAAAATTTTTAAAAGATTTTTTCATCATATTGGTCTATTTTTTGATAAATGGTTAATTACTCCTATTACTAAATTAATATTAGTGATTGTAGGATTTTTTGAAAATAGTAGTAGAAATCTTGATAAATTACTTAGTAAAAAATCTACTTTAGTTGTTATATCATTAATATTAGCATTTGGAACATTTTTAATTATTGATAATGAATCAAATATTATGATAGATCAGTATGCTGAAGTTTTGTATAATCAAAAAGTTAGTGCAACGTATAATGAAGAGTTGTATGTTGTTGAGGGGTTACCTAAAACTGTAGATGTGACTTTAGTTGGTCAAAAAAGACATATATTTTTGGCGAAGCAATCACCTGCTAAGGGTGTAACAGTAGATTTAACAGGTTTGAAACCGGGGAATCATAAAGTAACTTTAAAGTATTCACAGAGAATTAAGTCATTAGATTATAAATTAGATCCTTCTCAAGTAACTGTTACAATTTATGAAAAGGTTTCTGAAACTAGAAGTTTAACTGTGGATGTATTACATAAAGAGGAACTTGATTCTAAACTTTATATTAAAGATGTAAAAATAGATAGAAGTAATGTTATTATTAAGGGGGCTGCTTATAAGTTAAAGAAGGTTGCTACTGTAAAAGCGTTAGTAGATGTAAATGAGTTAAGTAATCCTAAGGCTGGTGTAATAACATTAAAAGATGTACCGTTAGTAGCTTATGATAATGATGGTAATGTGGTTGATGTTGAGATTGTACCAGAGAAAGTTAATTGTGATGTTACAATTACTTCACCTAGTAAGGAGGTTTCAATAAAACTTGTACCTAAAGGTAATTTAGCATTTGGTAAGTCAATTTCTTCTATTACTTCATCAGTTTCTACCGTTACTGTTTATGGTGAAGAGAGTGTAATAAATAATATTAATAGTATAGAAGTTCCTGTTGATGTAAAAGGACTTGAAAGTGATAAAAATTATACTATTACTTTATCAAAACCAACTGGTGTTACTGAACTTAGTGTTAAGACTATTACTGTTAAGGTTAAAGTTGATAATTCAATTACAAAGGAATTTGACAATATTGCAATATCAACAGAAAATTTAGATAGCAAGTATAAGGTTCAAGCTCTTAGTGAGGCTGATAGTAAAGTTACTGTTGTTGTAAGTGGTAGTGAAGATACTGTTAATAAAATTCAAGCTTCTGATATAAAGGCTTATATTGATCTTAAAAATTACGGTGTAGGTGAACACGAAGTTGAAGTTAAGGTTAAAGGTTCTGATTTAAAACTTACTTATTCATCAAAAACTAAGAAGGTAAAAGTAAAAATATCAGAAAAATAATTATAAAACAAAAAAGATTGTTTCCCTTGTGGAGCAATCTTTTTAGGTGTTAATGTTATTAGTTTTTAATCGTGGTCTATTAGATATGCGATAGAAATTAATCCACATACACCTATTATAATATAAATTATTCTTGCAATAATATTAGTAGCTGAACCAAATATTGTTGCAACTAAATCTATTTCGAATGCTCCTACTAATAACCAGTTCAAAGCTCCGATAATTACTAATATTAAGGCGATTTTTTTTAGTGTTTCCATATTATCATCCTTTCTTTTATTAATATTATTTTCAAAAAGTTTATTTTTATACGTAATAATAAAAAAAATATTTCATATATTTTAAATGAAAATATAATGAGGTGATAATTTGAAAAAAGTTTTACTGTGTCTATTGACTTTAACAATGATTATTACAGGATGTGGGAAATATGGTGAAAAGGATATTGTTAATGATTTAGATAAGAAGATTAGTAAAAGTAGTAGTTATTTTATGGAAGGTAATTTGGAAATTGTAAATGATGAAAATATTTATGATTATAAGGTTGAAGTTTCATATAAGAAGGCTGATCAATATAAAGTCCGTCTTGTTAATAAATCTAATAATCATGAACAAATTATTTTAAAAAACAATGAAGGAGTATATGTTGTTACGCCATCTCTTAATAAAAGTTTTAAATTTCAAAGTGATTGGCCATATAGTAATTCTCAAATTTATTTATTACAATCTATTCTTAGTGATATAAAGTCTGATGATAAAAGAAGTTTTAAAAAGACTCAAAATTCTTATGTTTTTTCGACAGATGTTAATTATCCTAATAATAGAAAACTTGTCAGACAAGATATTATTCTTGATAAAAAACTAAATTTAAAAAAAGTTAAGGTTTATAATGAAGATAATGTTACTTTAATGACAATGAAGTTTGATAAAATAGATTTTAATTCTACTTTTAAGAAAAATTATTTTAGTTTAGATAATACTATTAAAACTAGTAATACTGATACAACAACGACTACAACTAGTGCTGTAGATGATGTTATTTATCCACTTAATTTACCTACAGGAACTAAACTTGTAAGTGAAGAGAAGGTTACAAAAACTGATGGTGAGAGAGTAATTATGACATTTGATGGTGAAAAGCCATTTCTACTTGTTGAAGAAACTGCTAGTAAGAATGATGAAATGGTTGTAATTCCAACAAATGGTGAGCCTTATATGTTACAGGATAGTTATGGAGTTTTGGCTAATAATTCAATAAGTTGGTCTAGTGGAGGATTAGAATATTATTTAGTAAGTGATGTTTTGAATCAGGATGAACTTGTTGAAGTTGCACAATCTATTAATGTTATTCCTACTATGAAATAGCTTTACTTTTATTAATTATTTATGATATACTTTATGTGGTGAATCTGTATGACTAAGATGAAAAACACAAATAAAAAATTTAATAATCAACATAAAAAAATAGATAGACAATTTTCAGGTGATAATAGTTTGAATAGTGGTATTAAGACTGTTATAGTTGTCGTAGTTATATTTATAGTATTTTATCTTTTAACTGTATTTATTCTTAATAAAAAAAGTTCTTCTATTGTAACTAATGATGCTAGTATTCAATATACTAAAATTTTAGCTGGTGAAAGTTTTAATCAAAATGCAAGTAAATATTTAGTTTTTTTCTATGATAGTTCTAGTAGTGATGCAAGTAATTACATTGATTTAGTAAGCAAATATCGTGAAAAAGATAAGCATCTTGATATATATACTGTTGATTTGCATGAAGGTATGAATAAAAAGTATGTAAGTACTGATGAGAATTTGGATGTTGATAAAGTAAGTGATTTAAGAGTTAAAGGACCTACGATTATTTATTTAAAAGATAAAAAAATTATAGATTATACTACCTCTTCATTTAGTGATTTTTTGGACAATAATGTTAAATAATCTTTGAAATTATAATTTATATATTAATCGCATGATATTGCGATTTTTATTTTATAGGAGTGAGTTTATGAGAAAGAAAAATAATAAAGATACTGTTTTTAGTTTGGCTGAGGTTGTTGTTATAGTTATAATTGCCATCTTGTTTGGAGGAGTAGTTGGTAGTTTAATTACTATTAGTGTAAATGGTACTGATGAGAATTTGGATGAGTTTTATTCTACCTATGATAGTATAGTTAATGAGTATTATAAAAAGGTAGATAAGTCAAAACTTATAGATTCTGCTATAGAAGGAATGATGAATTATTTAGGTGATCCTTATTCAACTTATATGAATTCTAAAGAATCTGAATCTTTTAATCAAACTGTAAATGGTGAATATAAGGGAATTGGTGCTACTATAGGAATGGTATCTGGTAGTCCTACTGTTGTTTCGTTGTTTGATTCATCTCCTGCTAAGGAAGCTGGAATTAAAGTTGGGGATGTTATTGTTAAAGTTGATGGTAAATCTGTAAAAGAAAAATCACTTGATCAGATAATTACTATGATTAAGAAGAAAAGTAAAGTTAAATTAACTGTTTTACGTGATGGTAAAGAGAAAAGTTTTAATTTGAAATTAGATAGTGTTGTTATACCATCTGTAAGTAGTAAAGTATTTAATAAGGATAATAAAAAGATTGGTTTAATTACTGTTAGTGTTTTTGCTGCTAATACGTATGATCAGTTTAAAGATAAATTAGATGCGTTAGAGAAAAAGAAAATAGACTCTTTAGTTATTGATGTTAGAGATAATCCGGGTGGTCATTTGACTCAAGTAAATAAAATTATTTCTTTATTTCTAGCAAAGGATAAAGTAATTTGTCAAATAGAATCAAATGGTAAAAAAACTAAAATTTATTCTTATAATAATGAAAAGAGAACTTATCCTGTTGCTGTTTTAATTAACAAAAATAGTGCTTCTGCTTCAGAAATATTAGCTGGCGCTATGAAAGAGTCTTATAAAGCCAAAATTATAGGTGAAAAGTCATATGGAAAAGGAACTGTTCAAAAGGAGTATTTTTTAAGTAGTGGATCTAGTATTAAATATACTACAGAAAAATGGTTGACACCAAAGGGAAATAGTATTAACAAAAAGGGAATAACTCCTGATATTACTGTTAAATTGGATGATAAATATAAGGAAGATCCTACTGATGAAAATGATAATCAATTACAAACTGCACTTACTGAATTATTAAAAAAGGACTGATGTCCTTTTTAATTTACCAATATTCCTTCTACAATTAACTGTTTATCTTTATTTTGACTGCATGTTGTTAATATTATTTTTTTGTTATTACTTTTAGAAATTTTTATGTAACCAATTTTATCTTCTTCATAGATGTCATTTACTTGATATAAAAAATCTTTATTTTTATAATTTAATTTTATAATACTATTTTTTTTAATTTTATGAAGATCTTTAAAATATGCTATATCTCCACTTCCAGAATGAGCGGCGATGAAAATAATACTATTTTCTTTGTCTGGCATAATTGATTCTTTTAAAATAGTAATATTATTATCAACATTGTTTTTAGTACTATTAATATTATATATAGCTTTATTATATAAATTTATGTTTTCTATTGTTAATGTTGCTAAGAGATCTTCTTTTTGCTTTTTTTGAGTTTCTTTTAAAAATGATGGTTTTTCCACATTAATGTTTAAATTTGTTCTAATATTTGTCGTTTCTACTTTTTTATTATCCTTTGATAAATTGATAAAAAAGGCGTATAGTAACACAAAGATTAATTTAAATAACATATTTTTTTAATATTGGTAGTGGTATTAATAACATTATTAATGCTATATAGATGTAGTTTTCATCTGCTTTTGTATTTGGTACTTTTATTTTATAGTCATATAATTTGTAGTAGTATTCATTATTGTTATCATCAACTTCTATTGTGAAGTCATCTACTTTACTGTATCCATAGTTAGTATTTCTTTGTTTAACTGTGTATTTTCCGTATGGTAGAATAATCTTAGCATTTCCATCTTTGTCTGTTGTGATTGTATCTACTAATTCGCCTTTACTATTAAATATATCAAAACTTATATTTTCTTCACTACTTGTATTTTTTTCCTCACCATATTCTTTATGAATGATAATTTCTTTTTTAATAACTTTATTTTTAACATCTATGTTTATATTAGTTGTATTTTGATTTATTTCAAAGTAGTATTTTTCATCGCTTAATGTATAACCATTACCCGGGGTTATTTCTTGGAGATAATATTTTCCATAATCTAAATTATTTAGGATAGCATTTGAGAATTCATCTATTGTGATTTTTTGTAATAATTCATTATCTTCAGTATATAGGCCATATATTGCTCCTGTTAGTGTTGCATCACCAGATGGAGTTATGGAATTGGTGTCTTCATCTAATTTTGTTATAGTTACTTTATTAGTAGTACCATTTATTACAATATTTAAAACTCTTTCTCCAAAAGTTCCTGCGACCATTAAATTTTGACTAGTATCATGATAATAAAACTGGGCCGTTATATCTGGTCTATCTAATTTACGTTTTATAATTATAGATTGTTTTCCTTCTTTTACGTTTGTAATTATTAGTTTATTATTTTCTATTTTAACATTATCATAATTTTCTTTTAAATAATAATTATTTAAAACGTTGTTAGTATCTGTTAGAGTTAATGTTTTACCTACGACTGCTGTATTTACTATTTTTATATTTGGCGATGTATACCAATTATTTACTAGATTGTTTATTTCGTTAATTTCATTTTGAAATATATCAATTTTAGGTCCATTTAAATAACTCGTAAAATAGAATTGTTTGTTTGGTTCTACTATTTGCCATATCATTAGTTGTGTAATAGCATACCATTTTTGATCTGTATGATTGTTATAACCATAACCATAATGTGCTATTAATGCTAGTTTATGCCAAGTATCTTTATCTAAATTTTTAGCATAGTTTGTTGATTTATATATGGTATTTGCATCAAAGAATGCAAATGGCTCTAGGCAATACGCTTCTTTGTTATCTGATGTTCTTCTGAAAAATCTTGCTTTTTGATAATGACTTGTTTGTCCATCTACGCTTTTTGTATAAATACCTTCAATTTTTTCTGCTTCATAAAAAGTAGCAGCTTTTGCATCTAAACAGCTAATACTCATACAAAATATTCCAATCAAGAAAATTAATATTTTTTTCATAAAATTCCTCCTTTTTCGTTGACGCCATTAAATTATCATGCAATAAATTTCGATGCAAATGGTAAAAATGTTAATTTAGTGATAAAATAATATATGAATTTGTATATTTATAATAAGGAACTTTAATTATTTCTTTATAATTTTTTGGTATGAGGTGAATTTAATGGAAGATATAGAAATTGCTAGAAAAGTATTAAAACAAAATATTGTAGAAATTGCTAATGGTCTTAATCTAGGTGAAGATGATCTTATTTTATATGGAGATGATAAAGCTAAAGTAAAATTTAATAAGATAAATAGTCATGGTAAGCTTGTATTAGTTACTGCTATGAATCCAACTCCTTATGGTGAGGGGAAAACTACTGTTAGTATTGGTATAGCAGATGCTTTGAAAAAGTTAGATAAAAATGTAGTTTTAGCCTTAAGAGAACCTTCTATGGGACCTGTTTTTGGAATAAAAGGTGGTGCTACTGGTGGAGGTTATAGTCAGGTAGTACCTATGGAAGATATTAATCTTCATTTTACTGGTGATTTTGCAGCAATAGAAAGTGCTAATAATTTGCTTTGTGCAGCGATTGATAATCATATAATAAAAGGCAATGAGTTGGGATTTCATCGTATTGTATTTAATAGATGTCTTGATGTTAATGATAGAAGTTTGAGAGAGGTTACTACTCTTGTTAGTAAATCTAGTTTTCATATTACTGCTGCTAGTGAAATTATGGCATTATTTTGTTTAAGTAGAGATATTAATGATTTAAAAGAAAGACTCGGAAATATAGTTGTTGGCTATACTAAGGATAATAATGAAATATATGCAAAGGATTTAAAAATAGTAGGTGCTTTGACGGTTTTATTGAAAGATGCTTTTAATCCTAATTTGGTACAAACACTAGAACATACTCCTGCACTTATTCATGGAGGTCCTTTTGCTAATATTGCTCATGGATGTAGTTCAGTTGTTGCAACTTCTCTTGGTTTAACGTGTTCTGATATTGTAGTAACTGAAGCGGGATTTGGAGCTGATCTTGGTGCAGAAAAGTTTTTTGATATTAAATGTAGAAGTGCAAATATTAAACCTGACTGTGTAGTTATTGTTGCTACTATTAAGGCATTAAAGTATAATGCTGGTGTCGAAAAGAGTAAAATAGATGTTGAAAATATCGAAAAGGTTCGTGAAGGATTAGCTAATTTGAAGGTTCATATAGAAAATATGTATAAGTTTAATTCTAATGTTGTTGTATGTTTAAATAAATATAATACGGATACTTCATTTGAAATAGATGTTGTAAGAACTTTTTGTGAAGAGTTAGATGTTGATTTTGAAGTATGTAGTGCATATAGTGATGGAAGTAATGGAGCGATTAAACTTGGTCAACTTGTTCTTGATAAATTAGAGCAAAATAATAATTTTAGATTGTTGTATAATGATACTGATACTATTTTTAGTAAAATTGAGAAGATTGCTAGAGAAATTTATCGTTCTGATGATGTTATTTATTCTGATATTGCAAAGGAAAAAATAATGGATTTACAAAGTAAGGGATTTGGAAACTTATCTGTTTGTATTGCTAAAACTCAATATTCTATTTCTGATGATAGTAAATTACTTGGAGCAGCTATTCATAATACTTTGCATGTAAAAGATGTTGAGCTCTATAATGGAGCAGGTTTTATAACCGTTTTAACTGGAAATATTATGACTATGCCCGGATTACCTAAGAATCCTAATTATGAAAAAATTGATTATATAAATGGTAAAGTAGTTGGATTATCATAAAAAAAGATGCTTATTTTTGTAAGCATTTTTTTATTGATTTGATGTACTTTGATTGTTGTTTTCGGTTTGCTCTGTTTTATTATTTTCATTGTTATTGTTATTATTTTTATTGCTTTCAGTTGGTTGCTCAGTTGGTGCTATAATTTGGGGTTGAGCTTCATATATTGTAATAGTTCCAGTATAAATTCTTTCATTATAAGTTACTGTATATTGGTATGTTCCAGCCATATTTGTATTTACTTTACTTAAATCTATTACTATTTTATCTTTTGCCTCTTCTGGAATTGTTTCTACTACAAAGTCATTTAAATTTTCTGGTAATTTTGATCCTAATTCTAAAGTAATATTTTTAAGGGTCATATTATTGATAATTGGTAATTCTTTTTCTTTTACTTGAACAGTACCATTATATTTTTTATCTTTATAACTAATTGTGTAAGTATATGTCCCCGGTTGAGTTACATTTACAAGGGATGTATCTAATTTAAATTTTTTTAAAATACTTTCATCAATATCATCTAAATTTTCTATGTAGTCATTAATATTTACACTTACTGGAACATTTACTTCTACTGTTATTTCTTTTAATTTTGGAATATTTGTTTTTTTCTTAGCTACTTGTTTTTCAATAATTTTAATTTTTACTTTGTTATTTGGCTTTTTTATTTCCATTTTATTTAAAACAGCTCCACTTGTAATTGATAGTAAACCAGAAACTGTTAAAGACATTATAAATATTTGTAAACCAAATTTATTTTTTTTCAGGAATTTTATTTTCTTCATAATCAACCTCATCTATCTTATTTATAGTAATTATAATATAAAATTCGATCTTTCTCAACAAATTATAATAATTTTTGTTGAATAATATGTAAATTTAACATATAATCAAATAAAGGAAGTGATTATGTATGGCATTTTGTTGGTTAACTGTTTTTATAGTTTTGCTATTACTTGAGATATGTACTGTTAATCTTATTTCTATTTGGTTTGCGATTGGTGCTTTTATAAGTTTCTTTGTTGCTATGTTTACAAATAATATTATTATTCAAATGGTAGTATTTATTTTAGTTAGTTTAGTAACTTTATTGATTACTAAACCGATTGTAAAGAAAATTAAATCTACTAAGGTTACTACTAATCTTGATAGAGTAATTGGAATGGAAGGTATTGTTACTGAGGATATTTCAAATTTACAAATAGGTGAGGTTAAGGTAGATGGTAAAAAATGGAGTGCAATTAGTAAGCAAAATATTTCAAAAGGTGAGATTGTAGAAATTGAAAAAATTGATGGTGTTAAACTAGTTGTTAGAAAAAAGAAGGAGGACTAATATGTTAGTTATTGTTATTATTTTGATTATTGTATTTGTTATTGCAAGTGGTGTAAAAGTTGTTTCTCAATCAAAAGCTATCGTTGTTGAAAGACTTGGGGCTTATGATAGAACTATGACTACTGGCGTTAATTATAAAATTCCTATTGTTGATAGAATTGCAAATGTTGTATCTTTAAAAGAAAAGGCAAAGGATTTTGCTCCACAACCAGTTATTACTAAAGATAATGTTACAATGCAAATTGATACAGTTGTTTATTATCAAATTACTGATCCTAAGTTATATACTTATGGAATTGATAATCCTGTTAGTGCAATAGAAAATTTAACAGCTACTACTCTTAGAAATATTATTGGTGAGTTGGAATTAGATGAAACTTTAACTTCGCGTGATATTATTAATTCTAAGATGAGAGCCATTTTGGATGAGGCTACTGATTCTTGGGGAATTAAGGTTAATAGAGTAGAAGTTAAAAATATTTTACCACCAAGAGATATTCAAGATGCAATGGAAAAACAAATGAGAGCAGAACGTGAAAGACGTGAAGCTATATTAAAAGCAGAAGGTGAAAAGAAAGCTGCTATTCTTCTTGCTGAAGGTGAAAAGGAAAGTATGATTTTAAGAGCAGATGCTAAAAAAGAAGCTTCAATTAAGGAAGCTGAAGGAGAGGCAGAAGCTACTATAAAAATTAAAGAAGCAGAGGCAAAAGGATTAGAACTTATTAATTCTGTTAAATTAAATGATTCTACTTTAAAATTAAAGAGTTATGAGGCTATGGTAGAAGTAAGTAAAGGCGAATCAACTAAAATTATTATTCCTAGTGAACTTCAAAATTTAGTAACGGCTGCAACAACAGTGAAAGATGTTATGACTGATAAGAAAAGTAAATAATTTATAAATTATAAAAATGTTTTCATAGCGAAAACATTTTTTTAGTTTCTAATTTTTTTGTATTCATTTAGTATTTTATCATAAGAGATTGATGCGTTTGCTGGTGAAGTACTAGGTAAATATATTGCTTTGATTTTTGTTTCTTCATAAATATATTTATTATATAAATTATATGCTACTTTACCGGTTGTATAAACTTTTGTTATTTTTGTTTTTTCTATTAGTCCTTTTATATTATTTGGAATTACATCTTTTATTGAAGAGTCACTTGAACCTATTATAGTACAACTTTCTATAACGTCCCATAATGCAATTTGATGTTTCATTAAGAATTGTTTTTTATCATTTATTGTTGTAGGTATATTTTCATTATATACTTCTGCTAGAATTTTCCAAAACTTATTTTGTGGATGAGCATAATAAAATTTTTCTTCTCTTGATTTTATACTTGGTATGCTACCTAATATTAGAATATTTGATGATTTATTATAAACTGGTTCTAATTCATGCTGGACCTTAATGCTTTTGACTGATACGTTTCTCGTAAAACCATCTCCTTATCTATGTCATCTAAAACTTGCCATTTTTTTGTTAACCAAAATGGTTCTATTAAATCATCTATTTTAGGATCACCAGTAATTCTATTAATTACTATTTCTGCTCGTAAATTTTCTAGCTGGGATATTACAATATCGATATATTCTTCTTTTGTTAGAATATGGAATTTTTCTTGTTCATACATTTTTGCTAATTTTGTATTTTTTAAAATGCTTAACATATGTATTTTTATTCCCTGAATGTCTAATTTATTTAAATATTTTACGGTTTCAAGCATATCATCTTTTGTTTCGTAGGGTAATCCATTTATTATATGAACTACTACATTTATTTTTCTTTTTCTAAGTTCTTTAACCATATTAGTAAAATTTTCTAAAGTATTACAGCGATTTATTAAGATTGCTGTTTTTTTATGTATTGTTTGTAATCCTAATTCTATTGTTAAATAAGTTTTTTTATTTAATTGTTCTAAATAATCTAGGCATTCTTTACTAATACAATCTGATCTTGTTGCAATATTTAATCCTACTACATTATCTAATGATAATATTTCTTCATACATTTTTTTTAATTTGCTTAATGGCGCATATGTATTTGTTCTTGCCTGAAAGTAACCAATGTATTTTGCTTCTGGCCATTTCTTGTGGAGCATGTTTTTAATTGTATTAAATTGTGTTGTTAAACTTTCATCTTTATTACCTCCATATTCTCCACTGCCAGTTTTTGAACAGTATATACACCCTTCTGTAGATAGAGATCCATCTATATTGGGACAAGTTAATCCTGCATTTAGGCTAACTTTGAAAACTTTACAGCCAAATTTATTTCTATAAAAATAATTTAATGTATGATATCTTTTATTGTCTAAAGAATACTTAAATACTTGTTTCATTACTTCCTCCAAATTTCTTTTACTAGTATAACACAGTTATGATATAATTGGTTATATAATATATACTTGTTGTGGAGGTTGTATGGAAAAGAAAAAGTTAAAGTTAAAAAAGCCAGTTAAGATTATTTGTAAAATTTTAATAATTATATTTATTATTTTCTTATTGTTATTTGTTGGATATTTTTTCTTAGAAAGAAAACTTAATAAAATTGGTTATAGTAATGAGGCTGTTTTTAATATTATTACTAAATTTAAGTATAATTATGTGATGAATTATCCTAATAATAATACTTTAAATGCAGCATTTGAAAGTAGTTATTATAATGAGAAAAATGTAGAGCATTATAGTAAAATAACTTATAGAAACCAAAAAAATATTATTAAAAATATAAATTTGCTTTTAAAAAGGGGATATAGTGATAGAGAAATTTCTATGATTATTACTCATGGTAATGATGATAGTGTGTCTAGTTTTGCAAAACGTGAAAAAATTAAGTATTTGGAGGAGTTCTTTTCATATGATTTTGCTAAGTTAGATAATTATGATAGATATATTAAATATATGGATGAATATGGTGATGATGAAGAAACTACTATTATTAAGGTTAATCTTGATTTAGATAAGGAAAATTATGTTGATAGTAAAGTTGTTACTGATTATAGTAAATATGTTCTTGCTAATAACCATCATTTCTTGGGTGAAAATTATGTTCCTAAGAATTTAATAAAGGTTCCTAGTGAATATACTATATCTGGTGATGGCAGTGTTAAAGGAACTAATGAGGCTGTTAGTGCTGCTATTGGTATGATTAAGGCTGCTAAAAAGGATAATTTAAATTTACTTATAAATTCTGGTTATCGTAGTTATAAAGATCAAGAGGATACTTACAATACTTATTTGAAGTTATATGGTGAAAATTATGTTAATAATTATGTTGCAAAGCCCGGATATTCTGAACATCAAACTGGTTATTCTTTTGACTTTGCAAGTGCTAATAGTAATATATTTGCTAATTCTCAAGAATATCAATGGATGATTAAAAATTCTTATAAATATGGATTTGTTTATAGATTTTTAAAAAGTAAGGAAGATATCACTGGTATTAGGCATGAGGCTTGGCATTTTAGATATGTAGGGGTAAAGGCTGCAAAGATTATGGATAAAGAGGAATTATCTTTTGAAGAGTATTATGCTAAGTATTTGGATAAAAGTAATTAAATATGATACTTTAAAAATAGATTAATTTATGTTATATTTTTATGTGAATATAGAATAAAGAGGGTGTTATTATGTATCCACTTGGAAAACAGTTTGAAGTAGATTATAGTAAGGCTAAAAATGATAATAAAGCAATGGTAGTAGGAAGAAAATATCGTATTACGGTTATTACTGAGCGAGTAGTAAGACTTGAATATAGTCCTACTGGTACTTTTGTTGATATCCCTAGTCAGCTTGTAAAAAATAGAAATTTTGGACTTCCTGAGTTTACTATTAGACAAGATAATAATTTTTTAGAAATTACTACTAAATATTTTACTTTGTCTTATATGAAAGAACAACCATTTATAGGCTCTAAGATTGATCCTATGAAGAATTTAAAAATAACTTTAAAAAGTGTTACTGATAAAGATAAACAAAGAGATTGGTATTATGGACATCCTGAAATTAGAAACATGAAGGGAAATATTGTTGGTGTAGATGTACCTATTGGTGATAATCTTGCTAGGGGACTTTATTCTTTGGAAGGATTTGCATCTTTTAATGATTCTAATACAAAGTTACTTGATAGAGATGGAACTTTACTTGATAGAGCGAGTGGTAATATTGATATTTATGTATTTATGTATGGTATAGATTTTAATTTAGCTCTTAATGATTATTTTAAAATTACTGGTTTTCCTGAATTGTTACCACGTTATGCTTTAGGAAATTGGTGGTGTCGTAATACTAATTATAATGATGATAGGTTAGATGATTTATTACTTAAATTTGATAAGAAGAAGATTCCTATTTCTGTTTTGTTACTTGATAAGGATTGGCATTATAGAAATGTTGGAGATTATAAGGATTTAAGAACAGGTTTTACTTTTAATAATGAGTTGTTTCCTAATCCTGCTGAAACGATTAAAAGAGTTCATTTAAGAAATATTAGAGTTGGATTGCAAGTTAATCCTACGGAAGGTTTTTATCCTCATGATCAGTTTTATCAAAAGGCTCGAGAATATTTGGGAGTAATGAGTGATCAAATTATTAAGTTTGATCCTTTGAATCCTAAACTTATGGATGTTTATTTTAAAGTTTATTTACATACTTTAGAGGCTTTGGGTGTTGACTTTTTTTGGAATGATTACAAGGGTGAAGGTGACATAACTAAGTTATGGGCTACTAATCATTATATGTATTTAGATTCTGATCGTAATCCTGCAAAGAGAGGTCTTATTTTAGGTAGGGGGTCTATTTATGGTACTCAGAGATATCCTATTGTTTATGGTGGTTCTAGTGAAATAGGATGGGATGAATTATCTCGCGAAGTATTTAGTTATATCAATGCAAGTAATGCTGGTATTGGGTATTTGAGCTTTGATGTTGGTGGTAATCATGGTGGTATTGAAGAAAGTGAACTTTATATTAGACATGTGGAATTAGGATGTTTTTCCCCAATTCTTCGTTTCCATGAGGCACGTGGTCCATATTATAAAAAAGAGCCTTGGTTATGGGAGGCTAAAACATTTAATATTGTTAGTGATTATTTAAGATTGCGTCATCGTCTTATTCCATATTTATATACTGAATGTTATAAGTATTCTGAAGTAGGTATTCCACTTATTCAACCATTTTATTATAATTATCCGTGGTGTTATGATGATGCATTATATAAAAATCAATATTACTTTGGTTCACAGTTATTAGTTTGTCCTATTCTTAGTAAGAAAGATTCTGTTATGAATAGAACTGTTCATCGTTTTTATATGCCTGATGGTATATGGTATGACTTTTTTACTGGTAAAAAATTTAATGGTGGTAAGAAGTATGTTTCCTTCTTTAGAGAAGAAGACTATCCCGTATTTGCTCATGCTGGTAGTATTATTCCTCTTTCGAACAGAAGTGATCGTAATAATATTGGACTTGCTACAGATATGGAAATTCAAATCTTTCCGGGTACTAGTAATATGTATACTATGTATGAGGATGATGGTATTACTTCGTTATACAAAGAGGGTTATTTTTTAAAGACTTCTATTGATTATAATTATTTGAGAAGTAATTATACTGTTATTATAAGATCTGTTGAAGGTAAAAGTGGTATTGTACCAGAAAAAAGAAATTATAAACTTGTATTTAGAAATACAAAAAAAGCAGAGAATGTAAAGGTTATGTTTAATAGTACTGAGGTTACTTCTGTTAACTCTATAGATGGAAATGATTTTATTGTTGAAGTTTTTGATGTACCTACTATAGGGCAACTTACTGTTAATTGTCGTGGTAAAGATATTGAAATAGATGCAGTTCGTTTAATTAATGATGATATAGATAGTATTTTAATGGATTTACAAATTAATACTTATTTAAAGGAAGATATTGCAAGTATTATGTTTAGTGATTTATCTATTCAGAAGAAGAGAATTGCTATTAGGAAGCTTAAAAAGAAGGGATTAAGTAAAGAATATTTAAATTTATTTATTAAATTACTTGAATATATTAATGAGGTTTAGTATAATATTGGTAATTTCAGATGTTTGATAGTAGTAGTAATAATTATTCTATTTAAAGAGAGTTTGTGTATGCTGAAAACAAATATTAGAAGATTATGAACTTGATTATCTAAATAAACATGTCGGGTAAGAGCGTTATATCTATCGAGCTTGGTGTATTTTATTACAAAGTAAGGTGGTACCGCGATTATGTAATTCGTCCTTATATTATAAGGGCGAATTTTGTTTTAGGAGGTCAAAATGATTAATAATATTCAGTTGTTTTTTATGATATTTTTAGTGGTTTTATTTGTTTATGAATTTTTAATATTTAGGAAGTATAAAATAAAAAAATCTAAAAAGAATAAAGTAGCTCAACAACCTACGGAGATTAAGATATTAACTAATTATTATGGTTTAGATATTAGTAAACTTAATTATAATAGATTGCTTAATTTTGTTGCTGTTGTATCTAGTTTAGATATAGCGATTATTGTTACTATATCAGGTATGTTTGAAAATGGTATTATTCAGATACTGTTAGCATTACTGTTAGTAGTACCTATAATATTTTTGAGTTATTATTTTGTTAACTTATATTATAAGTTAAAAATGAGAAAGGGAGGAAGTAAAAATGAGTAATTATACTGAAATAGAAAAGAAATGGCAAAAATATTGGGAAGATGAAAAAGTATTTGTTGCTGATAATAAAAGTAGCAAACCTAAATATTATTATTTAGTAGAGTTTCCATATCCATCAGGAGCAGGTCTTCATGTAGGACATGTTAGAAGTTATACTGCATTGGATGCTTTGGCCCGTAAGAAAAGATTAAATGGATATAATGTTTTATTTCCAATGGGATGGGATGCTTTTGGAGCACCAGCAGAACAATATGCTATAAAGAATCATATTCATCCTAGTGTGGCAGTAAAAGAAAATATTAAAAATTTTAAAAGTCAAATTAAATCTATAGGTTTATCTATTGATTGGACTAGAGAATTTGCAACAACAGATCCAGAGTATTATAAATGGACTCAATGGCAATTTTTAAAATTTTTTGAGCATGGAATGGCTTATAAAGCAAAGAAGAATATTAACTGGTGTCCAAAGTGTAAGATGGGATTATCTAATGAGGATTCATCAGGTGGTGTTTGTGAACGTTGTGGAACAGAGGTAGAACAAAGAGAAAAAGAACAATGGATGCTTAGAATGAGTGATTATGCTGAGGATTTAATTACAGGACTTGACGATACTAAATTCCAAGATAGAATAAAAACTGCTCAAATTAACTGGATAGGCAAATCAACAGGAGCTGAAGTTAACTTCAAAGTAAAAGAGTCTGATGAAAATTTAGTTGTATTTACAACAAGACCAGATACATTATATGGAGTAACTTTTATGGTAGTTGCACCAGAACATCCAATAATAGATAAGAATAAAGATAAGATTTCTAATTTTGATGAGATTGAATCATATCGTGAAAAGATTAAAAATAAAACAGAATTTGAAAGAACTCAAGTAAATAAGGATAAGACAGGTGTATGTATAAAAGGTTTAACTGGAATAAATCCAATTACTAATAAAGAAATACCAATTTACATTTCAGATTATGTTATGATGAGTTATGGAACGGGAGCTATTATGGCAGTACCAGCTCATGATGAAAGAGATTATGAATTTGCTAAAAAATTTGGAATTGATATAGTTGAAGTAATCAGAGGTGGAGATATTTCAGAAAAGGCTTACACTGGTGATGGTGAAATGGTTAACTCTGGAGTATTAAATGGATTAACTAATAAAAAGGATTCTATCAAGAAAATGATTGAGTACCTAGAAGAAAATAATTTAGGTCATGAAAAGGTAAATTATAAATTACAGGACTGGATTTTCTCACGTCAAAGATTCTGGGGAGAACCAATTCCACTAGTTTATTGTCAAGATTGTGGATGGGTTCCAGTAAAAGAAGAGGATTTACCAGTTAGACTTCCTGATGTTACCAATTATGAACCAACAGACGATGGTGAAAGTCCACTTGCAGCAATTACAGATTGGGTAAATACTACTTGTCCACATTGTGGAAAACCTGCTAAAAGAGAAACTGATACAATGCCAAACTGGGCAGGCTCATCTTGGTATTGGTTAAGATATATGGATGCTCATAATGATAAAGAATTCGCAAGTCAAGAAGCTTTAAAATACTGGGGTAAACTAGATTTCTATAATGGTGGTATGGAACATGCAACAAGACACTTATTGTATGCTAGATTCTGGAATCAATTCTTATATAATATAGGACTAGTACCAAACAAAGAACCATTCGAAACAAGAGTAAGTCATGGTATGATTCTAGGTGAAGGTGGCGTTAAGATGTCAAAATCACTAGGAAATGTTGTAAATCCTGATGATATGGTAGCTTCATACGGTGCAGATGCTTTAAGAACATATGAAATGTTTATTGGTGACTATGAAAAAGAAGTTGCTTGGAGTGAACAAGGACTTAACGGATGTAAAAGATTTATTGACAGAGTAGTTAGAGTTGGAGGAAAAGTAACTGATAAGGTGGGATATTCTAAGAATTTAGAGAGTTTGATTCATAAAACAATAAAGAAGGTTACTGAAGATATAGATTCAATGAAATTTAATACTGCTGTTTCATCTTTAATGATTTTATTAAATAAATTTGAAGAAGAAAAGGAAATTACTAAAGATGATTATAGAACTTTCTTAATTTTACTTAATCCTATTGCCCCTCATATTACAGAGGAGTTAAATGAAAAATATAAATTAGGTGAAGTAATTTGTAAAAGTAGTTGGCCTGAATATGATGTTTCAAAAACTATTGATAATGAAAAGACTATTGCTGTTCAAGTTAATGGTAAAGTTCGTTCTACTATAAAAATAAATATAAATGATAGTGATGATGTAATAAAAGAAAGAGCTATGCAAGAAGAAAATGTTATAAATCATATTTCTGGTAAAGAAATTGTTAAAGTTATTGTAATTAAAGGAAAAATTGTAAATATTGTAGTTAAATAATTACTTTTTAGGGGGATAAAATGGATAATTTAAATGATAATAATTCTATAAAAATAATAAATATTGTTACTCAAATATCTAATGATTTTGAGTTAAATAATACTTATTTAAAGAAAAAATATATAATTGAAAATATAAAACAGATTAATAATATTATGACTAGCGTAGATGGTTATTGTGGATCGTTTGGTACAGGTTATCCATTTTATGCATTAGATAATTTAACAGGTGATTTGCCTATAATTAATGAACAAATTAGGTATAATGATGAGCTTAGCATAATTGCTAATAATAGTCGTTATAATGCATGGCCTTGTTTGGCTTGTTTATCTGAAAATAGTGAGCAGATGCCTGATTTAAAACAAATATGTAAGCCATGTCCAAGAATTATTGATGATTTAAAACCTCGGAAGGTTATTAATAGACTTCCTGATATTGATATGTGGATGGTTTGTGAAGATAGAGAGGTTGAAATTGCTAAAGAAGGGTTGTCAAAACTTTTTGAGGATAATGATATGCATACAACCGATGTAGATCCTTATAAATCTATAATGGATTTATATGAGATAGTTGATGATTTAAAAAATAATAAAAAGCCAAAGAAAATGTTACCTTTAGATATTCATATAATAGAGTATTCAAAGTTTTGTGAATTATTGGAAAATATTCCATTTGCTTTACAGTTATCATTAGAAAGTGGACTTGTTCCATATTTACCAGCTCATCCTATTTCACTTAGAAAGACATGGCAATATGATGATGTGGCTTATAACTTTGTTTTTGATTTTTTATATAGTTTAACTCCATTTAATTGTAATGATGAGTTAAAAGAAAAATTAAATAATACTAGAAGAATAATTGCTGATTATTTTAGCGAAGAACAGTTGGATTATTTTCTTTCATTGGTTATGCCTGAATCTGTTGAAAGAAGATTTGAGACTGTTGAATTACAAAAGATATATAAAAGGAGGACTCAATCATGGAAAAAATAATTGATTTACATATTCATACGAACTATTCAGATGGGGTATTAACACCTATTGAGGTTATAGACGAGGCGGTAAAAAATGGTGTTAGTACTATTGCTATTGCTGATCATGATAGTATAGATGCTTATAGTGATGAGTTATATGAATATGCTTTAAAGAAAGGTGTTAATATTATTAATGCTGTGGAAATTTCTACTAAAACATCTAAAGCAGGAGTTCATGTATTAGGATATAGTTTAGATTTAAATAATGCTGATTTTAGGAATAAATTATTTTCATTAAGAAATGCTAGACATGATTATTTATATAATGTTGCTTCTAAACTTGAGGAGTTAGGATATGTTGTTAATGTATCTGAATTAGATAAAATAGATGCAGTTACGAAAGCACATATTTCTAATGATGTAACTAGTAATCCTGCTAATTTTGATTTACTTATGAATAGATTTAATCATATTCCTAATAAAGGTGAATTTATAGAAACGATAATGAATGAAGGATGCCCTGCGTATGTAAAGAAAGAAACAATTTCTCCTAAAGAAGCTGCTGAGCTTATAAGAAGTGCTGGTGGTCGGGTTGTTTTAGCTCATCCTGTTGCTTATGAATATGAGGATAATGTGGATGATGATTATATCTTATCTTTAGTAAAGGAAATGAATGCTGATGGTATAGAAGCTAACTATATATATATTGATAGAAATAATAATAAAATTAATGAGGTTGATAAATGGAACAAGTTTGCTCAAGATAATAATTTAATGGTTAGTATTGGTTCTGACTTTCATAATAAAGATGGAGTTCATCCAGTAATAGGACTTATAGATGAAGATGTTCATTTATCTGATGAAATTGTTGATAATATTATAGATAATTTGTCTTAAGTGTGTATTGTTACACACTTTTTTTCAACACTTTTTGCAAATATTTAAATTTATACTTATTTTGGTGATATAATGAAAGTTAAAATTTTTGATTTAGAAGATGAAAAAGATTTAGAAAATAGTATTAATAGTTTTTTAGCTGAAATGGAGGGAGAACTTATAGATATTAAATATCAGGTTAGTGCTTCTGTTTATAGTGAAGAACAAATTTATTGTTTTTCAGCAATGATTGTTTATCGGTAATGATGTTGAAAAATAAATATATTTTATGATACAATTATTTAGATTGTATTTATAAAGGAAGTGCTTAATTTAATGAAAAATAAAAAGGTGGATAAAAATAAGGAAATACATGATAAGAAAGTTCTTGTTAAAAATACTTTCTTGCAAGGAGCGTTTATTTCAACGCTTGGTATTGTAATTAGTAAAATATTGGGAATTATTTATGTAATACCATTTCATGCTGTTGTTAAAGAGCAGGGTGGTGCTTTATATGGATATGCATATACTATATATTCTTTATTTTTAGGTATATCAAGTGCTGGTATTCCATTAGCCATTAGTAAAATTATTAGTGAGTATCAAACTTTAGGGTATTATGATGCTAAAGAACGAGCTTTTAAGTTAGGAAAAAATTTATCTATTGTTATGGGGCTTATTGCTTTTGTAGTTTTATTTATTTTTGCCCCTAATATTAGTCAAGCTATTTTAGGAGATTTGAAGGGTGGTAATACTCTTGAACAAGTTACTTTGGTTATAAGAGTTATTTCTACGGCTATTATTGTTGTTCCATTATTGAGTATTTATAGAGGATATTTAGAGGGACATAAATATCTTACTCCTAGTTCTATTTCTAATGTAATTGAACAAATTGTTAGAGTTGCAATTATCATATTTGGTAGTTATTTATCTTTAAAGGTATTTCATCAGTCTTTAGAAACTGCTGTTGGAATTGCAGTATTTGGAGCAACGGCTGGAGCTTTTGTAGCATATTTTTATTTATTAGATATTGTTCATCGTAATAAAAAATTAATTGAAGAGAAGACCTTAAAAGTAAAGGAACCTGTTATTACTAACAAAGCTATTCTTAAGAAGATTTTTTGGTATTCTTTGCCTTTTATAATGATAGATATTTTTAAATCTTTATATGACTTTATTGATATGACTACTGTTGTTAAAACATTGGGGAGTACACTTAATTATTCTACAAAAGATGCTGAAAGTATTATGAGTATTATTTCTACGTGGGGTAATAAGTTTAATATGATTATTTCTTCTGTTTCAACTGGTGTTATAGTTAGTTTGATTCCTAATTTGACAGCTAGTTTTGTTGTAGGAAATAAAAAGGATATTAATCATAAAATAAATCAGACTTTTCAAGTACTTTTATTTTTAACGATTCCAATGACTATTGGACTTAGTATGCTTGCTAGTCCAGTATGGATGGTTTTTTATGGAGCTAGTAAATATGGTGCTGTTGTTTTTAAATATTTTGTTTTTATTGCACTTTTTATGTCTGCTTATACAACTGCAGTTACTATTGTTCAAGTTTTAAAGGATTATAAAACGGTATTTATAAGTTTATTTACAGGTGCTTTGTTCAAAGCTTTATTAAATGTAAAGTTAATGATTGCATTCTCTAATATGAGTATTCCTGCTTTTTATGGTTCTATTACTGCTACTATATTAGGATATTTTGTATCTTTAATGATATGTATGTATTCTCTTCATAAAAAATATGAAGTAAGTTATAAAGATACATTTAAAGAGATTTTAAATATTATATTAGCTTCACTTTTAATGATTGTTGGTTTATTACTTCTTAGGTTTGTTTGTCCTTCTGTTGTTTCTTCACGTCTTTTAAATGTTTTAATAATTGCATTATATACAATAATTGGTGCTTTAATTTATTTTGTTGTTACTTATAAAACTGGTACAATAAATAGAATTTTTGGTAAAGAATTTATTGACAAAATAGTTTTAAAATTTAAATCAAATAAAAAATAAAAGGATTTTTAATTTCCTTTTATTTTTTGTTTTAGGTTTTTAATATTATGATATGTTTTAAATGCTACTTTATATAAATAATATAATGGTTTATTAATTATTAAGTCAAATTCTCCAATTAGTTCTACTACTGTTCCTCCAAAACTTTTTTTGAATAGGTATAGTCCATATAATGGATTATTTTCATTAAAATCTCCTGTTATACCGTAAAAATTATATCTATCATAATTATGTTCTACAGCATATTTAATACCTTCAAAGTGAACAGTGTATGCTGATTGAAATTGCATAAGTTTTGCTTCACTTCCTCCATAAAGTGATAATACTTCTTGTCCATATATTAGAAATAATATTCCACCTAGAGTTGTTTTTTCACCATATTCTTTTTTATAAGTTTCAATCTTTTGTAATTGTTTTTCTAATCTTTCTATAGAATCTTTATCTTGTTTATTTTTTTGATTAAATTTTTTTTCATTCATTTTAAGAATATTATTATCTTTTTTATATATTCTTTCTTCTAACTCTTTTTTTATTTCATTTAGTTCTTTTTCTGTATTTTCTTGATATTTATTAAAATTTATTTCTGCGATCATAATTTTTAATATTCCTGATTCATGTAAGTTGTCCCACATATTCTCATAATATTTTAATGGTCTATCTACAAATTCTCTTCTGTCTGAGGTGTGTTGCATAATTTCTTTGAATTTTTTCAATTCATCTTTTTTTATTTCATGTACTTCTATACCACATTTTTCGTTTTTTCTGATGATTTGTCTTGTTTTGGATTCCATTTTTTCCATAACTTCATCTAAACTTTTATTTTTAGTATCAATAACGTGCATCCATCTTGGTTGAAGAGTATCTTGCATAAGATTAAATCCAAAGTGTTTGTAACCTAAATTGATTAAATTCTGGTAACAGTCTGAATTATCAAATCCATCTTTTATTAAATTACCATCATTGTCATGTTCTTTATATGCAACATAAGGATCAATTTTAACAAAAATCCCATTTTTTTCTTTAATAAATTTTTTTATTTCTGTTGTGAATTCTTTTAGTAATTTTTTATCTTTATAATCTATTAAAAAGCCTCTTGGTGAATAGAATATGTATTTATTAATAATTGGGACTTTTTTTGCAAGTAATAGGGTACATGCTTTACTTTTTTTATTATCTTCAAGTGATACATAATAGTGAATCCAACCATTTGTTTTTTTTAAATTAGCCCATTCTTTTGTTTGATGAAATGATATTTGTTCACTTTTATCTGCTATTTTTTTAAATTCTTTATCATTTATTTCCCTTAATTTCATGTTTTATCTCCTTTTTTGTTTTATTACGGATTATTTTTCTATAAAGTGGTACTAATTTTGTGAATACGAAATACATAAATTTATTAGTTATATAATCAAATTCTCCTAGAAATTCTATATAATCTCCTCCAAATTTTTTCTTAAATTCATGTAATCCCATACGTGGATTTTCTTTTCTTAAATCTCCGATTGTTCCAAATTGATCGTATATTTTTAGACCACGATTTTTACAGAATTTTAAATGTTCTAAATAAGTATTATAATTGGCATATGTTTCTGTTAGAATATTATGGTTTCCTGCATATAATACCCATGCTTTATCTCCATATTCAATAATCATATGAGCATTTAAAGTTATTTTTTCACCATACTCTTTTTTATATTTTTCATATTTTTCTATATCTAATTTTAATTTGTCTAATTGTCTTATTAATTCTTTTTGTTTATTTTTAGCACTTTTACTTAAATTTTCTGTTGGTATTTCTTTTAAAGCATCATTTATTTCTATTTTTCTTTTATTTAAATCTTCTAAAATGGTATTTAAGTTCACTTTTCCTAAGAATAGTGTCATTTTATTATCTTCATTAAATATTTTATAAAGATTTTTATAATATTCTTTTGAGTATGAAACGAAGTCTTTTCTTTCTTCTGTTAGAGTCATTAAGTGATAAAATTCATCTAAATCTTCTTCTTTTCCTATTTCTACTATTGTTTTTAATTTTTGGGCCTTATTAATTCTTTGTTTTGTTGTTTTTGAAAAATGACTTTCAATTTCTTCTAAAGATTGGTTTAAGTCTATTCTAAAAGTGTATCTTGGTTGCATTGTTTCAAAATTTTTAGTGAATCCTAAATGTTTAAATCCATTTTTAGTAATCATTTTAAATATTTTATCAGGATTATATTCTAAATTATTAACTTCATCTTTATAATTATAACTTTTTCTAATAATATCTGGATCTATCTTTAAAAATATACCTTTGTGTTTTTTAACAAATTTTATTATTTCGTTGGTCATTTCTTTAAATATTTCTTCATTTTCATAATTTAATACAAATCCACGTGGTGAGTAAAAATATGAATAATTTAATGGTAAATGTTTTTCTAGTAATAGAGCACTTGCTACGATTTTGTTTTTATCGTTTGTTAATCCTAAATAATATGGTTTTAAATTTTTATTTTTTTTTGAAAATTCTCCCCATGCGTATGACTGTAAAAAATGCGATTTAAAGGGATTTTTTTTTACGAATTTTTCATATTCATCTTTGCTTAATTCTTTTAATTTGTACATTTTTATTTTCCTTTCATTTTCTTTTATATTATACCCTTTTTTTCATAAAAAAAAAAGCCTTTATAACATATATAGCCCTTTTTCATTGGTAACGTTTGAACTTAAATAATTTGATTCTTTTATATTTAAATTATTTTCAATTTTACTTAGTTTTCTTTCTATATGTTCTAGTTCTCTTTGTATTTTATCTAGAGATCTTCTTATTTCATCATTTATATTCTGATTAGGCATAGGAGTATATGGCATAAAGTTTGGCATTTGATATGGAATATTATTATTCATTATATTTACCTCTTTCAGTATTATTATATGTAATTTGTTTTAATATGTGTTATGATATTAATGGTGATTTTATGAGACTTAGAAATTTAAAAAATAAAGAAACTATAATAGATAGTTCTAATTATGTTATAAAAAATTATAAAAATTATATCGGTTCTTGGAAGAGTGTTTTTAATAATGATAATCCTATTTATATTGAAATTGGTATGGGTAGGGGAAAATTTATTGTAGAAAACGCTTTGAAAAATCCTAATATTAATTATATTGGTATTGAAAAACAAGATAATATTATTGCCCGATCTTTATTGTGGATACCAGAAGATATTCCTAATCTTAAAATTATTAGAATGAATGCCTTAGAAATAGATGAAGTGTTTAAGAATGAGATTGATTGTCTTTATTTAAACTTTTCTGATCCTTGGCCTAAAGTTCGACATAATCGTAGAAGACTTACTAGTAAAATTTTTTTAGATAAGTATGATTCAATTTTAAAGAGTAATAGTATTATTTGTTTACGCACTGATAATGAACCATTATATACTTATTCTATAGAAACTCTTAGTGAACATGGTTATTCATTATATGATGTTACTTTTGATCTTCATAGAGATTTTTCTAATTTAATTACAACTGAATATGAAGATAAGTTTAACTCTATGGGAAATAAAATTTATGCTCTAAAAGCTAGAAAATAGCTAGAAAGTTTGTTATAATGAATAATAGTAGGTGATGATATGCATAAGAAATTAGTTATTTTAATTATTATTTCTTTTTGTATTAGTGGTTGTACTATAAATAAATTAGATACTAATAATTATGATTCTTTAATTGATAATATTCTTCTTCAGAAATTAAATGTTAGAAATACTGTCTTTGAAGGTTATTCTTATTACATACCACATGGACTTAAATATATTGATAAAAATGAATATAATTCCTTACTTAGTGATCGTTATAATAATGAGTATTATATTTATGTTGATGTTGTTAGTTATTATCATAAAGTAAAAAATAAATATAAAGTTGATGATCATGTATATTATTCTAAAAAAATTAATAATAAAAACGGTGGCTATTTTGAAATAAATGAGATAAATGATAAATATTTTGTTGAAGCTATGTATAATTATGTTAAAATAGAAGTGTATACTAGTAAAGATAGTTTATCTGATGTTGTTGCTAATGTATGTGAAATTTTGTCATCTGTTAAATATAATGATAATGTTTTGAGAACAATAATTGGAGATAAGGTACTTAATTATAAAGAGGAATCTTTTAATATATTTACTACAAAAAAGTCTGTTACTAATTATCTAGATTATATAGAGAAATATGATAGTGCTTCAAATGATAGTAAAAAGAATGATTTTGAGGATGAAGATATAATTAATACTGATATTAATGAAGAGTAGCGAGGTGTTTTTATGAAATTAATAGATAAACTAAAAAATGCTCTTTTTGAAGAAGAATATGTAGAGGTTGAAGAAAAACCTGTAAAACCTAAAAAAGAGAAGACTGTTAATAATATTAAAAAGGAAAAGGTATTACGAGAAATTAAACTTACTAATTATGATGATGATATGGATGATGATGAACCTATTGCCAAAAAAATAGTTTCACCAGTAGAGGTAAAGAAGGAAGTACCAAAGGAAAAGCCTATTATTCCTGAAAAGAAGCCGATTGAGTTTCCTACTGTTGATGTAAATGATTATGAAGCAGAACCTATTGTTAATACTAATATTATGGATGATGTTAATATTAAGGTTACTGAATTAGAGGATGATTCATTAAATGATGCACCTGTCCCTATATATAGTAGTGTTGATTATTCTTCTAATTCCAATAAAGAAGATGTAAGCTTATATAAAACTTCTAAAGAAAAAGAATATATTAAAAAATATACTTCTCATGAATATGGGAATTATGAAAAAACGAAGGAAAAAAAGGCTTTTAAACCTTCTCCCAATATTTCTCCTATATATGGTATAATTGATGATAAGGGTGAGAGTATAAAAAATCAACAAAAGAAGGAAGTAAGACTTACTACAGTAACTAGGAGTGAAAAAATTGATGTGGATGATGTTAGACGTAAGGCTTTTGGAACTTTAGCGGACGAAATTCAAGATAATATAAATTCATATTCTTTGGATCAAGATGATGATGAAGATGAAAAATTATTGGTTGATTTAAGAGATAATGATGCTCCTGAAGTTGATAAAGTAACAATGGGAGATGCTGAGGAGTATTTTCAAGATTTGGGTCTTGAGTATGATACTGATTATATAGATGCTAAAAAAGCTAAGGCTAGTGGTCGTAGATTAAAAAGTGATTACGATAATGTTACTAATGAAAGTAAGGTTAAAGAAGAAGTTGAGGATGATTTACCGGACTTTTTGAAAGAATCTACTGATAATCAAACTAGTTCTAATGATGATGATGACAATTTATTTGATCTGATTGATTCAATGTATGATAAGTAGTTATGAAAGGAGAATAAAATGGGAGAATTAAGTATTATTTTATCTGTATTATTATATACATTTGGAATCATATTATTAATAGTACTAATTGTTTTAGGAATAAAGGTGATTAATATAATTGATAAGGCTGATCGTATTTTAGATAATGTAGAAGGTAAGATTAATTCATTGAATGGTTTATTTATGGTCGTTAATAAGGCTAGTGATGGACTTTGTACTATTACAGAGAATTTAGTTTTTTCAATTACTAATTCTATTTCTAGAATATTTGGTAGAAAAAAAGAAAATGAGGAGGATAATAATGAGTAAAAAAAATGGATTAGGAAAATTTGTTTTAGGTGCTGCCGTAGGTACTGGATTAGGAATTCTATTTGCTCCTAAAAAGGGTAGTGAAACTAGAGAGGATTTAAAAAGGGAGTTTAAGAAATTACTTGAACAAGTTAAATCTATTGATGTTGATGATGTAAGAGAAAGCTTTGAGAAAAAAATTCAAGAATTAGAGAAGGAAATTGAGGATTTAGATAAAGAAAAGGTTTTGAAAATTGCTAAGAAAAAAGGTGAGCAAATAAAGGAAAAAGCAGAGGATTTAGTTAATTTAGCAGTAGAAAAAGGAACTCCTGTTTTAGAAAAGGCTGCAAATGATGTTCGTCAAAAAGCAATAGATGTAACAAAAGATGTATTAGAAAAATTAGAAAATGCATAATATTAATTGCATTTTCTTTTGTTTTTTGATATATTTTTATTATAGTTTTCTGTGAATAAATTAAGTAGAAGCATATTATATATTAAGAGACTTATTGGTTGGTGAAAAATAAGAGTGGTATGTGTTTGAATTACAATTTAGGAGAAAAATCGTTTATCCGCGTTAAGGAAAAGAGTGTATAAGTTTGTACTTATAAATTAAGGTGGTACCGCGATTATTTCGTCCTTAAGGGATTAAATAGTCGTTTTTTTATAAGTAAATTAGGAGGTATAATTATGACTCTATATGAAGAATTAGTCTGGAGAGGTTTAATTAAAGATATATCTAATAAGGACTTAATAGAAAAATTGAATAATGGAGGGCTTACTTTTTATATTGGTACTGATCCAACTGCTGATAGTTTGCATATAGGACACTTTTCTTCATTTTTAATATCAAAAAGATTAAAGGATGCTGGTCATCATCCAATTTTATTAGTGGGTGGAGCGACTGGTCTTATTGGAGATCCACGTCCTAGTAGTGAAAGACCTATAATTACTAAAGAAGAAGTAAATCATAATTTTGAATGTTTAAAAAAACAGGCTGAAAAATTATTTGGTTTTGAGGTTGTTAATAATTATGATTGGATTAAAGATATTAATTGTATAGATTTTTTAAGAGACTATGGAAAGTATTTTAAT
This sequence comes from uncultured Bacilli bacterium, assembly GCA_934167695.1. GTDB lineage: Bacteria > Bacillota_I > Bacilli_A > RF39 > UBA660 > UBA2730. The sequence continues at coordinate 106,987 of CAKPLP010000001.1, read as the reverse complement.
GTTAATTATATGCTTGATAAAGATATTGTAAGACGTAGATTAGATAGTGGTATTACTTATACAGAATTTTCGTATATGATTTTGCAAGCTCTTGATTTTTTACATTTACATAATACTAGAGGTGTTGATTTGCAGGTTGCTGGACAAGATCAATGGGGTAATATTACAGCTGGTATAGACCTTATTAGAAAGAAAACTGGTGATGAAGTTTATTGCTTTACTATGCCACTTTTAACAAAAAAAGATGGTACTAAGTTTGGTAAAAGTGAGGGTGGCGCTATCTGGTTAGATAAAGAAAAAACTACACCTTATGAATTATATCAATTCTTATTAAATGCTGAAGATGAGAAAGTTATAGATTATTTAAAATTTTTAACATTTTTATCTGTTGATGAAATAAATGATCTTGAACAAAGTTTAATAAATGAGCCTGAAAAAAGACTTGCTCAAAAAGTTTTGGCTCGTGAAGTTGTAACTTATATTCATGGTGATGAAGCATATCAAGAGGCTTTAAATATTACTAATAGTTTATTTAGTGGTGATGTAAGTAATTTGTCTGCTGCAGAGATTGAAATGGCTTTTAAAGGATTAAAAGCTTATAATCTTAGTAGTGATAAATTACTTGTTGATGTTTTGGTTGATAGTTTAATATGTAAGAGTAAAAGAGAAGCTCGTGAGTTTATAACTAATGGATCTATTAGTATTAATGGAAATAGAGTAAGTGACTTAGATTTTGTATTAACTAAAGAAAATGCTATTGCATCAAAATATATAATCATCAGACGTGGAAAGAAAAAATATTATATAGTAGAGTTTTAGTATGCAAAGGTATGAGTGGATTACTTTAAATATTTATGATCCAAATAGCGAACAGGATACTTGGGATATGTCTGATGTTATAGGTAATTCTGATTTGCTTTTTAAGAGTTATTTTCCGTTTCTCATTAGAAAACAAGTAGAAGAAAAAGGTGAATATTATAAAAGATATTCAATTCCAATAGGATATTTGTTTTTAGTTAATGAAAATACTGATTCTAATGTATTATTTTTAGATTATTACATAGTACCAAAGGAACGTAATAAAGGTTTTATGAATTGGAGTATAAATATTTTAAATCAAAAATTAATTGGTAATACAGAAGAGTGGGCTGATTGGAAAAAGGAATATGAAACTATTATGAAGAGTTTTATAATTATTAATAGAGTCGATATTGCTGATGAGAAACTTAATAGGATAGCACTTAAAAATGGTAATTTTATAATGGCTGATGATGTATACAATTATTATGATGTGTCGCTTTCTCTTTCACTTTCTGATGAGGATATTAATAGTTATAAAGAAGCGATAGAAGAAAATAAAAAATTACTTTTAAAGAAATAGTAATAGTTTAGGAGTTGGTATTGATGAATAATAAAGTGAATAAAATTATTAAAGTAGTTATTATTTTATGTTTATTAGTTTTAATAGGAGACCTTATTTTCTTTGGCTATATAAAAAATAAAAGGGATAAGAATAAAACTTTTTTTGCTAGTTTGAATTCTATTGTTCGTTATAAGGATAATTACTTTGGTGTTGGTAGTAATAATATTAATAATAAATCTTTAGAAAAAGCGACATTAATAAAATATAATTCTAATTATAAAGAAATTTGGAAGAGTAGTTTGGATACTAAGTATAATAGTACTTATTTTAATATTAAAAAAGATGGTGATTATCTTTTAGCTGTAGGTAGTTATGAAAAAACAAAAGAAGAAAATGAGGAATCTTTAAGAACAGCTTTATTTGTTAAGTATGATAATAAAGGTAAAGTAATATTTAAGAAAACTTTACAGATATTAGGTAATTCTAAATTTACAAATGTATTAGTAGTTAGTGATGGCTATATTGTTGTTGGTCAAAGTATTTATCCTAATGATATACTAGGTAATGAAAAGACTGGTGGTGCAATTATTGTTAAATATAGTAAAGATGGAAAAGTATTATGGCAAAAAAATGTTGGTGGTAATAAATCTGGTTTATTTAATGATGTTATTAAGTCAGGTAATTATTTATATGCAGTAGGAAAAGATGCAACAAGATATGGTATGGTTGCTAAATATAGTCTTGATGGTGAACAAATAAAAGTTGTTAGTTATGCAAAAACTGATACGTTAGGATTTTCTAGTATAGTTAAATCGGGTAATTATTTTATTTGTGTAGGAGCAAAAAAAGTAAATGAAAATGATGAATATGATCATGATATAAATGGATTGATCGTAAAATATGATGCTGATTTAGAAAAAGTTGATGAAAAAGTATATACTGAAAATAAGGATGGATTAGAGAGATTTAATAAAGTTATTGTAGATACTAATAAGAATATTATAGCTATAGGACATGAAGCAATAATAGATAAGAAAAAATCTACTAAAAAGAAAAATGTTTATTATTATAAATCTTTTATTGTAAAGTATAATTCTGATTTGAAAAAATTAAAGGAAAAAGTTTACCATAATGGTATAGATGATTACTTTACTATTGTGATGGAAATTAATCATACTTATGTTATTGGTGGATATGAAAAATATAATTCTAATCATTATAAACCTATTTTTGTTGGTTATGGTAAGGAGTTAAAATAATGACTACTATTTATTTGGTAAGACATGGTAAGGTAACTTATAAAGATGGTGACTATATTTATGGAAGAAAAAATATTGAACTTGATAAGGATGGTTTGAAACAGGTCTCTCAGTTAAGAGAAAAAATTTTAAATTATGATTTTGATGTTTGTTACAGTTCACCTCTTATTAGATGTGTTGAAACAGCTTTTACTTTAATTGGAGATAGATGTTTAATGCTTAGGGATGATAGACTAATTGAAAGAGATATGGGACAATTAGTAGATAAACATAATGATGATTATGATAGAGTTAAATATTGGGATTATTCTCTTAATTGTAGTGATTTAGATGTTGAGCCAATTCAAGATGTTTATAAACGTAGTAAGGATTTTTTAGAATATATATTAGAGAAGTATCCAGATAAAAAGGTTTTAGTAGTATCACACTCAGCAATTATAAAAAATATTATTAAGGTATTAGATAATAAAAAAACTTTAAAATATATACCTTATTGTTATTTTGGAGAATTTAGTGTTGATAATTTAAAATAATGTATTTTAGGTGGGGGATAGAATGGATAATGGACTAAAAATTATAGGATGTTATTTTGAAAGTGTTTTTAGAGGATTAAGAATAGAAGAATTAATAAAGAAATATCATGATTTGCTAGAAAATTCAAAAGAGTTTTTGAATGTAAATGATGATATAATTTCTTCTTTAATTATTTTAAATGAATATATTTTAAATTCTAATTTATGGGAATATGTTATTTCTAAGGATTTAAAGGTTAATAATATTGATGATTTGTATAAAATAGCGATTTCTTATGAAAAGAAATTTAAGGAAGATATAACTGATACTAAATCTGCTATAGTTTTGTATAAATTAGCTTTTATTATTAATTCTAGTGAAGAGGAAGATATTTCTAAGATAATTTCTACTTTATCTAGTATTATTGATGATAAGTATTTAACTGATGATAAGGATTTTAATAATTATAATTATTGTCTAAATATAATAGATAATATGTATAAAGAACATCAATTAGCTTCTATGTCTTATCAATATGCTTTAAATCTTGTTAATAAATTGTTTAAATTTTATCAAAATGATCATTCTTTAGTAGGTGTTGATAAGGAATCATTTCAATATTATAAAAAATAGTAAAAAAAAGAACGTTTATGTTCTTTTTTATTTGTTATAAAATTCAACGATTAATGCTTCATCAATATCTGCATTTAATTCACTACGTTCTGGATATCTAACATAAGTACCACTTAATTTATTAGCATCAAATGTTACGAATTCAACACGTTTTGTTATTTTTTCAAGTGATTCTTTAACTGCTTTATGATCTTTTGAGTTTTCTTTAATTGCAATTACATCACCTGGTTTACATCTGTATGATGGAATATCAACTTTTTTACCATTAACAGTTATATGTCCATGATTTACAAGTTGTCTAGCACCACGACGTGTTGTAGAGAATCCCATACGATAAACTAAGTTATCTAAACGTGATTCAAGAAGTCTTAAGAAGTTTTCACCATGAATACCACTCATTTTAGCAGCTTCATCAAAAGTTTTACGGAATTGTTTTTCGTTTACTTCATACATGAAACGTACTTTTTGTTTTTCTTTTAATTGAGTTCCATAGTCAGATAATTTTCCTTTACGTGCATTACCATGTTGTCCAGGTCCATATGGACGACGAGCAAGTTCTTTACCAGTTTCACTGATAGAGAAACCAACACGACGAGCTTTTTTATAACTTGGTCCAGTATATCTTGCCATAATAATTCTCCTTTCTAATTTTACATCTTCCTTTATAACTTTTTAGCCATGTCTTAGGGAGTCTTACTTACTTTTTCACCTTAACAGCTAAGGGTTACTAAAAATAATTGTAAAACACTTTAAAACATTCTAAAAATGCTGTTTAAAGCGAATATGCAGTATTAATTATATAAAAAAAATTATTATATGTCAATCTTTTTTAATAGTTATAATTATATTTAAATATACTTTTTTATTAAAAAATTAATAACATTTTAAAAATTGTAGAAATATGTAACTAATTTATGATAGAATAAATTTATAATAGAGGTGTAAGGATGAAAAATAATTTAATTACTTATATAATTGTCGGAATATTTATATTAATAGTTTTTCTTTTTTTAATAATTCATCTTTTTAAACGAAAAAAAAATAAATTTTATAAAAATAAGTTAGATCAATTAGAAATTCAAAAGAATATGGCTGCCAGTATTCCTGTTTCTTTGGAGCTTTCTAAAGTAGAATCTATTATAAAAAATGAAGAGTTAGAGGAAAAATATAATAATTGGAATAATAGATTAGCTGAAATAAAAAACAAAATGCTTCCTAAGATAGATGATATGTTAATTGAGCTTGATACTTTTTATGATAAAAAGGATTATAAAGTTTGTGATATAAAAATAAGTAAAACAGAATTAGAAATTTATAAAGTTAGACAGTATGCTGAAGATTTGATTGATGAAATAAAAGAAATAACTTCTAGTGATGAAAAATATAGAAGTATTATTATTAAGTTAAAAACTAAATATAGAAAAATAAATAATGAATATCAAAGTCATAAAAATTTATATGATGAAATGCAAGATGCTATTAGTTTACAATTAGAAAATATAGAGAAGAGATTTCTTGATTTTGAAAAATGTATGGAAAACAATGAATATAGTGAAGTTGTTCATATAGTAAAAGCTTTAACTGCAATGATAGATCATATGAATATTGTTATTAAGGAAACTCCTGATTTGGTTTTGATGGCTAAACAGTTAATTCCACAGCGTATACGTGAAATAGAAAATATTACTAAGCAAATGACTGAAGAAGGTTTTCCTTTAGAATATTTGAATATTGATTATAATATAAAAGAATCAAATAAAAATATAGAAACAATTTTAGACAGAATAAGAGTTTTGAATTTAGAAGATTGTATGTTTGAATTAAAAACTATTTTGGATTATTTAGATTCATTATTTGTTGATTTTGAAAAAGAAAGATTGAGTAGAAAAGTTTACGAAGAAGTAAATAATGATTTTGAAAAGAAATTAAAGAAAACAAATAAAGTAGTAGAAGATGTAACTAAACAATTAGAACAAATAAAAAATATGTATGATTTAAAACAGGAAGATGTTGATGCAATTCATGAAGAAGAGAAAACTTTAGTAGTAATTAATGATGATTATAAGAAGTTAATTGGAAAAGTAGAGAGCAAATCAACTCCTTATTCTGAACTTCATAAAGAAGTAGAAGAACTTACTGTTAGATTAAAAAATATGACAGAAGATTTAGATTTATCATTAAAATCTCTTGGTAATATGTATGATGATGAGCAAAGAGCGAGAGAACAATTAAGTGAGATAGAGAAATTTTTAAAAGCAAGTAAAAATGGAATTAGAAATTATAAATTACCAGTTATTAGTGATAAGTATTTTGTAGAACTTAATGAAGCTAATGAGGCTATTAGTGAAGTTATTAAAGAACTTAGTAAGAAACCTATAGTTATTAAAACATTGAATACAAGAGTCGATACAGCAAGAGATTTAGTTTTAAAACTATATAATACTACTAATGACATGATTAAATTGGCTGCTTTAACTGAAAATTGTATTATTTATGCAAATAGATATAGAAGTAGTTTAGAAGAAGTTAATGATGAACTTGTTATTGCTGAAAAAAATTTCTTTAAAGGCAATTACAATGAAGCTTTTCTTAGAAGTTTAAATGCTATTTCATTTGTAGATAGTAATACTTATACAAAATTAATAAAGGTTTATGAAGGTAATAATCTTTAAAATAGTCTAGTAAGTTAGACTATTTTTTAGTATAATATTGCTGTTTGGAGTTGATCTTATGAATAGAGTTATTTTAATTAAATATGGAGAGTTAACAACGAAAAAAGGAAATAGAAATTTTTTTGTAAAAACTTTGAAAAAAAATGTTGAACATAAACTAAAAAAATATAATGTTAATATAGTTTGTGATATGGCAAGAATGTATATTTATTTTGAAGAGGATGATCTTAAGGATATTACTGATATAATTAATCATATTTTTGGTATTCATATGTATCATATTGCGATTATTGCAGATACTAACGTTGATAATATTATGGATGAGTGTTTAAAAGCACTATCAACTTATTCTTTTAAAACATTTAAGGTAGAAACAAAAAGAAGTGATAAAAGTTTTCCAATGGATAGTCCAACATTTTCTAAGAGTTTAGGTGCTTATATTTTAAAAAATATTGATAATATTTCTGTAGATGTTCATAATCCTGATATGTTGGTTCAAGTGGAAATAAGACCAAATCATAGTTATATTTATTTTAATAATTATTATGGTCTTGGCGGTTATCCAGTGGGAACTCAACCTAGAGGTTTATTGATGCTTAGTGGTGGTATTGATTCTCCGGTTGCTTTATATTTGGCTTTAAAAAGAGGTATTAAAGTTGATGCTGTTTACTTTGAAGCACTTCCTCATACTAGTTTAGATGCTCGTAATAAAGTTATAAATTTGGCAAAAAAATTAGTTAATTATACTGACAGTATTAATTTACATATAGTTAATTTCACACCTATTCAGGAAGAAATTTATAAAAATTGTGATTCAAATTATGTTATTACTATTATGCGTAGAATGATGTATAGAATTATGGAAGAGTTGTGCCATAAAAATAAAGCTTATGCTATTATTAATGGTGAAAGTATAGGACAAGTTGCTAGTCAGACATTAACTAGTATGAATGTTATTAATAATGTTACTAATATGCCTGTTATTAGACCAGTTTGTTGTTTAGATAAGTTGGAAATAATAGATATTGCAAAAAAAATAGATACTTATGAAACTAGTATTTTACCTTATGAAGATTGTTGTACAGTCTTTGTACCTAAACATCCTGTTATTAATCCAAGTATAGATCAAGCGGTTTCTATGGAAAGTAAGTTTGATTATAAAAGAATGATTGATGATGCAGTTAACTCTATATATACTATTAAAATTAAAGATGATTTTAATGAGTTTGATGAATTGTTATAATTTTCCAAAAAAAAATATGTATTAAATTTTAAAAGTTTCACAATCTATTAGTGTAGGAGGTGAAACAAACTATGAACGAAAAAAATTCTACAATGAAAATGAGAGTTCCAGGTGCTAAACAAGCTATTGATAAAATGAAATATGAAATAGCTAACGAGTTTGGTGTAAATTTAGGACCAGATGCAACTAGTCGTGCTAACGGTAGTGTTGGTGGTGAAATTACTAGACGTCTTGTTCAAAATGGACTTAATCAAGTAAGTGGAAGTTATAACAACAAATAAGTTATTATAACTTACTCGATAGGCAAATAATGCCTATCTTTTTGTTTGCTTTTTTTATTTTAGTATTATATACTAGTCATAGATAATAGGTGGTGTGTGTGATGAAAAAATTTAATAATAAAGGTTTTACTTTGGTTGAAATCATTGCCGTTGTTGCTGTTATGGGCGTTTTGAGTGGAACGGCAGTTGTTGGTGTTAGTTCTTCTATTAAGAAATCACACGATGAATATTGTACTTCTATTGTAGATATGATGACACTTGCTGGAAGAGATTATTTTCAAGATAATCGTTCAAAATTACCCCTTTCTATTGAAAAGGAGGAATCTGTTAGTCTAAAAGATTTAATTGATCAAAAATATATTGATCCTATTAAAGATTATGATGATAATGATTGTCCTATTGATGAAGATAATAAAGTAAAGGTACAAAAACAATTTGGAAATGATTATTATTATACTACATATTTGAAATGTAATAAATGTAGTACTTCAAATACTAATCCTGAAAATATATCTACTCCAAATATTACCTTCAGCCCAAGTGGTGGAAATTACACAAATAAGGATGTTAATGTTACAGTTGACATTACTGATGATAAAAATGATATTACTTCTTATGAATATGAAATACAAAAAAAACAAGATAATGATTCATATACTTCTATAAAGAAAGTTACAAAAGGTAATGTTAATGATAAGAATGTTACGTTTAATGTTAAATTAAATAGTAAGGGAACATATAAAGTGAAAGTAACAGCATTTAATAGTGTTTTTCAACGTGCTGAAAAGACGGGTGGACCTTATACTTTGAATTATACATTAAATTGTAATAAACAACTTACCATATCTGCAAAAGTTGATAATAAAAATATACAAGAAAAAACTTGGTATAATGGGGCTATGACATTTGTAGTATCTGCTAAAGGTGCTATTGATAGATATGATGTTTATGTTGATGGTAAGAAAATAAATAGTAATTTTTTGACAAAGAGTACAACAACATATACAAAAGGTAATGATCAAACTGCAAAACATGAGGTTAAGGCTATAGCTTATGATGATCAAGGAAATTCTTGTACTCAGTCTGCTGAATATTGGCAAGATAATATTGCTCCAACATGTTCATCAAATGATAGTAGTGATAAATGGTATAATAAGTATGTAAATTTACCAATTACATGTACTGATAATGAAAGTGGTTGTAAGAATAATAACACTACATTTGAAGTGACTCAAGAAGGTACTTACACTAAAAATATAAATGTTTCTGATAAAGCGGGAAATGTAGGTCATTGTAGTGTTACAATCAACGTTGATAAAACTCCTCCAACATGTTCAGTAGCTTTATCAGGTACTCCTGGAAATAATGGTTATTATTTGTCTGGTGTTACAGCAAGTTTAGCTGTACAAGATGATCGCAGTGGAGTTATTGGTTATGATATTTCAGGTATTAATGATGCAACTTATAATGGACAGAGTAGTATATATTTTGCTAATACTAATAGTGTTGGCCTTTTAGCTTATGGTCATGTAAAAGATAAAGCTGGTAATGTTGGTATTTGCAAAAGTAGTGCAATTAATATAGATCTATATGATCCTACTTGTTCACTTAAAATTTCTGGTAAAAAAGTAAAAAATGATTGGTATACTAGTAATGTAGAAATAGACTATAAAAGTGTTAATGAGGTTGGGAGTGGTATTTCTAGTTGTAGTGGAAATAGTAAATGTTCTGGGAAAATAACTACTTACAAGGATGATACTTCTAATTATACGTATACTGCCACAGTTACTGATAAAGCTGGTAGAAGTGGTACTTGTTCTATTTCGTTTAAAAAAGATTCAACACCTCCAACAATTAGTTTTAATCAAAATAAAACTGGTAAAATTACTGGTTTAGATGGTAAAAAGCATTCTGTTTCAATAAATAAATATGGTGATTGTGATAAGGACTGTTATTCTAAAGATACTTTAGGACGAAGAAATTCTTATTATTTACAGCAGAAAGAAAAAAGCGCAAAAAATGGTAACTATGTTTGTTTTAATGTTGTTACGACGAGTCCAAATGGAAAATATACGTGTATTAATAAAGAATATACTTGTGGAAGCCTTAGTATTGATCGTTCAGATCAAACTTCTGGACTAGATATTTTTAAAGAAGCACTGATAGGATCTAGTGGTGACGTTATACTGAATGTAGAAGGAAAAGATTCTGGTTATAAGGCTGTTGATAATTTTGTATATACTGCAATTGATAAGGCTGGTAATTCTAGTCAATTTTATATATCATATTTGAGTACTCATCATTTGCGACATACTAAAACAAATGCAACCGATGGGGTTCGAATGACCGACTTTACTAATAATTATAAATGTACTAATTCTGGTTGGGCACATAAATAGTATATAAAATGAAAATAGGTGATTAAATGATAGAGGATATTGTTATTAATAGTTATAAAGAACAAATAAAGCAATCTATTTTAAAGGCTGAAGCTGTTAAGGTTGCTGGATTTGATCTTATTATAGGAGAGTTAAATAAAAGAAGTATTAAGACTGATAAGGTTATGACTTTCTTTAATAAAATACGTAATTCATCTACTAAGGAGGAAATTGATAATCTTACTGTTGATGAATTAAATGAAATAATTGATGATATTAATTTACAAATTACGAAGGCTTTAATAAGTTCTGTTGAGGTTGCAGAGTTGTTGGTTCGTAAATCTAGGATTATTGCTAAAGAAAAATCTCCTAATGGAAAGATAAATGATAATGATAATTATGTTAAAGTTGGAACTAATTTAGCTTCAGAGATTAATAAACATGGTATAGCTCATGGTTTGAATATATGTATTAAAAATTATTGTATTCAAAAGTTATATCAGGCAACATATAGAGAAAAAATTAGAGAGAAGGAGAAAGAACTTGGTATTTTGGTAAGTGATGAAAAAAATAAAACTTCTTCTCCTGTTATTGTAAATACTAAGAAAAGTAAAACAATGATTGAATTATTTGGAAAAAATATTAATGAGGATATTGATACTTTTGAAGTTGTTAAAAAAAATTATATTGATAAACTTAACAATGAGGTTAATAATATAGAAAATTATAGGTGATAATGTGAATAGTGAATTTGAACAGTTAATTTGTAAGTTTTATGATTTATCATGTGAGGAGAAGAAAGCGGAAATTTTTAATGAGATAAAAAAGATGAATGATTTACTTAAAAAGTTTTCTTCACTTAATAATGATCCTATTAAAAATAAATTTATAGGTTATGATGATTCTAATAGTGATAGTGAAGATCAAAATCTTACTAAGATTTATTATGATTTAATGCTTTTAAATGGTCATTTATTATTTCATTTAAAAGATATTAATAGTCTTGACAAATAGATGTTTGTTTTGTACTCTTGTGCTATAGGAGGCTTTTATGAAATTATTAGCGATAAATTCTGGTAGTTCTACCTTAAAGTTTAGGCTTTATGAAATGCCTGATGAAAAGGTGTTAATGAAAGGTAGTTTTGAACAAATAGGTTCTGTTAATAGTAATTATAGTATTAGAATAGGGGATAATAAGGTTCAAGGTAAAGTTGTTTTGAATAATCATCAAGATGCAGTTAATATGTTACTTGATCAGTTGTTAAATAATGGTGTTATTTCGTCAATGAATGAAATTGAAGCTGTTGGACATAGAGTTGTTCATGGTGGTAATAAGTATAGTAATAGTGTTGTTGTAACTGAAAGGGTACTTTCTGAGATTGAACATATTAAAGATTTTGCTCCACTTCATAATCCGGCTGCTTTAGTTGGTATTTCTGCTTTTATGACTGCTATTCCTAATGCTTTAGAAGTAGTATGTTTTGATACAGCATTTCATCAAAGTATTCCTGAGGAAAATTACTTATATTCAATTCCTTATGAGTGGTATGTGAAATATGATATTCGTAAGTATGGTTTTCATGGACTTAGTCATAAATATATTAGTATGAAAATGAGTAAATTACTAAATAAAGAGAAGTTTAATTTAGTTGTTTGTCATATTGGAAATGGTGCAAGCATATCAGCTATTAAAGATGGAAAATGTATTGATACTTCTATGGGATTTACTCCAAATGCTGGTATTATGATGGGAACTAGATCTGGTGATATTGATTATAGTATTATTGGATATGTTATGAAGAAGGAGAATCTTTCTTATAAAGAAGTAGATGATATTTTAAATAAAAAGAGTGGACTTCAAGGTATTACAGGAATGAGTGATTTAAGGGATATAGATAGGGCTTTTATTGCTAATGATAGAAAGGTTAAATTAGCTATTGATATGTATACTAGAAGAATTGCTAATTATATTGCTAATTATTATTTACTTTTAGATGGTATTGATGCAATTTGTTTTACTGCTGGTGGTGGAGAAAATGATGATATAATAAGAAGTGAGGTATTAAAGAAATTATCTCCACTTGGAGTTATTATTGATCCTATTAAAAATAAAAATACTATTGTAAGAAAAGGTGTTGAAGGACTTATTACTGCTGATGATAGTTCAATTCCAGTATATGTTATGGCAACGGATGAAGAGTTGATGATTGCTAAAGATACTTATCAATTAGCTTCTAATTAATGGTGATTTTATGGATGATGATAAAATAATTACAATTACTAATGATGATGGTAGTGAAGAAAAAGTAGAATTAGTAACTGAACTTGAAAGTGTTGAAGGTTCACATTATATTGTTTATACTAAAAACGAGGAAGATGATAGTGATAATATATTGGTTTATACTTTGAGAGTTGAAAATAATAATGGTATAAATACTTTGTTTGATTTAACTGATCAAGAATGGCAAGATATACAGGAATATTTATCTGATGAAGAGAACAATTAGTTCTTTTCTTTTTTATTTTAGACTTTGAAAAAAGGTGTAAATATAGTATAATATAATAGACTATTAGAAAAGAGGGATAAATATATGAAAATAATGTCTATTAATGCAGGAAGTAGTTCATTAAAGTTTAGTTTATTTAATATGGATACTGAAGAGGTAATTGTTAGTGGCTTATTTGAGAGAATAGGTATAGAAAATAGTAACTGTATTATTAAGTTTAATGGACAAAAAATTGAACAGGAGATAGAGATGAAGGATCATACTGATGCTGTTCATATTTTATTAGATAGACTTTTAAGTTTAGGTATTATTAGTTCATTAGATGAAATTGATGGTGTTGGACATCGTCTTGTTCATGGTAAGGATAAATATAGTGAGTCTGTTGTTATTACTGATGAAGTTGTTCAGGATTTACTTGATTTTAAAGATTTTGCTCCACTTCATAATCCTGCCAATGTTCTTGGAATTAATGCTTTTCGTGAGGCATTACCTAATGTAAAAATGGTTGGAGTTTTTGATACTGCTTTTCATCAAACTATGAATAGTGAAAATTATTTATATGCAGTTCCTTATGATTGGTATAGGAATTATGGAGTTCGTAAATATGGTTTTCATGGTACTAGTCATCGTTATATTACAGAGTTTCTTACTAATAAACTTGGTAGAAATGATTTAAAAATTATTAACTGTCATATTGGTAACGGTGGTAGTATTTCAGCTATTAAAGATGGTAAATGTGTAAATACTACTATGGGATTTACTCCACTTGCTGGTATTATTATGGGAACTCGTAGTGGGGATATTGATTCTTCAATTATTCCATATGTTATGGAAAAAGAGGGAATGAATGCTAGTGAGGTTGTAGATTCTTTAAATAAACAGAGTGGTCTTCTTGGTATTAGTGAAAAAAGTAGTGATATGAGAGATATTATTGATGGAATGAATTCTGGTGATGAAAAATGTTTATTAGCTTTTAATAAATATTGTCGTAGTGTTACTAATTATATTGCTAGTTATTATGTAGAATTAGGTGGAGCAGATGTTATTTGCTTTACTGCTGGAGTAGGTGAAAATAGTATTCCTTTCCGTCAAAAAGTTTGTGAAAATTTAGCTTGTTTAGGTGTAAAATTGGATTTAGAAAAGAACAATATTCATGGTGAATTTGCTAAAATTAGTTCAGATGATTCTAGTGTCTCAGTATATGTTGTTCCAACTGATGAAGAGTTAATGATTGCTCGTGATACACTTAGACTTCTTGGTAATTAGAATGGATGATTAGATGTTTAAACAAATATATAAGATAATTAAGAAATACGATACGATCGTTATTGCTAGACATGTTGGTGTCGATCCTGATGCTCTTGCTAGTCAGATTGCTTTGAGAGATTCTATTAAGTTAACTTTTCCTAATAAAAAAGTTTATGCGATTGGAATGGGAACTAGTAGATTTTCATATATTGGTAAACTTGATAAGTTGGAAAGTTATGATAATGCTTTATTAATTGTAGTTGATACTCCTGATATAAAGAGAATTGATTCTGCTAGACCTGAAAATTTTGATTATGTCATAAAAATTGATCATCATCCTTTTATAGAAGATTTTGGGGGTATTGAATATATAGAGGATACTGCTTCTAGCGCTAGTCAAATTATAATGGATTTACTTCTTAATACTAAGTTGACTTGTAATAATGAAATTGCTAAGGTACTCTATTATGGTTTGATTAGTGACTCTAATCGTTTCTTATTTACTAGTAGTACCTCTAAAACTTTTGATTTAGTTTCTAAATATTTAGAAAGTTATCCATTTGATATTAGTGAAGTTTATCAAAATTTATATTTGAGGGATCTTAATGAAGTTAGATTAGAGGGATACATTGCTCAAAATATGATTGTTACTGATAATGGAGTTGCATATATTGATATTACTGATGATATTCAATCAAAATTTAAGGTAGATAGTGCAGCTGCTGGAAATATGGTTAATAATTTTAACTTTATAAAAGAAGTTTTAGTTTGGGTTACTATTACAGAGGATGTTAAAAATGGTCAAATTAGGATTTCGATTAGATCACGTGGACCAGAAATTAATAAGGTTGCTGAAAACCATAATGGTGGTGGCCATAAATTTGCTAGTGGTGTTAAAGTAGCAACTTTTGAGGAAGCTCATAGTATTATTCATGATTTAGATAAAACTTGTGAAGAATATATTAAAGTTAACGAGTTAGGAGAGTAAAATATGGTAATTAAAAGTGCTGATTTAGAAATACTTGCTACTAGAAGAAGTCAATATCCTGATGGTGGATTACCTGAATTTTTATTAGTAGGAAGAAGTAATGTTGGAAAAAGTAGTTTTATTAATACTGTTCTTGGTAGGAAGAATCTTGCTTATACTTCTGCAAGACCAGGGAAAACTCAAACTTTAAACTTTTATTTGATAAATAAAAATTTTTATTTGATAGATGTACCGGGGTATGGCTATGCGAGTGTTTCAAAGAAAGTTCAAGAAAAGTTTGGAATGATGATAGAGGAGTATCTTCAAAAAAGGCAACAGTTAAAAAGAGTTTTTATGCTTGTTGATTTTAGGATAAAACCTACGGAAGATGATATTCTTATGTATAATTTTTTAAAGTATTATAATTTGCCTGTTACTATTATTGCTACTAAAGCTGATAAAGTTGGTGGTAGTAAAAAGGAAAGATGTTTAAAACAAATTATGGATACTATAGATTTAGTAGTAGGGGATGATATTATTGTTTTCTCAAGTGTTACTAAACTAGGAAGAGATGAAACTTTGAAAAAAATAGAAGGACTAGTAGATGAAACTATTTAGTCTTTTTTTCATATTATATTTTAGGTGATAATATGAAGGTAGAAGAAAATAATGATGGCATAAATATATTTTTAAATAATATTTATTTTAAGGATGTTATTTGGGATAGTAAATCTACAATAGAAGAGAGTATTAGGGATATTATTTTAAAAGTTAAAAAGTATTATAAAGTGCAATTAAAGGGTTTTTATAAAATAAAAATATATCCACATGAGGTTGGTGTTTTTATTGAAGTTATTAAGCTTGATGATGATAATTATGATGGAAGTGATATTGAATTTAGAGTTATGGTTATTTTCAATAAGGAAATGTATTTAAAAACTAGTGACATTTCATATATAAGCGATGTTTCTAATATTATTTTCTATAATGATAATTATTATGTTGATTTAGATAGTATTGATAATATTTTATCGGTTATTGATATGGGTCAAATTGTTTTTGAAGATGAGATAGATTTTGATAAATGTATATATATAAAAAAAGACTATTGCTAGTCTTATATTACGATTGTAATTATATTATTTGAGCCTTTGTTTACTACTTTTGATAGTGTTTGTTGTAATTTAAATCTAATATTGTCTGGCATCATATTTATTTTTGATTGTATTCCTTCTTGGACAATATTATCTAGACTTCTTCCAAATAGTTCACTTTGCCAAATGGAAGTAGGATCTTTTTTGTAATCTTTCATTAAATAATCAATTAACTCTTTTGATTGAGTTTCACTACCAATAATAGGTTCAAATGTATATTCAACATCAACTTTTATCATGTGTATAGAAGGGGCTACTGCTTTTAATCTTATACCATATCTTGGCCCTTGTTTTACTACTTCTGGCGTTTCTAATTTCATATCTTGTATTGATGGTATTGCAATACCATATCCTGTTTGTTTTACCATTTTTAGGGCATATTTTATTTGATCGTATTCTCTTTTTGCTGTATTAAATTCTTGGAAGATACCTAATAGATCTGCCTTACTTTTTACATCTACATCAATTATTTCACTTAATGTCTTATCGTATAAATCATTAGGTGCTGTTAAGGTAATTGTAACGATTCCTGTTTTAGGATCAACATTTGATATATAAGATTTTTCTATTTCTTCACAATTTAAAAAGTGATTTGTAATAGTTTCAATATCTCTTAATTTGTCTACTTCTACAACACTTTCTTTAATTGCTTCTATATATTTTTTCTTTAATGGGTGGTTGTGATTTAATATTGCTATCCATTCTGGCATACTTACTTTTATTTCTAGTACTGGGAATTCATATAGAGCTTCTCTTAATATTTTATACATATCTATTTCTGTCATTGCTTCTACGTTTATAGGCATAACTGGAACATCATATTTTTCTTTTATGGATTCTGCTAATCGTTCTGTTTCTGGTAATGTTGGATGTGTTGTATTTAAAATAACAATAAATGGCTTATTTAGACTTTTTAGTTCTGTTATTACTCTTTCTTCTGCATTTAGGTAATCTCCTCTGTTAAATTCTCCTATTGAACCATCTGTTGTTACAACTATTCCTATTGTTGAATGATCTTTTATTACTTTTTCTGTTCCTATTTCGGCAGCTTCAATAAATGGAATTTCTTCATCATACCATGGTGTTTTTACCATTCTTGGGCCATTTTCATCCTCGATTCCTTTGGCATTATCTATAACGTAACCAACACAATCAATTAATCTGATATTACAATCAAAGTCATCTATTTTAATTTTAGCAGCTTGATTAGGAACAAATTTAGGTTCTGTTGTCATAATCATTTTGCCTTGTGCTGATTGTGGAACTTCGTCTAATGCTCTTTTTTTCTCATAGGTATCTTCTATATTAGGAACTATTAGTGTTTCTACTACACGTTTTATAAAAGTACTTTTACCAGTACGGACTGCACCAACAACCCCTAAATATATGTCTCCGCCTGTTCTTTCGGCAATATTCTTAATAATTTCTAATTTTTCCATAATCCTTTCCTTTCTTCAATTAAATTTATGTTTGTAAAATAAAAAAAGAACTAATTAAAGCTAAGTTCTTTTATTTTTGATAAATTAAAACATTTTATCAATATCTTTAGGAACATTGTCGTTAATAATGGTGTTTACTATTTTGTCCTCTTTTTCTTTACTAACTTCTTTTCCTGTTAAATTACTTATTTCTTTTACTACTTCTCTTATAGTACTCTCATCTTTCATATTAGAATTTTGTAATTTTTTTGCTAAATTAAGAAT
Source organism: uncultured Bacilli bacterium (assembly GCA_934167695.1). GTDB lineage: Bacteria > Bacillota_I > Bacilli_A > RF39 > UBA660 > UBA2730. The sequence continues at coordinate 89,066 of CAKPLP010000001.1, read as the reverse complement.
TGTATTTTTATCGACATTGGTTTTGTTTTCAACTCTTTTAAAGAAATTATCTCCAAACATAAAAAACCTCCTACATAAGTATATGTAGAAAGTATCTTTTTAGTTATTTTTATTAACTAGTTTTTGGTATTTTTCTATTTTCTTAGTTAGATCGTTGCATTGTTTTGTGAATTCTTCTAATGTTATTGTCTTTTTTTCGTATCTTTCATTTAATATTTCGTATGCTTTTTTCAGATTTTCCAATTCTTTTTCAGGATTTTTTTTAGAAAAATTAAATAACAAATTAATCATCATCCCTTCTGTTTTTGAATTGTAGTGTTATTGGTGTTCCTGTTAAATCAAAGTTTTCTCTTATTTTATTTTCTAGATATCTTTCATATGAGAAATGTACTAAACCTTTATCATTTACTCTAAATGTGAATTTTGGTGGTTTTATATCTGTTTGATTTGTGAAGTATATTTTTAATCTTTTCCCTTTATAGCTTGGTGGAATATTTAAAAGATAGGCTTCATTAATAACATTATTTAATAAACTTGTTTTTATTTCTTTTGTAATATTTTCACTTACTTTTATAACTTCAGGCATTAATGTAGATATTCTTTTTTTTGTTAATGCTGAAAGAAATACGACTGGTGCATAAGGCATAAATTGAAATTCATTTCTTATCTTCTTTTTATAGTCATTTATTGTTTCATCTTTCATAGTATCCCATTTATTTACTACAATTATTATACCTTTTCCTGAGTTTATGGCATATCCTGCGATGTGTTTGTCGTGTTCTTTTATGCCTTCTTCTGCATTTATAACTAGTAGGCAAATATCACTTCTATCTATGGCACGCATTGAACGAATTAAACTATATTTTTCAACAGATTCGTATATTTTTCCTTTTTTTCTCATACCTGCTGTGTCAATTAAAATGTATTCTTTTTTATTATATTTTAAAACACTATCTATGGAATCTCTTGTTGTACCTGCGATATTTGATACTACAACTCTTTCTTCATTTAAAAGAGCATTCATTAATGAACTTTTTCCAACGTTTGGTCTTCCTATAATAGATATTTTTAATCTAGGATCTATTTCTTCCTTTTCAATTTTTTTAAAGTCTTTACAGATGTTGTCCATAAGATCAATATAACCAGTATTATGAATTGCACTTATTGGTATGTAGGTGTTGAATCCTAATTCATAAAAATCATATATGTTGTCTTGAGCATTTTTTACATCAATTTTATTAATTGCTACAATTACTTCTTTTTTACTTTTTCTTAATATATCTCTAACAATACGATCATTTTCTGTTAGTCCTTCTTTTCCGTCTACTATAAAGACCACAATATCTGCTTCATTTATTGCAAGTTCTGCTTGCATTTTTATTTCATCATTAAATGTCATTTCGGTGGCATCAATTCCACCAGTATCTATTAAATTGAACTTATAATTATTGTATGTTATTTCTTCGTATATCCTATCTCTTGTTACACCCGGGGTATCTTCAATAATAGATATTTTTTTACCTGCGATTTTATTAAATAGGGTAGATTTTCCAACATTTGGACGTCCTACTAGTGCAACGGTTGGTAACATATTCCCACCTCTTTTCTGTACAGATTTTAACATATATTGCCTAATTTGTAAATGGTATATGAAATTATAACTTTACATTTTATTGTCTATAATTTTGTCTTTTTTAAGAAATTTTGACAAATATTTTATATAATAAATTATAAGTGTTATAATTTAAATAGGAGAGGTGAGTTATGGAAAGAATTCAAACAGAGAAGGAATGGTATGATAATCCTAATATTTTAACATCTATTATTATTGCTGTTATTTTAATAACTATTATAATGAGTCAGGCTTTTGCTGTTAAAAATAATATAGGTACTGTTAATACTGTTAGAAGTTTATTAAATCATAATACTACATATATTTTGGGACTTGTATATTTCTGCTTTATTAAGTCTAATGTTGGTAAAAAATATTTTAATTTTATAAATGTTATTTATATTGCTTTGTACTTATTAATGGTTCTTGCGGCTTTTCTTACTATTTTTCAATCATTTGGAATTGCTAGTCTTGCTAATTTATTATTAAATTTTATTATATTATTTTATATGATTTATACTTTTATTAAGGATACTAGGTATTGGAAGGAATTAAAACTTTATAAAGCTCCATTTGATGAAATAAAGAATGAATGGTATTTTTATATGATTTGTACACTTAGTGGTTTAGTATTACTTGTAAATTTAATTGGTGCAGTTAACTTTGATGGTGTTGTTTTATCATTATTTGATGCTATTTATACTATTTTGTTTGGCAGATATATATATTTATATAAGGACTATGAGGATAGTAAAGCTAAGAATAAAAAAGATAGTAAGAAGGTGGAAAAGTAAATGAAAGATGATTTATTTGAACAAATAGATAAGCAGAAAAAAGATTTACCAAAGGTTAAAGGAAAAATAAAAGAAGTTGAAAAATATCCTTTTAATTTTTATCAGTATGTATCATTTTTAATAATGATTGTTAGTTTCTTTGGTGGTATTATTCTTGGAAACATTTTTCCATCTTGTCAATCTAGAGGATTATATAGTACTAATTGTGTAGTTACTGAGTTTAATATTTCTTTAACTATTATGACTTGGTTTGTAAGTTTTATTATTTGTATGTTCATTTTTTGGCTTGGTCATGTTGTTAATATTCTAAATGATATAAATAGTAAGCTTAGAAAGTGAAATTTGTTGTAAAATATAGTCATTTTTGTTGCATTTTGATTTAACTCGTGATAAGTTTATATATGTAAGCATGGTATGTGCTTAATAAATCTAAGGGAGGTATATTAATACTATGAAAAAAGTTGAATTAGTTGAAGCTGTAGCTGAAGAAGCAGGATTAACTAAAGCAGATGCTACTCGTGCTATTGATGCTACATTTAAAACAATTACTGATGCTCTTGTAAAAGGTGATAAAGTACCATTAGTTGGATTTGGAACTTTTGCTGTATCAGAAAGAGCTGCTCGTGAAGGACGTAATCCAAGAACTGGAGCTACTGTTCAAATCGCTGCTCGTAAAGCAATTACTTTTAAAGCAGGTTCTGCATTAAAAGATGCTGTTAATGAATAAAAAAATAGCCCTTGTGGCTTTTTTTTTGTTTTAATTAGTATTTGTTTTGACCTTCAAATATAAATTTGTTATAATAATCGTGAAGGTATGTGATGCTAATGAAAAATAAGTTTTATTTAAATCCTAATAAATTAATTATAGGAGTTATGGTGGCTGCAATAGTTTTACTTTTTGGATGTTCTTATGCTTTTTATAAACTTACTGTTACAGGTGAAAAAGAAATTACTCTAACTAGTGGGGAGTTACAAATAACTTTTGATGATACTAGTTCTTCTGCTATTACTCTTTCAAATGCAGAACCTATTAGTGATGAAGAGGGGCTTTCTACTACTGCATATAATTTTACTATAAAAAACACTGGTAATATTGATAGTGATTATGCAATTTATTTAGATGATGTTACTATAAGTGATGCTCCTAGAATGCCTGATAAATATATTAAGTTTTCGTTAACTAAAGGTGGAGAGGTTGCCAATCCTTCATTACTTACTGTTCACACTGCTTTTACAAATGATGACGGTTTTATTACAAGAAGTATTGGAACTGGTACTTTATCTCCAGCATTAGAGGAAAATTATACTTTACATATTTGGATTGCAGATAGTGCTGATAATGCTGTGATGGGAACTAAATTTAAAGTAAGACTTAGAATAGAAGCAACTCAAAAGATTAATGATGAGGATACAACTACAACTTCTAATGGTCTTAATATTAATGAATAATAGTTTGGTCAAAGATAAAAAGGTCTTTTTGTCTTTTTCTTTTTGTTGTATAATATAAGTGAGATAGGCTTTAAGGAGGATGTTATGCTAGAAGATAGCTTAAAAGTTTTACAAAAAATAAATGATGCTGGATATTCGGCTTATTTAGTTGGAGGTTTTGTTAGAGATTATTTATTAGGAATTCAATCTAATGATATAGATGTTTGTACGAATGCAAAACCTAAAGAATTACTAGAAATTTTTGATAATGCAAAGATACCTAAGGAAGATTATGGTGCTGTTACATTATTTTATAAAAATATTAGATTTGAAATTACTACTTTTAGAAGAGAAATAAAGTATGTGGATAATAGAAGACCAGAAGAAGTTGAATATATCGATTCTTTAGAATTAGACATTTTAAGAAGAGATTTTACTATTAATACTTTGTGTATGGATAAAGATAAAAATATTATTGATATACTTAATGGTAAAGATGATATAGATAATAAAATAGTTAAAACTGTTGGTGATAGTAATAAAAAATTTTCAGATGATGCTTTACGAATATTGAGAGCTGTTCGTTTTGCTGCTAAGCTTAACTTTAAATTGGATGATGATGTAGTTAAGTCTATTGAAAAAAACAAACATTTACTTAAAAATATTTCTTATGAAAGGAAAAAAGAGGAATTAGATAAGATATTTACCTGTAGTAATGCTAAATATGGTATAGAACTTATTTTAAAATTAGGACTTGATGTTGATTTAGAAATTCCTAATTTAAAGAAGGTTACATATACTGATTCTTTAATAGGTATATGGGCTATTCTTGATGTTTGTGATATTTATCATTTTAGTAATAATGAAAGGGAATTAATTGTAGGAGTTCAAGATGCTTTAGTACATGATAATCTTGATCCATATTATTTATATAAAAATGGTCTTTATGTTAACAGTGTTGCTGGTGAAATAAAGGGAATCTCAAATGTTACTATAACTAAAGTATATAGTAGTTTATTAATTCATAGTAGAAGAGATATTTGTATAGATGTTGATGATATTGTTAAAATTTTAAATAAAAAACCGGGTCCTTATTTGAAAAATATTTATGATAATTTAGAAAAAATGATTTTAAGCGGCAGTTTGGAAAATGATAAAGATTCTTTAATTAAGTATTGTATGGATAATTATTTAAAAGTATGATATTATAATTGGCGAAAAAGGAGGTTTTACTATATGGACAAAAAGCTTATTAATTTGTTTAAATATGGGAATGTAGTAATTCCTCTTTATTTGTTACAAAATTTTGATAAGTTTCATTTAGAATATAAAGATTTTATATTTTTGATGTATTTGTATAATTTGGGTGATATGATTCCATTTAATCCTAATAAATTTGGAGAGGATTTGGGTATTAATGTTAAAGATGTTATGATGCTCATTTCTAATTTGAGTGATAAAAATTATATTGATGTAAAAGTTGTAAATAATGAAAAGAATACTAGTGAAGAGGTAATTTCATTAAATTCTTTTTATGAGAAGGTTTCTTTGATGATGCTGGATAGTTTTTCTAATGAGGATAATGTTGATTCTAGTTGTTTTGAATTTATAGAAAAGGAATTTGGTAGAACTTTAAGTCCTATGGAGTATGAAATTATTAAGGCTTGGACTTTGGGTGGACATAGTGATGAGCTTATTAAAGAAGCTGTTAAAGAGGCTACTTTTAATGGGGTTAATAATTTAAGGTATATTGATAAAATATTGTATGAGTGGGGTAAAAAGGGTATTAAAACTAAGGATGATGTAGAGAAAAATAGAAATAAATTTAGGAAAAAAGAGGAAAAGGAAGAAAAAGAGGAATTATTTGATTATAATTGGTTTGAGGATGATGATGGATTTGATGAATAGAACTAAGCAGATTGGAGAATATCTTGATGAGCTAATTCCTAATCCAGTATGTGAACTTAATTTTAACAAAGATTATGAACTTTTAATTGCTATTGTTTTAAGTGCTCAAACGACTGATAAAAGGGTAAATCAGGTTACTGGTATTTTATTTAATAAGTATCCAACATTAGAATTATTGAAGGATGCTGATATTGTTGATGTAGAAAATATATTAAAACCATTAGGATCTTTTCATAAAAAGAGTTTGTATGTAAAAGAAATCGCCAAAATTCTTAATGAGGAATTTAATGATAATGTTCCAGTTGATAGAAAAATTTTAGAATCTTTCCCGGGGGTTGGTAGAAAAACTGTTAATGTTTTTTTTAGTGAATTTTATAATATTCCTGCTTTTGCAGTTGATACTCATGTGGAGAGAGTTAGTAAAAGATTAGGACTTGTTAAAATGCAAGATAATGTTCTTATAATAGAAGAAAAGTTAAAAAGAAAATTTAAAAGGGAAACTTGGTGTAAAAGACATAAACAATTAGTATTATTTGGGAGATACTATTGTAAAGCAATAAAACCATCTTGTAATAATTGTTCGTTGATTAATATATGTAAGGAAAAAAATAAAAGAATTATTTCAGAATAGGAATAATTCTTTTATTGTATCAATTAATTGAATCTATATCTATGAAGAGAATACGAAAGATTATATATCAAGATATAGTTAATTCAATAATTAAATAAAAAAGCATTTCTACTTTGAAATGCTTTTATGGTGTAGTAGAAGGATTATTATTTTGATTTGCTCCTTCTGTATAATATATTTTAATTGTACTATTATTTGAAACTGTAAATGTTTGATTAGTTTTTTGATAATCTATACTCTGTGTACATGTTGTTGCTGGATCGTAGTTTGTTGGATTAATACTTGTTAAATCTTTTGTATTAATTGTTATTGTTTGTGTTGTTGAATTAATTGTTTTTTCTGATGATGTTAACAGTTTAGTACCACAGTAGTATTCTATAATGTATTTTATTGGTGATGTCGTTGGGGTTGCTTCTATTTTTACTGTTGTTGTTGCGGCATCACTTGCTAGTGCAGAGTAACTTTTATATGTTGCAATTACTTTAAATGTTAAATTTCCTGTTTGTGTTGTTGAATATGTATAACTTGTTCCTGTTGTAAATGTTATTAGTGTATCTCCTAAATATATATTATAACCTAATTCTCCATAGCTTTCATTTGCACTGGCGCTAACTGCATCCCATGTCAATGTTACTTTGCCATTTGAATATGTGGATTTTAAATTACCCGGTTTAGCTAGTTTAGTTTCTTCTTGTGTTGTATTTTCTTCAGGTTGAGCATCTTTTTTAAATAATTCGTATACTACTGATCCTGTATATCCTTCTGGTGCAACTTTTGGAGGGTTACTTCCAGATATTATTGGTAATTTTACTACAGAGTCTGGCATTTTAAATTCTTCTTTATTATTTTCAAATGCTCCTGCTGCATAAGCTTTAAATAATCTATCTTTTGCCATTGATGCTGGTAAGTTTCTTAAACAGTATTGATTGCTTATTGTTTTATCATAACCATACCACATACCGATAACTGTTTTTGTTGTAAAACCAACTACCCATGAATCACGGATTGCATCTGATGGAAGGTTTAGGCTTTTTATAAATTTTTCATCAAAGTTTGTAGTACCAGTTTTTGCTGCAACGTTTTTAATAGAACCACCAGTTAAAGCTACATCTTGTAATACACTACTGATCATATAAGCTGTTGCTTCACTCATTACTTTTTTCTTATTTTCTTTGTGTTTAACAGTTTCTCCAGTTTCACGATCAACAAATTTTGATACGGTATAAGGTTCATTATAGTAACCGCCGTTTGAGAATGCTGCATAAGCAGCTGACATTTCTAATGGATTAGTACCTGTGAAGGCTCCAATAGCATGTGCTTCATGAATTTTTCCATTTTCTACTTCTGGTTTTATTCCTAAGTTTTCTACGAATTCTATTATTTTTGAATTATCTACTTGTTGGAATGCTTTTAATGCTGGAATATTACGTGAAAGTGCTAGGGCCCTTCTCAATGTCATTGTACCCATATATGAATTATCCCAGTTACTTATTGATCTTCCATTTGAATATGAATATGGTTGATCTGCGAATAGAGTATATGTAGACCAGTTATTGTACTCAATACCAGGACCATAATCGAATAATGGTTTAGCTGTAGAACCCGGTTGTCTTTTTCCTTGAGTAGCGTAATTGAAATCTCCTATTTTTCTATTTCTACCAGCACCGATTGCTAAGACTTTTCCAGTTTCACTATCTAATACTGATACTCCTGATTGGATTTGATCATCTTTCCATGTATATGTTTTTCCATTTATTACATCATTAATGCCATCTTGTTTTGATCTATCTAAGTTTGTATATACAAGTACTGATGTTGTATAAGGATTTACTCCATATTTGTCTTCTAATTCGTCAACTACTGTATCAATATATCCTTGATATGGATTATCTGAGCTTTTTGTTCCTCCGGATGATGCTCCTGTTAATGATTCAACTGAAATTGAGTTGGCTTCTTTTTCTTGTTTTTCAGTAATATATCCATGCTTTTTCATTAAATATAAAACTGTTTTTCTTCTTGCTGCAGCATTTTCTGGGTTAGAAGTTGGTTTATAATAGTTTGGTGCTTTAAACATACCTGCAATTATTGCTGCTTCACTTAAGTTTAATTCACTAACGCTTTTGTTAAAATATGCTTGGCTTGCTTCTTCAACACCATATATATTTCCACCTAAACTGTGATTGTTTACATAAAATTCAATTATTTCTTCTTTTGTATAATTTTTTTCTAGTTTAAATACTGCTAGATAAATATCGGTAAATTTACGAATAATACCTTTAATACCTCTAGATGTTGTAGAAGTAAATGAGTTTTTTACCACTTGCATTGAAAGGGTTGATGCACCACCTGCATTTGACCTTCCTAATACTTGTCCTACTGTTGCTTTTATAAATCTTGGTGCATCTAAACCGTTGTGACTAAAGAATCTAGAATCTTCTGTTGAAATTATTGCATCTACCAATACTTGAGGAAGTTCATCATATTTAACTTTTTCTCTTTTTTCACTACCTAGCTTAGCATATTCATTACCATCTTTATCATAAAGTATAGATAACTCTTTAGTATTTAATGCTTTTGGATCAAATTTTGGAGCCGTTACTGTTATATATATTAGAAATGCTCCAAATGCGAGTAATCCTACAATGAATAATGTCAGGAAGATAATTAAAAGAATATTAATTATTTTCTTTTTTCTAGTATTTGTCTTAATGTTCTTTAAAAGATAGGTTATACTTGATATTAAAATCATTAAGATTGCTGTAAATGCTGTAACTAGTATTCCTAGTTTAACAAGACATAAAATTAATATTATTGAACAAAATACTATCCATGGTATCCATAAATTTTTACTATTTTTATTTGATTTGTTTTTTTCATTAATTTTTGCTCTTGTATTAGTACTTTTTTGTTTAAAATTTTTAGTTTGATATTTCTTTGTTGATGTAGTTTCTTTCTTATTTTTATTATACGCTTTTTTTTGAGCCATTTTATATTCCTCCTATTTTATCTAATACTTCTAGATAATCTATTCTAGGTGTATATTTTTCTTTAATAAGATAACCTTTCTCTTTAAAGTAGTTTATAGAAATTGATTTTCTTTTATTTAATTCTATATAACTTTTAAAGTCTTTTTGTAATAATAGATAGGTTTCATTTCGTTTAGTAAACCTTACTATTAGAAAGGCGGTACCATGATGTTTATCAATGTTTTCTAGATGCTTTATTTGATGTTTGTGAATATTACTTAATGGAAATGATGTTAATGATGTAGTTTCTTTTGCTTCAAAGTCAATATATTTTCCTTTATATAATCCATTATAATCTGTAGTTGAAGGGGTATCAAAGTATCCTTCAGTTATTTTGTTTTTTTGATAGTCCACCTTTACAATTTTTATTGGAGTAGGTTTTTTATAAATATAAGCTTTATCTATTTTCCTATAATATTCGTTTGTTAAGTTTAAATCTTCTTCTAAATTCATACCTCTATTGGCATAATTTATATAATTTTTATTTATACTAGAAGAGGTTTCTTTTTTCTTTAAACCATTTGGATAATTCATCTCATCACCTATCCTATATTATACTATAAATAATATATTTTTGCATCTGTTTTTGTTAATTTATTTTATATTGTAAAAAGATTATCTAAGTATGTCGAATTTCTGTTTTTTTTATGTTTAAGTATTATAATGATAATGGTGAATAATATGAGTGAAGAAATAATTTTTAAAATTAATAAAATGATAGAAAATGTAAAGTATATTAAATTGGAAAAAAGAATTACTACAATTAGAAATGCTAATAATTGACAAAGATATTACTTTTTGAGATAATAGATATCGTAAAGGGATTGGTGAAGAATATGTATCAAAATAAAATTGCACTTACGCCACAAGAAATTTTGGAAAAAGAGTTTAAAATAGATACACGAGGTTATCGTTTAAAAGAAGTTGACCAGTTTCTTGATATTATTATTGGGGATTATGAACAATTTTTTAATATTATTAGTAGTTTAGAACAGGAGAAGACTGATCTTTTAGCCGAAATAATGAGTCTTAAACAGGAACTTAGGAATGCTAAAATGAATGTTGAAATTGTTAAGAATAATGAGGCTCCTGAAATTACTAATGTTGATATTATGAGAAGACTTTCTAATCTTGAAAAGATGGTTTATAATGAATGCAAAGGCAATAATAATAGTGCCGATAGTAGTGAAGATAATAAATAATATTTTAGACAAACGCGGTACTCTTAAAGAGTATTGAGGAAAGTCCATGCTCACACAAACTGTGATGTTTGTAGTGTTCGTGCTTAGGAAAAAAATAACCTAAGGTAGATAATTCTAACGACTAGGTGATAATCTAAGTCAATGATATGATTGTTACCTATAAAGTGCCACAGTGACGAATTCTTAAGAAATTAAGAAGTGAAACGCGGTAAACTCCACGAGTGAGAAACCCAAATTATGGTAGGGGAGCTTTAACTAGGAAATTAAGAACCAATGTTAGGGACTGAGAAATCAGTAGATAAATGTTTGTCACCTTTTAAGGTACAGAACATGGCTTATTAAATATTATTTGTTTATAAAGAGGTGTTATATTTTGAAAGATTTGGGCAGTTATTTGAAAAGAACTAGGATTAGTAATGGTGTTAGTTTAGAAGAAGCAGCAGATGATATGGAACTTTCTGTAACACAACTTGAAAATATAGAAAGTGGCAATACAAGGGCGTTTAAAGATATTTATAAACTAAAAGAATATGTAAGTATATATGCTAAATACTTAGGACTTGATTCTAATTTAGTTATTGATACTTTTAATGATTTTTTATTTGAAAAAACTTCTAAAATTTCTATTTCTGATATTAAAGAAGCTCAAAAAAAGGCTATACAAAAAGAAAAAGAAGAAAAAAATAAAATAAGATCGCCATATACTACTTTTCATAAGAGAAAAATTGATATTTGGCCAATTTTAATTTGGATTGGCACTATTTTAATAGTTATATCTATTTCATTAATAATAATTAAAAATATTAATAAAGAACCAATCAGAAACTCTGAACTTAGTGGTTCTTTGGAGGAATATTATGAATTTACCTACTAAATTAACTGTTTTTAGGATATTATTAACATTTGTTATTATTTTACTTTTGATTTTTCCTTTTTACTCTGTTGGAATTAATTTTTTCCAATTTACAGTTAATGGAATTATAATTAAAAGTCAATATGTTATTGCTGGTATTTTGTTTATAATTGCTAGTTTGACTGATTTTATTGATGGGTATTTAGCTCGTAAAAATAATCAAGTTACTGATCTTGGTAAAATGCTTGATGCTATAGCTGATAAAATATTAGTTGATTCAGTTTTAATAATATTAGCATGTCATGGTTTTATTAATATTTTGGTTCCTGTTGTAATAGTTTTACGTGATATTTTTGTAGATGCTATTAAAATGCAGGCTGCTAGTAAAGGCGTTGTTGTTGCGGCAATAAAGAGTGGTAAGTTAAAAACAGCATCTTTAATGATAGGTATTGTACTTGCATTTTTTTACAATATGCCATTTGAACTTTTGGGTATAGATGTTGCTGATTTCTTATTGTTATTTGGAGCTGTAATGTCTATTGTTTCTGGTATACAGTATTACAGAATGAATAAGAATTTGTTTTTTGAACAGGAAGAGAAAATTTTATAATTTGAGCGGTTATAATAGTTAAATTTTTAGATTTAACTATTTTTTTTGTTGTTTTGATAATAAAAAAATAGACAAAAAAGTTTTTTGACGAAAATATGTTCGAAAAAGTCTTGCGTTTTTTAAAATAGTAAGTTACAATGATTTTGTAAGGAGTTTGTAGGAGGATAATATGAAAAAAACAGAAATTAATGATAAAGATAAAGCTCTAGAACAAGTATTAATGGATATTGAAAAACAATTTGGAAAAGGTTCAATTATGAAGTTAGGAGAAAATAAACACATGAAGGTTGATGTTGTTTCAAGTGGATGTTTATCTCTTGATATTGCTTTAGGTGTTGGTGGTTATCCACGTGGTCGAATTATTGAAATTTATGGACCTGAATCAAGTGGTAAAACAACTTTTGCTTTACAAGCTATTGCATCTGTTCAAAAATCAGGTGGTCGTGCAGCTTTTATTGATGCAGAGCATGCTCTTGATCCTGTGTATGCACAAAAGTTGGGTGTCAATATTAATGAATTGCTTCTTAGTCAACCAGATACTGGTGAACAAGCTTTGGAGATATGCGATGCTTTAGTTAAAAGTCAGGCTATTAGTATTGTTGTCATAGACTCAGTAGCAGCACTTGTTCCTCAAGCTGAAATTGATGGAGAAATGGGAGATTCTCATGTAGGTCTTCAAGCAAGATTGATGAGTCAAGCATTAAGAAAATTATCAGGTACGATTAGTAAAACTAATACAATAGCAATTTTTATTAATCAATTACGTGAAAAGGTTGGAGTTATGTTTGGTAATCCAGAAACAACTCCGGGTGGTAGAGCTTTAAAATTTTATTCTACTATTAGACTTGAAGTTAGACGTAGTGAACAATTAAAAATGGGTGATGGGGTAGTAGGTAATAAAACAAATATTAAAGTTGTTAAAAACAAGGTTGCTCCTCCTTTTAAAACTGCTGTTGTTGATATTATGTATGGTGAAGGTGTTAGTAAAGAAGGAGAAGTTATTGACCTTGGAGTAGAAGCTGGAATTGTTGAAAAAACTGGTGCTTGGTATTCATATCAAGGTGAAAAATTGGGACAAGGAAAAGAAAATGTTAAATTACTTTTAAAGGATAATCCTGATTTAAAAAATGAAATTGAGAAAAAGGTTAGAGAATATTATCAAATAAGTTTAGATGAGCCAAAAAAGGGAACTGGTAAATAAGTGTTTCCTTTTTTTTATTGTTTTCATAAATTATTATATGAAGAGGTTATGTGAATTAATAGATTGTGTTTATAGTGTTCCTATTTCAGGAATAAAAACTGATTCTCGCAAAGTTCAAAAAGGTGATTTATTTGTTGCAGTTAAAGGTTATAATGTAGATCATAGTTTATACATAAATGATGCTATAGAAAAAGGAGCTATAGCAGTTATTGGCGAGGATGATAATGTTAATATAAATTCAATTTATATAAAAGTTGACGATATAAATAAAACTTTATTTAATTTACTTTCAAATTTTTATGATCATATTGAAAATGATTTTAAGTTTATTGGAATAACTGGTACTGATGGAAAAACTACTACAGCGACAATTACTGCAAATATTTTAGACTGTTGTTATATAGGAACTAATGGAGTTACTTATCGTGGAAAAAGTTGGAATAGTAATAACACAACACCAGAAATATGTGATATGTATGATTATCTTGTAAAGTTAAAAGAGCTTGGATGTAAAACTGTTGTCATGGAAGTGTCAAGTGAAGCACTTTTGCATGGACGTGTTGATAATTTTAAATTTGATATTGTATGTTTTACTAATATAACAGAAGATCATTTAAATGTTCATAAAACTTTGGAAAACTATATTTCATCAAAGAAAAAGTTGTTTTCTCTTGTTAGAGAAAATGGTATTTCAATTCTAAATATTGATGATAGTAATTATTTAAATGTCAAAAAATGTTGTAAATATAATGTATATTCATATGGAAAAAGTGATAATGCTGATTTTAAAATATGTAAAATTAATTGTCAAAAAAATAGTACTAATTTTATGATAATACATAAAGATAGTACTTATATCATAAATAGTAAATTATTTGGTGTTTATAATATATATAATATAACTCTTGCATTTACTATTGCATATTTATATGGAATTCAGTCAAAATCAATTATTAAGAAAATTAGTGATATTGATAGTGTAAGTGGTAGAGGAGAATTTATTGATTTTGGACAAAATTACACAATAATTTTAGATTATGCTCATACATATAATGGTATCTATAACATTATTATGAACTTAAAGAATTTTAATTATAGCAAAATAATTGTAGTAACTGGAGCAGCAGGGGGTAGAGAGGTTGAAAAAAGATCAAAAATAGGTGAAATGCTTTTAAAAAATGTTGATTATGTTATTTTTACTATGGATGATCCTCGTAATGAAGATGTTAATAAAATTATAGATCAACTTACATCTACTACTAATTTAAATAATTATGAACGAGTTATTGATAGAAGTTTTGCTATAGAAAAAGCATTATCGCTTGCTAAGGATGATTATTTGGTTTTAATAATAGGAAAGGGAAGAGATAATTATATGGCAGTTGGTGATGAAAAAATACCATATTGTGATTATGATGTTATAAAAAGTTACTTTATTGATAGTTAATTTTTTAATCCTAACTTGACAAGTAGTTAAAACCCTCTTACAATAAAATTAGATGATGATTTAAATAATGATTTAAATATAGATTCTAGAAATGGAGGAGTTAATGAATAATATGGTATTCTCCATTTTACTTTTAGTAATTGGATTAGTTGTTGGTTTTTTAATAACAACTTTGTTTGAACACTTGAAAAGAAAAAGAGCCATGATGAATGCTAAACGACTTTTAGAAGATGCAAAAGAAAAGGCAGAAATTTTGAAAAAAGAGGCTCTTGCAGAACAAAAAAAGGAATTAGAACAGATTAGAACTGTTGCTTTAAATGAAATAAAAGAGAAAAAAGAAGATTTAAAAAATAGTGAAGATAGAATTTTACAAAGAGAAGCTAGTATGGATAAAAGAGATGAACTTTATCAAAAAAGGGAATCTGTTCTTGATGAAAAAGAAGAAAAATTAAATGATAGAGCTAATGAAATTCAAATAGAGAAAAGTAAAGTGGATGAGATTAAAAATGAACAGTTAGATTTACTTCAAAAAATTGCAGAAATGACTAAGGAAAATGCTCAGGATATGTTAATGAGTGAAGTGAAGAAAAATATGACTAAAGAGGTTACACAATATATAAAAGAACAGGAAGAGGAAGCAAAATTAACTGCTGATAAAAAAGCTAAAGAGATTATTGTAACTTCTATGCAGAGATATGCAGCAGATATTGCCAGTGATCAGACTGTTACTGTAGTTGATCTTCCAAATGATGATATGAAGGGTCGAATTATTGGTAGAGAAGGTAGAAATATTAGAACTATTGAGGCTGTTTGTGGAGTTGATTTGATTATTGATGATACCCCTGAAGCTGTTGTTGTATCTAGTTTTGATCCTTTAAGAAGGGAACTTGCAAGACTAACTCTTGAAACATTGATTAAAGATGGAAGAATTCATCCAACTAGGATAGAGGAAATTTACGATAAGGTTAGTAAGGAAATGAAGCAGAAAATTGTTGATTATGGTAATGATGCTTTATTTGAGCTTGGTATAACTAAAATGGATTCTAGCTTAATTGAAATTATTGGTAAATTACATTTTAGAACAAGTTATGGTCAAAATGCTTTACAACATTCTATGGAGGTTGCACAACTTTCTGGTGTACTTGCTAGTGAACTTGGTGAGGATGTATCTCTTGCAAAAAGAGCAGGATTATTACATGATATTGGTAAAGCAATCGATCATGATATAGAAGGTAGTCATGTTGAATTGGGTGTTAATATTGCTAAGAAATTCCATGAAGATGAAATAGTTATTAATACTATTGCATCTCACCATGGTGATTGCGCTGCAAATAGTGTTATTGCCAATATTGTTGCAATAGCAGACAGTCTAAGTGCATCTAGACCGGGGGCTAGAAATGATTCATTAGAGAATTATATTCAAAGATTATCTCAACTTGAAGATGTAGGTAATACAATAGATGGAGTTGAAAAAACTTATGCGCTTCAAGCTGGTCGTGAACTTAGAGTTGTAGTAAAACCAGAACAGGTTGATGATTTAATGGCTCATAAAATAGCACATGATGTTAAAGAAAAGATTGAGTCAACTATGAAGTATCCGGGTACAATTAAAATTACTGTTGTAAGAGAAACTAGAGCTACAGAAGAAGCTAAATAGTTTCTTTTTTTGCAATAAAAAACTGCTATTTCATTTCTATAGCAGCTTCTTTTTTAATATCTAGAATTACAGGTAAGATAATTGGTTTTCTTCCTGTTAATTCATTTATATATGGAATTAACTTTGATGTTAATTCATTTTTTATAATTGCAAATGTAGAATGTGGATTAGCTAGTTGTTCTTTTATGATTTTTTCTGATAATATTTCTATTTTCTTTATTAGTTCTTCATTTTCATTTACTTGTACAAATCCACGTGTTGTAATGTTTGGTCTTATTAATAATTCTCTTTTTTTCATATCTACATTTATAATGACTACCAATATTCCATCGTTTGCCATTGTTTTTCTATCTTTTATAACGGCTCCACCGATTTCTCCTATGCGGTTTCCATCAACATATATGTCAGCTCCCGGCATACTTTCGCCTTTTGTAATTTTATGATTTATAAGATTTAGAGTATCTCCATTTTTTATTACAAAAGTATTTTCTTTAGGTATACCACAGTCAATTCCAATATCTGCATGATGTTTTAACATACGATAATCACCATGGAATGGCATTAAATACTTAGGATTTATTAGTCTAATCATTAATTTTAGTTCTTCTTCATTGGCATGTCCAGATGTATGTAAATCTGTTAGTGCTTTATTTGTATATACTTTTACACCATTTAAACATAATTTATTAATTATTTTAGAAATACTTAATGCATTTCCCGGAATTGCTGATGATGAAAATATTACAATATCATCTGGTCGTAATTTAATATATTTATGAGTTCCATTTGACATACGTGAAAGTGCAGCTAATGGTTCTCCTTGAGAACCTGTACATAGTATTGCAACTTCTCCCGGTTTATAATTATTTACCTCATCTGCATTTATTAATAATTCTTTATGATCTATGTATCCTCCATCTATAGAAATTTTAATATTATTTTCCATACTTCTTCCGAATACACATATTTTTCTGTTATGTTTATAACATGTTTCAAAGATATGTTTTACACGATATATGTTAGATGCAAATGTTGCAATAATTATTCTTTCTTGAGGATATGTATCAAACATCTCTCCTAAAGCATCATCTACTTTAGATTCACTTGTTGAAAATCCTTCGTTTAAGGCGTTAGTAGAATCACTAATTAGTAAATCTACTCCTTCGTGTCCTATTTTTGCCATTTTATATAAATCGGCTACTGGACCTATTGGAGTTAAGTCGAATTTAAAGTCACCTGTTGTTACAACTCTTCCATCTGGAGTTGTTATAGAAATACCATGTGAATCTGGTATTGAGTGTGTAGTTCTAAAGAATTCTACTTCAATATCTCCAAATTTTAATTTGGTATCTTCTGTATATGCAAATAAATTATCATATCTAATATTTTTATCTGCTAATTTAACTGCGATTAATTCTTTAGCATGACGTGGTGCATATATAGCTGGTATATTAATACTTTGTAATAGAAAAGGAATACCTCCTATATGATCTTCATGTCCATGTGTTATTAATAATGCTTTTATTTTGTCTTGATTTTCTTTTAAAAATGTAAAATCTGGTAGGACATAATCTATTCCTAATAATTCACTTTCTGGAAAACTGACACCCGCATCAATAATTACAATATTGTCATTATGCATTATACAATACATATTTTTTCCGACTTCTCCTAAACCGCCTAAAACAATTACTTTTGTTCCATTAGGCTTTTGTTTTTCCATTTTATCTCCTTTCTAAATTGTTCAGTTTTTACATAAAAGAACTAACTTTCTACATTATACACTAAAATAGTAATTTTGTCTATTATTCTTTATTTTTTGAAAAAATTTATTTTGTTTAAATATTTTAAATAGGTGGTATACTATTATTAACTAAATAATAGGAAAGGTGTGATATATTTGAAATTAGATGGAAAGGTTGCTATTGTAACTGGAGGTGCTATGGGAAATGGTTTAGGGGTTGTTAAAACTTTTTTGAAGTATGGTGCCGATGTTGTTATTATTGATTATTCTGATGAGGTAAATAAAACTATTCAGGAATTAAATAATCCTAAAGTTTTAGGATATAAAGCTGATATTAGAGATGAAAGTGTATTACAAAATATTGTTCAGGATGTTGTAAATAAGAAAGGAAAAATTGATATATTAGTTAATAATGCTGGTATTTGTAAACTTGGAAAATTTGTTGATATGCCTCAAACTGTCAGAGATAATCATTTTGATATAAATATTAAGGGTACTTGGAATATGAGTCAGGTTGTTGTTCCTTATATGATTAAAAATAATTATGGTCGTATTGTAAATTTATCTAGTGTTACTGGAGTAGTTGTTGCAGATAGTGGTGAAGTTGCTTATGCTACTACTAAAGCGGCTATTCTTGGCTTTACTAAAAGTTTAGCAATGGAGCTTGTTAATAATAATATTACAGTAAATGCTATTATGCCTGGATATATTATGACTCCTATGGTTGATGGTATTGCAAAAGATTCTAATGCAAGTAATCCTAACAGTGTAATAGAAGGTATTGCTGCTGGTATTCCTATGAAAAGACTTGGTACTATAGAGGAACTTGGTGAATTGGCTGCTTTTTTAGCAAGTGATGAATCAACTTATATCACAGGACAAGGTATTGTAATTGATGGAGGATCTACTTTACCTGAAACTATGAGTGTAGGTGTTTAATTAATTATTTATAGTTTACTATAGTGTAAACTTTTTTTATATTGTCTTTTACATATTCTTTATTTCTTTATTTCTTTATGTTAAAATGTTATTGGTGATAAGAATGGGATTTTTTAGTAAGATAAAGACAATTTTTAATAAAGAGAATAATGAGGTTGTTGATGATGAGAATTTATCAGAGAAAAGTGATCAAAAAGAAGAAATAGAAGTTTATGAAAAAGGTCTTACAAAATCTAGAGAAGGCTTTGTTTCTCGTTTAGCTAATTTAACTAATAAATATAAAAAAATTGATGAAGAATACTTTGATGAATTAGAAGAAATTCTTATTATGGCTGATATTGGAGTTAGTACTGTTGAAGATTTTATTGATAGACTTAAGGATCGTGTTAAACATGAAAGTATTGAAAGCCCTGAACTTTTAAAGGAAATAATTGTTGATGAATTATTTATTATTTATGTTAATGATGATGTTATTGTTAATAAAATTAACTATAATGATAATGGTCCAACGGTAGTTTTATTTGTAGGTGTTAATGGAGTTGGTAAGACTACAACTATTGGTAAATTAGCAAAGAAAATGAAGGATGAAGGTAAAAAGGTTTTGTTGGTTGGTGCTGATACCTTTAGAGCAGGTGCAGTTGAACAGTTAAAGGAATGGGCTGATAGAGATCATGTTGATTTTTATGGTAAGGAAAATAGTGATCCTGCTAGTGTAGTGTATGATGGAGTTGAAAAAGCTTTAAATGATGAGTATGATGTAGTATTTATTGATACTGCTGGTCGTCTTCAAAATAAGGTTAATTTAATGAAGGAACTAGAAAAAATCAATAGAGTAATTTCATCTTTAATACCATCTGCTCCACAGGAAGTTTTGTTAGTTATTGATGCTACAACTGGGCAAAATGGAATTAGTCAGGCTATTTCTTTTAAAGAGATTACTCCAATAACTGGTATTGTTCTTACTAAATTAGATGGTACTGCTAAAGGTGGAATAGTTTTGGCTATAAAGGAGAAAGTAAATATTCCTGTTAAATATATAGGACTTGGTGAAGGGCAGAATGACTTACAGGTTTTTGATATAGAAAAATATATTTATGGATTATTTAAAGATTTATAGGAGTATATGATGAAGAAGAAAAAGAATTTAATTACTTTATATTTACAGGCCATTGTATCAATTATTGCTATTGTTTTACTTATTATGTATTTTATTAATAATAGTTATATTTGTTATTTAGGTATTTGTTTAGGACTTGATTTGTTAATTATGGGTTATAATAACAAATTATTTTATAAGAGAGAAAATATGACATTGTTATATGTTTTTATTGGTGTAGCTCTTATTATATATAATGTTGTTAAGTTATTAGGAGCATAATATGGAAGAGGTTATTTATTATAGTGAATTATATGATTTATATAAAAATTTATTAACTGTAAAGCAAAAAGAGTATTTTGAAGATTATTACTTTGATAATTTATCTTTTAGTGAAATTGCTGAAAATTATGGTGTTAGTAGAAATGCTGTTTATAGACAAGTTAGTATTACTAAAAATTTATTAGATGATTATGAAAGTAAATTGAAGCTTTGTGATAAAAAAAATAGAATAGAATCTATTTTAGATGATAGTGATATTTGTAAACAGATAAAAAATATTATAGATAGTAACTAGACTTAGAAATAATATAATAGTATAATTTAAGTAGAAAATATGAAGAGGAAGAAGGGGCAATATGTTTGATAAAATTGTTTATATAGGGGATAGAGTTTGTGATGTTAAGTTAAAAGAAAATGCTGATATAACTTTTAATTTGATGAATTTACATATCATTTTTGAGGATAAAGATAAAAAAATATTAGGTGAAGTTGATGATATTTCAAAGGATATAGTAAAGGTTCGTCTATTGGGGGAAATTACAGATAAGGGGTTACTTGGTGGAGTAATTCGTAAACCAACTTTAGATGCTAGTGTTAGGGTTATTTCTCCAAAGGAAATACCTCTTATTACAGGTAAAAATAGACGTGGTTATATGTTGTTTGGTAAGAGCCCTTTTTATAATGATAAAGAAGTTTTTATGAATGTTAATGGATTCTTTAGTAACCATTTTGCTATTTTTGGTAATAGTGGTTCTGGAAAGAGTTGTGGTGTTAGTAGAATTTTTCAGAATATGTTTCAAGATCAAAGATTATTTCCATATAAATCAAATATTTTAATGTTTGATTCATCTGGTGAGTATTATAATGCTTTTAGAAATTTGTCTACTATTAATCCTAATTATAATTATAGATTTATTACTACTAATGAGTCTGAAGGATTAGGTGAAGCTTTAAGAATTCCTATTTATTTACTTAATGTTGATGATTTAGCTCTTCTTTTAAATGTTACTAGTCATTCACAATTACCTATTATAGAAAGAATGTTAAAGCTTGCTAGAATTTTTTCTGAAAAAGGGGTTGATTCTAATAGTTATAAAAATCATTTGATTGCAAAGGCTATTATGACTATTTTATATACTAATGAAACATCTCCTAATAAGAGAAATGAGATTTTTTCTATAATAGCAAGTTGTTCAACTCCAGAGTTTAACTTAGAGACTGAACTTAAAGGTATTGGTTATACAAGAAAGTTTAGAGATTGCTTTTTGATAGATCAGTTTGGTAATTTTACTGAAAGTGTTTTAATGACTGAATATGTATCATCTTTTATAAAGGATGAATATGATTCTTATGAACCAAGTGGCAATGTTTTTTATACTTTAGATACTTTGGAGAAAGCTTTGAATTTTACTTTAATAAGTGAAGGATGGTTAAGAAATGAAAATACTTATGGTGATTCTGTTACTATTAAGGTAAGACTTCATTCTTTAATTACTGGTAATAATGCTAAGTTTTTTGATTATAAAGAATATGTTAGTTTAGAGCAGTTTATATCTTCTTTATTAATTGTTAATGGTAGAAAATTTCAATTAGTTAATATTAATTTAGATGATGTGGATGATACATTTGCAAAGGTTATTGTTAAAGTTTATTCTAGACTTATTTTTACTTTTGCGAAGAGTCTAGGTGATAGAGCGAGCATACCTTTTCATTTAATAGTTGAAGAAGCTCATAGATATATTCAAAATGATACTGATACTTTCTTAATTGGATATAATATTTTTGATAGAATTGCAAAAGAGGGTCGTAAATATGGTGTTATTCTTGGTTTGATAACCCAAAGACCTGTTGAAATGAGTGATACAGTTATTTCTCAATGCTCTAACTTCTTGATCTTTAAAATGAATCACCCTGCTGATGTTGAATATATTAGAAAAATGGTTCCTAATATTAGTGAAGAAATTGTAGAAAAACAAAAATCATTACAGGCAGGAACTTGTTTAGCATTTGGTCAAGCTTTTAAGATACCTTTAATAGTTAAGATGGAAATGCCTAATCCTGAACCTAGAAGTGGTAACTGTGATGTTGTACGTATTTGGGATGGTAATCAAGGTAATTATCAGGATGATGAGGATGAAGAAAGTGATGATGAAGATGTTAGTGAATTAGAGTCTGAAAAAGAAGAAGCTTCTAAAGAAGAGTCTGTATCTTCTCCTGTTGATCTAGGTAGTGAAAATAAAAATGTTGATAATACCGATAGTGTTAATAATGTAGAAAGTACTTTGAAGAATAATGTCACTTTTGTTGATGCTGAGGATGATGAAGTCGAAGAAGAAGTTGACGAAGATGATGAAGATACAGAAGAAGATGAAATAAATGAAGAAGATAATGAATCTAGTAGTGATGATCAGATTCAAATTCCAAAATTTGTTGAACAATCTACTAATGTTTCTCCATTTAATAATTCATTATCAAATAATATAGTTAATAATAATCCTACTAATGATGTTGCTATACCTTTGTTTAAAGATGAGAAACCTAATTTAATGGAGGCTGTTAGTCCTGTTGCAGAGGTTGATGTAAATAATAAACAAGTTGATAATGTTGTTGATACTACTTCTAGTATTCCTGATTTAGGAGGTAGTGCCGATTTAGAAAATAATGAATTAAAT
Organism: uncultured Bacilli bacterium; assembly: GCA_934167695.1. Taxonomy (GTDB): domain Bacteria; phylum Bacillota_I; class Bacilli_A; order RF39; family UBA660; genus UBA2730. The sequence continues at coordinate 65,964 of CAKPLP010000001.1, read as the reverse complement.
CAAATTGTAAATGGTACTGATAATAATCAAACTCAATCAATTATCCCTGATGTAGATGTATTTGTACCTAATATGGCTCCTCCTGAAAACAGTACTAATGTTTCTTTGAATCAACAATTTGCTTCTAATCAATCTGCTATTATTCCAGATGTAAAACAAGAGGTAGAAAAGCCAGCAGTAATTATACCGGGTGGACAAAATGTTAGTAATGCTCTTTTAGAAGGATTTGGTGGTAAAGCTGTAACAGAGGATGAGATTAAGGGCTAGTTATAATAGCTCTTTTTTGTTATAATATAAATTGGTGAAGAAAAATGTTTGAAAGTTTAAGTGATAAATTACAAAGTGCACTTCATAAAATGAAGGGTTATGGAAAAATTACTGAAGATAATATTAATGATGTAATGAAAGAGATTCGTCTTTCGTTACTAGAAGCTGATGTTAATTATAAAGTTGTTAAACAATTTACTAATACTGTAAAGGAGAAAGCTTTAGGTCAAGAAGTTCAAACTAGTATTAATCCGGGTGATTTATTTGTAAAGATTGTTAATGATGAACTTACTGAGTTATTAGGTGGTGAAAGTGCACCATTAAATATGAATGGTAATCCAGCTATTTTAATGTTAGTTGGACTTCAAGGTAGTGGTAAAACTACAACTATTGGAAAACTTGCTAATTATTTAAGAAAAAAACATGCGAAAAAACCATTACTTGTTGCTTGTGATGTTTATAGACCTGCGGCTATTGATCAGTTAAAGCAAATAGGTAAGCAATTAAATATAGAAGTATATGATGAAGAAAAGAATAATCCTGTTGAAATATCTTCTAATGCTATTAAATATGCAAAAGAAAATGGTTTTGATTATGTTTTAATCGATACCGCTGGTCGTCTTCATATAGATGATGATTTAATGGATGAACTTATTAATATTAATACTAAAATAAATCCAGAAGAAATTATTTTAGTAATAGATTCTATGATGGGACAAGATGCTATTAATGTTATTACTGGTTTTCATGATAAATTACCATTAACAGGTGTTATTCTAACAAAACTTGATGGTGATACTAGGGGTGGTGTTGCTCTTTCTGTTAGGCATCTTACTAATGTTCCTATTAAGTTTATTGGTACAAGTGAGAAACTTGATGGTTTAAACTCTTTTGATCCCGAAAGAATGGCAGGTCGAATTTTAGGAATGGGTGATGTTGTTTCACTTGTTGAAAAAGCTCAAGATGCTATTGATGAAAAGGAAGCTGAGAAAGCTGCCAAAAGAATGCAGAATGGAAAATTTGATTTGGAAGATTTCTTGAATACATTAAAACAGTTAAAAAGAATGGGACCTTTAGAATCTTTGATAAAACTAATTCCCGGTGCTAGTAAGATGGGGCTTAATCAAGTTAAAATTGATCCTAAACAAATGGATCATGTTGAGGCTATTGTTTTATCTATGACTCCTCAGGAAAGACGTAATCCAGATATTATTAAAGCTAGTCGTAAAAGTAGAATAGCAAAGGGAAGTGGAACTAGTGTTCAGGAGGTAAACCAATTATTAAAACAGTTTGATCAAATGAAAAAAATGATGAAACAATTTACAAATGGAAGAATGAAAATGCCTTTTTAAGGTGTTTTTATTTTTTTGGGCTTTAATAATAGGCACTATATAGAATTATACATACAATAAACTAGATTGGAGGATAAAGAGATGTTTGATAGACAAAATACGAACATGAATAATTTTGAATTTGATAATAGTTATACAGGAGATAATGGAGTAAATTATAATGACATTGATATTAATATGATGCAACAAGAAAATATTGATAACAGTACTATGATGGGTGGTTATACTGCACCAATTAGTGAATGCCCACAAGAGCGTTGTGTTCATAGAACTATTATGCATGAGGTACCACATGTATGATATTTTATGATAGATTATTAATTATATAAAAATAGTTGGATGAAATTGTTATAAATGATTGAGTATCATATCATATATTAGGGTGATTCTATGACTATTATTGATAATAATACGGTGGTTGTCTTTTCTAGTGCTGAGTTAAAATCTGTTTTAGAAAATGACAATGGTTATGATTATGTTTATTTTGGTAGTGATATTACATTAGATAGTGGAATTAAAATTTCTAGTTCTAAAGTTAATGTTACTATAAATGGTACTTATTAATGTTAGATATAAATTTGAAGATAAAAAAACACTTAATAGGGGTGATACTATTAGTGCGGCTTTTCCTTCGATATTAAAAGTAGTTGTTTGTAAAAATATAAGACTATTTTTTACATTTTTTTTAATGCAATGAGTTTAAGTTACTTTTTTGTGATATACTTTTAATTATAAAGAAGGTATTGATATGAATATATTTAATAAAAAAGTTAAAAATGATCAAAAAAAAGATGATCATGAAATGTTTAAAGAATATTTAGATATTTCTAAAGATGATGTTGATGTAATTTTAAATAAATATAATTCTTCATATTCTGGTATAAGTGATATTGATGCTAAACAAAGACTTAATAAATATGGAAAGAATGTTGTAGTAAAGGATGATGATAAGAGTCCATTATATTTTTTTGTTATGTCTTTTAAGGATGAATTTATTATTATTTTATTATTTTTAGCGATTATAAATTTATTTTTAGGAGATAATTTAGGTTCTTTAATAATTGTAATTATTGCTTTTATTAGCGCATTTATTAGATTTATTCAGGATTATTCTGTTTATAAATTTAATAAAAAATTGAAAAGTAGTATTTATTCTACTGTTAATGTGGAACGAAATGGTATTGAAAAAGAGGTAAAAGTTGAAAATGTTGTTGTAGGTGATATAGTTAAGCTTAATGCTGGTACTATTATTCCGGCTGATATAAAAATTATTGATTGTAAAGATTTATTTATTAATCAATCTGTTTTTACAGGTGAGAGTATTTATGTAGAAAAGGATGTTAAAAGTTTAGATGCTGATGAAATATTTGATATAAGTAATATTTGTCTTATGGGATCTTCTGTAGTTAGCGGTAGAGGTGAAGGTGTTGTAATTTCTACTGGTTTTGATACTTATTTAGGTAAAGTTGGTAATGAAGTTTATAATAAAAAAGAGATAACTAATTTTGATAAAGGAATTAATAGTATTTCGAAGTTGTTAATTAGGTATATGGTTTGTGTTTGTCTAGTTGTAATTATAATAGATGGTTTTATAAAAAGAAATATAAATGAGGCACTATTATTTGCTCTTTCTGTTGCTGTTGGTATAACTCCAAGTATGTTACCTATGATTTTGAATGTTAACTTGACTAAAGGTAGTAAAAGTTTGGCTAAGAAAAAAACGCTTGTCAAAAAAATAGAATCTATTCAAAATTTAGGGGCAATAGATGTTTTATGTACAGATAAAACGGGTACACTGACGGAGAACAAAATAACTTTACAAAAATATATTGATGCTGAGGGAAAGGAAAATGACGATATTTTAGAGTATGCATTTTTAAATAGTTATTATAGTACAGGAATTAAAAATTTAGTGGATAGAGCTATAATTGTTTATGGTAATGAACATTCAATTACTGAAAAATTAGAAAAATATGAGAAGGTTGATGAAATTCCTTTTGATTATACTCGTAAGAAACAAAGTATTGTTGTTAAAAATAAGAATTCTTATCGTATGATAACTAAAGGTGCCTTGGAAGAAATTATTAATGATTGTGATAGGGTTAAAATAAATGGAAAAATTACTTCTATAAATTCTGATATGATTACAATAATTAAAGATAAAGCGATGGAACTTGCCAATGATGGAATGCAAGTAATTGCTCTTTCTGAGAAAAATAATTATCCGGGAAAGGATTTATTTGATGCTTCTTGTGAAAAATCTATGGTATTTGTAGGTTTTGTAGGATTTTTGGATCCTGCTAAGAAAGATGTAAAGAAAACTTTATCTAATTTATATAAGGTTGGTATTAGAACTAAAATTTTAACAGGAGATAATCCTTATGCAACTAGAAATATTTGTAATATGGTTGGGTTAAATGGTGATGATATATTACTTGGAAGTGATATTGATAAAATGAGTGATGATGAGTTATCATCTAAATTAGAAAGTATTGATGTTTTTGCACGTATGAATCCGTTGCAAAAAGAGAGAGTAGTTTGTTTATACCAAAAAAATGGTCATGTTGTTGGTTATATGGGTGATGGAGTAAATGATGCACCATCTTTAAGTAAAGCAGATGTTGGAATATCTGTTAATACGGCCTCATCTATTGCTAAAGAATCTAGTGATATTATTATTTTAAAACAAAGTTTAAAGGTTGTGTATGATGGTGTAATTGAAGGAAGAAAAGTTTATGGTAATATTATTAAATATATGAAAATGGCTTTGAGTGCTGATTTTGGTGATGTTTTTAGTATTATGATTGCTAGTATTTTCTTACCATTTTTACCACTTTTACCTATTCAAATGTTACTTCAGGATTTTATATATGATTTTTCTCAAATTGGGATTCCTTATGATAATGTTGATCATGAATTTTTAGAAAGACCAAAGAAATGGGATACTAAGGGAATATCGCGATTTATGAAGGTTATGGGAATTACTAGTTCCTTGATAGACGTTATATCATTTATAATATTTTGGTTTGTTTTCAAATATAATAGTGTTGATAAACAGGCATATTTTCAAACTGCTTGGTTTGTTACTTGTCTTGCAACTGAGTTAATGATTATTTACAATGTAAGAACTTCTAAAAAGCCATTTATAGAATCTAATGCTAGTTTTAAGCTTAACATATTAACATTATTTTCATTTGTTCTAACTATTATTACACCATTAATACTATATAAAATTGATACTTTTCATTTTGTTATATTACCTTTAAATTTTTATTTTTATTTAGCATTTTTAATTTTAATATATTTTGTAATAGTTTCTCTTATTAAGAAGTTATATATTAATAAATATGGTGAATGGTTATAATTTTTAAACTTAGAATTGATATTTTCTAAGTTTTTTTCATATTTATTAAGTATACAATATTTAGTGAGGGATTTTTATGAATAATTATAAAATTAACTTTATATTTAGTGATAATAATGATGATGTTAATGAAAAAATTATTGCTCTATTGATTAGAAAAATAAGGGATGAGATGTATTGAATAATATAGTCTTTAATGTTGGTGTTTATATTAGATTGTCACATGAGGATTTAGATAGTAAAGAAGAAAGTGAAAGTATTACTAATCAAAAGAGTTTACTACTTCAATATGTAAAAGAAAATAATTTATCTATTTATGATATATATATAGATGATGGTTATAGTGGTACGAATTTTAATAGACCTGCGTTTAAGAAGTTACTTAGTGATATTGAAAATAATAATGTTAATATGGTTCTTACGAAAGATATGTCTAGATTGGGTAGGGATTATATTGAAACAGGAAACTTTATAGAAAAATATTTTCCTTCTCATAATGTCAGATATGTTGCTATTACTGATAATATTGATACCTTTTTAGATAGTTCCAATAATGATATAGCTCCTTTTAAGGCTATAATGAACGATATGTATGCTAAAGATATTTCAAAAAAAATAAGATCTAGTTTGATGGCTAAAAAAAAAGAAGGGAAGTGGGTGAGTGGTAGAGTAGCATTTGGATATAAAAAAGATCCTCTTGATAAGAATCATTTGATTATAGATTCTTCCCAAGCTGAAGTTGTTAAAAGAATTTATAAAATGTGTTTAGAAGGGTTAACTTGTTTTAAAATTGCAAAAATATTGACTATTGAAAATGTAAAAAATCCTTCTGCATATTATAATTTTGTTTGGAAAAAGAATAGTTCATTAAAAATTGGAAGTTGGAATGCTAAAACGATTAAGGATATTTTAACTAATAGAATTTATATAGGGGATTTGGTTCAAGGCAAAAGATATAAAATTAATTATAAAATAAAGAAAATTGCTAGAAATGATCCTAGTAAATATATAGTAGTTGAAAATACTCATGAAGCAATTATTGATAGAAATACTTTTTTTGAGGTGCAGAAGTTGATTCCTAAAAATGTGGGTCGTTGTGAAAAAAAAGAAAAACATTTATTAGATGGATTGTTATATTGTGGTGATTGTGGTCATAGAATATCTGTTACTTCAAGGAGAAAAAAAGATAATAATTGTTATACTGTTTGTAATTATTATAGAGCATATATTAAGGAGAAAGTATGTACAACGCATTCTAATAATTATGACTTGTTGGAGAAAAAGATTATTAGTGAATTAAAAAAAATTTTGTTTAATTTTATTGATGTTGAAAAAATAAAGAAAAGTATTAATGAAGAATTATCTAACATGCAAACTGATAATATACAAGAAGAAATTAATATGCTTAATTTAGAAATTAATAAGTTGAATGAAAATTTGGATGAAGTATATATAGATAAGTTAAATAAGGTTATAGATGATGAACAATTTTCTAGGGTTAAAGATAGGATATATAAAAATTTAGAAATTAAAAATAGTAGACGGGTTTATTTAAAGAAAACTAGTTTGGAAAAGAGAAAAGTTAAAGAAAAATTTTTTGTAGAACAATTTATTAATGATTATTTAAGTATGTCTAATGTAAGTAGGGAATTAATTGTTCAGTTGATTGAAAAAATTGAAATATTTGACGATAAGAGAATAAATTTGATTTTAACCTTTGGAAAGTGATGTGTTAAGAGGTATTTATCTATACAAAAAATTATTAAGTACATATTATATATTAGATAATAGAGGAGGTGTATTTTGTTAATAAGATGCAGATTGAATAATCAATTATTAAATAGAGAATTTGAATTATTAATTTATAATAATAATGGTGATGTTATAGATAAGAAAAAAATTTATGGGGAAACTAATATATATTTAGATAAATATTTTGATGGTTATATTGGTATTAAAAGTCCTTATTATTATCCGTATTCTTATTTAGAAAAGTTTAAAAATCAGGATGAGTTGTATTTTGATTTTTATAATAATTTGACAAAAACCTCCACGATTATTCTGCATGATAAATATTATCAAGATTTAATTATTAAGGGAGGAAAAATTATTTTATGTCAAAAAAATACACTATAAATATTACTAACGGTGTAGCGGAAGAAAAGGTATTAAATGGTGAATATGCTGTTACTGCAAATGTATTGGGTTATGATAATTCTACAATAACACCATCATCTATTAATGTTACTGATACTGAAACTATTTATAACTTTACGATAGCAGCAAAAGGTGTTTTAACTTTACATGTTTCAGAAGATGGAACTGTAGCTGGTGTTCCTATCGTAGGTGCTACTTTTGTTAGAGTAGATGCTGAGGGTAATCAATATGGAAATGTTCAGACTTCTGATGATTCTGGTAATGTAGTATTTAGTAATTTGCCTGTTGATGCTAATGGTACAATTAATGTATATTTCAAGCAATTATCTTCTGATGGGAATCATGAATTCTCTAGTGATTTAATAACTACTACTTTAGTTGAGGAGACAAGTACTCATGAACTTATTAATGCTGCACCAAAAACTAGAAGTTTTAATTTAGTTGATTCTAATTATGATAGCTTGGTTATAACAACAGGTGAGTTAACTCTTGATAAGAATGAATAAAAATAGATAAGATATTTTTTCGAGTATTTAAATATTTAATACTCGTTTTTTGTCTATCAAAAAGGGAAAGTCACATGTATGCCCTATTAGAACTAGAATAATTAATCATCATGTTTATCGTCATACTTATAGACCAGAATATTCATGTTGTGAAGAAAATGTAGTAAGTAATATTCAATGTGGTTCTTGTTCACAATTTAAATAGTAAAATTTTCTAAATCACTTCGGTGATTTTTTCTTTTGTCATAAAATGTCTAATTCTGTCATATTACTTGCATTCAGATATATTCTGTAATATTCTAATGTTAAGGGAGTGTGATACTATGATATATCCATCTATCGATAAATTACTTAATATTGTTTCTTCAAAGTATGAATTAGTTCATATTGCGGCAAGAAGAAGCAAAGAGATTTTTAGAACTGAACATTTACAAATGAAAGAATCTGAATATAAGAGTAAGAAAAATATTGGTAGAGCTTTAGAAGAAGTAGAAGCTGGGCTATTAAAAGTAAAAAAATCTAGTAAGTAGAATTTACTTACTTTTTATTAATATTTTTATACGAACAGATGTTTTTAATCGTATTTTATATTGAGGTGAGATAATTGAAAATTATAAAGTATAAGAAACTTAAAGATAATAAATATTTAATAGAATTTGATTGTTGTAGTGTAGAACTATATGAAGAGGTTATTTTAAAAGAGGAGTTATTATTAAAAAAAGAAATAGATGAGAAACAATATAAAAAATTATTAGATGAAAATAAATTTTGGCAATGTTATTATAAGGCAATTAAGTATATAAATGTTCGTAGTCGTAGTACTTTAGAGGTTAAAAATAAACTTATAAAAGATAATTTTGATATTGATGATGTTTCAGAGGTTATTAATAAATTATTACAACAAGGGTATTTGAATGATTCGGTTTATGCTAATAGTTTTTTTAATGAACAATTAATTACTACATCACATGGACCTAATAGAATAAGAGTTGAGATGCAAAAAAAAGGAATAGATAATTCCATTATTGATGATGTTTTAAATTTATATGATAGTAATTTACAATATGAAAAGGCCTCAAAAATAGTATTAAAAGTTATTAGATCTAACCATAGTAAAAGTAATACTTTATTAAAAAGAAAGATATATTCTGATTTGATGAAGGATGGTTTTTCAAAGAGTATTATTGATAAGGTCATTTTAGAACAATCTTTTTTGGATGATAATGAATTAAAAAATAAAGAGTATGAAAAATTAAAGAAGAGATTATCTAAAAAATATGAGGGTAGAGAATTAGAACAAAAAATTAAAGAAGGTATGTTTCGTAAAGGGTTTTATTCTATATATGATTAGAAGCAAGTCATAAAACTTGCTTCTTTTTTTATTTTCTTTCATCTATTCTGGAATAATTTGTTATGTGCTTTTTTGAATATGTAACTAAATCCTCAGGTTTAATTTTAGAGTTTTTATCATATTCTCTTATATTTTTCGCAAATTTATCTATTGTTGAAGATTTTACATCCACTTTATTATTTTCAATTTGGTTTAAATATGATAATGTTGTTCCTAAAACTTCCGCAAACTTTTCTTGAGATAAGTTATATTTTTTACGGTAATATTTTAAGTTAATTGCTAATATTTCACATAAATTCATAACCTACCTCCTAAACTTTATTTCTAAAAGTATTTTATACTTTAACGAAAGCAAAGTCTTTAATAGTGAAGCGAAAGAAAATGTTGACTTTGAATTTATAAATAGTATATACTTAGTTATGTAAGATTATGTAAAGTAGAGGAGTGAAGTTTTTATGTATTGTAAAAATTGTGGTGCTACATTAAAAGAAAGTGACCATTATTGCAATGTTTGTGGGAGTGTGGTTGAGAGTAATAATTCTAATGATTCTAATCAATTTCAAGGTAATAATATTCCAAAAAATAATGAATTTAATAATTCAGTTACTTTTGATGAGAAATTTATTAAGGCTTACATTGGTAAAAATGCAGACAAAATGTATGATAGTGTAAAAAAGGGTGGGATTAATATATGGGCTATACTTTTTGGAATTGCGTATTTTGCGTATAGAAAAATGTATTTAATTTCTATAATTATCGCAATTTTGATACTATGTTCAGTTTATTTAATACCATCTGGCAGTTATATTAGTACTCTTATAGGCATATTTTTTTGTCCTATTTATAAATGGCATATAACTAAAAAATTAAGAGAAATAAAGAAAGATAATCCAACTGCAAATGAAGATCAACTATTGTTAATAGCACATAATAAAGGTGGAACTTCTATAATTAGTGCAATATTATTTTTAATAATTTATTTTATATTTGCCTTTTCTCTTGCGATTTTTATTTAAAGGTGGTGAACAATATTGAATTATAATGAGTTTAATAAAAGTGTTGGTGAAAGTAAACCTGCAAAAGTATTTGGCTTGATTTTTTTGATAGCTGGAATAATAGTATTTATTACTTTTTTTTCATCATATCTTAATTGGAAGTTAAAAGAAGGAAACTATAGTAAGCAGTATGTTTATAGTAGTTATGGTAATTTATATTATGAGTTAAAGGATGATATAATAAATGTTGAAAAGATATATGATACTAATGATGAAATTATTAAATTAGATGTACCAGATCAGAAAACAGTAATTATGTACTGTTCTAAGGATAATAATGGTGAATGTATTTATTTTGATATAAATAATTCTATTGATCAAGGCATATTACATCCATTTTTAATTATTATTGTAATTTTACTTTTAATTGCTATTGGTTTGTTCTTTGTAATTAATACAAGAACTAAAGCAAATGAAAATGAATCATCACTGTCTAGTATTTATATGTTTTATGTTTTTTTATTTGTACTTGGTTTAAGTGCACTTATAATACAAATATATGATATTGTTAATTATTTAAATTTAAAAAATGCTAATAATGTTACTACAGCTACTGTATATTCAGAAATTTATAGTATAGGAGGAGATAAGGATCTATATAAACCTGTTTTTTATTACTATGTAGATGATCAAAGGTATATATATATTAATGATTCCTATATTAAGGGTTCTTTAGATGATAATTTAGGACAAACAATAGATTTGTATTATAATAAAAATGATCCGGAGAAGGCTATTACAAAAGAAAATCCAGTAAATTTTTTAATAATTATAATTGGACTTAGTTTTACTGTACTTAGTTTTCCATTTATATTTTTTAAAGGTAAAATGGAAAAAAGAATAGATAGGGCTTTATTGAAGCAAGAGGATCAAGATTGGAAGATATAAAAATAAAAAAGTAAGTTTTAAAACTTACTTTTTATTATTAATAGAATAATTTATATATTTTATGATGCATTTGATGATTTGCTTAATAATGTTTCATTGTATTTATCATAAAGTTTTTTTACAACATTGTCTTTAAATGTAACTTTTTCATCTTCTCTGAATGCGATTAGTGAATTGTAATATAATGAAGAGTCAGAATTTAGTTTTTCTTCTGCTAAAGTACTTTTTATAGAATCTTTAACTTTACTTAATTTTGGTTTATTCTTTTCAGCAACTTTTAATATTATTTCATAACCATATTCTGTTTTTATTGGTTCAGTTGTATATTTTCCAATCTCAAGTTGTGCAGCAGCTGTTACAAAATTTTCTTCATAATTATCATCATTGTTGAAGTATCCTAAATTTCCTCCATCGTCTGCTGTTCCTTCATCATCAGAATATTTTTTAGCAAGTTTAGCAAAGTCTTGACCATCATTTAATTTTTTAATAATATCTTCTGCTTTTTTCTTAGCTTTTTCTTCTTTCTTAGTTTTAGTTTCTTCAGAATCATCACTAGAAGCATTTGATTTTATTAAAATGTGACTAGCTTTAACATCTCCGATTGTTTTTGTATCATAGTATTGTTTAACTTCATCGTCAGTTACTATTTTTTCCTTAACATACTCATTAACTGCTAAGTTACGTTTGTATTCAAGTGATAACATTTCTTTGAATTCATCTTCTGATTCTACTCCGTAGTAACTTTTAATTGCTTGTAAGTATGTTGCATCATCATTATAATTGGCTTTTATTTGACTAATTTGATTTTCAATAGTTTTCTTTTCATTATCATCAGTTTTATATTTGTTATCTAATAACATATGATCAATTTTACTGATTAATATATTCATAGCATATTTTTCTTTTAATGATGTATATAGTTCATCTGCAGTTACTTTTTCCTTACCAACTTTTACAACTGTTTCTTTACCATTTTTTAGTTTTGCTGTTTGATTACAGTTTATTACAATACTTGCAACTAAAGAAACTATTAAAATTGCAATAATTGTATATAATACTTTTACATTTTTCATTATTGTCCTCCTTGTAATTGCATAATAATCATACCAAAAAATAGGGTATTGTGCAAATTATTTAAAAAAAATTGCTTACATGTAGCACACTTTTCTACCTTTAACCATAAAATAATGTGAATACCAAAAAAAAGGAGGAAAATCTATGGGTAACTATGTATCATCTTCTGCAATTATATTAGTATTATTTATCTTATTAATAATAATTCTTGGGGCTTATATCTAATTAAGGAGGTGTCTTATGGCTTGCAATGAAAATAATTCTACCCCAGTAAGAGGTAGAGATGGATTTCTTATAATTATTGTTTTATATATTTTACTTGCAATTATTTTAGGTAGCAGTAGACGTAATAGTTGTTATTATTAAAAAAAGAGTATGTATAATACTTCTTTTTTTTGGAAAAATATTATTGGTGATATATATGTTTTATTATATAAATAGTTTTTTTATTTATTCGTTTATTGGTTATATTTTAGAATTTTTAGTTAAAATGTTTATATTTAAAGGAATGAATAGTGGTATTTTATATGGTCCTTGGTTGCCTGTGTATGGACTTGGAGGAATAATTTCTATTTTTATGATGAGACTTATTTTTAATAGGGTAAAGGCTAATAGGGTAGTAAAGATATTTTTGTTGTTTATATGTAACTTTTTATTACTTTCTTTAATTGAATATTTAGGTGGTATTTTAATAGAAGCAATTTTCCATAAGAAGTTTTGGAATTATAGTGAAATGAAATTTTCTTTTGGACCTTATGTTTCTTTGGAAATGTCTTTGTTATGGGGGATTGGAAGTTTGTTTCTTATATATGTAATTAAACCTATTGTTGATCCTATTATAAAAAAAATACCAATTCCTGTTACGGTTTTAGTATCTTTTGTTTTTATTATGGATGTTGTTTTTACATTTTTATTTCATTAGCTTTGTTTGGATGTCATCTAACTCTAGTAAGATGTCTTTATTGGCACTTATTTTTAAATCATCGTTTTCATAACGTGGTGTTAGATGTATATGATAATGTTTTACTTCTTGACCGGTTCCATTATTTTGAATTATTGTAAGTCCTGTTGCTTGTAGCTTTTCCTTTATTATAGGAAATAGAGTATTTTTAATTATTTTATGACAATGTGTAATTATATTTTCATCTATTTCTAAAATGTTCTCATAGTGTTTTTTAGGTATTATCAACATATCTCCATTTGTATTTGGATTAATATCTAAGAAAACTTTTATTAAATCATCTTCATATATTGTTTTAGACGGAATTTCTTTATTTATTATTTTACAAAATAGACAGTCGTTCATATTATTCTCCTTTAATTTAAATATTTACATTTTACATTGTATTTATTTAAAGTAGTAAAATCATTATTGTTTATTAAATTTACTACTTCATCAATGTTACTTTCTATTATAGCAGGTTCTATTATTAAGTTAATACTTTTTGTAATATTTTTTTTGTTATTTATAGTAATATTATAATTTTTTGGTATAAGATTTAGTTTTGTTAAATCATTGTTAATATCTATAATTGTTTGTTTTATATTATCAGTGGTTACTTCTATGTTTACTGTATATATAGGTATTAAATAATTGTTTTTTAGTAATTTCTTTTTTATATAATTTGTGCAATTATTAAACTTTGTTTTATAAGTAATGTTGTAATTATTATACTTAGTATCTATATTGTTTTTTCTTTTATTTAATTCTTTATTAAGTTTCTTTTCTATATATTTATTTAGTGTATTTCCTTCTAAATAGTCTTTTTTGTATGTGTCTATTATTTTTTTATTATTATATATTGTTTTAAAGTATAAATTTTTATTGTTTTTATTATATATTTTTATATAGTAATTATTTTGATTATCTTTTATTAACTTACTATATTTAAAATCTTTTTGTTCATCTTTATATTTATTATTAATATAATTAGTTAATTTTTTATATATTTTGGGTTTAATATAAGAATCTTTTTTTTCACTAATTAAAATTAGTCCTAGTATCAATATTACGAATAAATATAGTAGGCCCATAGTAAGAATTAGGTTATTTTTCTCTTTCATAATTAATCACCATGTTAATTGTATCTATTATTAAATAAGATGTAAATAAAAAAATTTAAAAATAGTATTGACATAATAATTTATATATAGTATGATTAGGATGTCAAAGATAAATGATAATAATAATATCGGTCTTAATTGACTAATTATCATTTTTTGATAAGCAATGAATTGTTGCTTTATATAATAGTTGTTCTGAAGATTAGTAGGAATTATTATTGTATTAAAAATAGTAAATATTCTTACTGTGTAAGGTAAATGATTATATTAGATTTACGATTAGTTATAGGGGATATCAATCTAACCCATTGGTGCGCACCGACTCATGCATAAAAGAGTATGCGATATATGAGTATAGATGAGAGAGTAAGAATATTGAATGTGAGAGATGGACTCAAATTTATTTATGAAAACAAACGCCTACTTTTTTATAAGATTAGCTAGCTTATAATTATAGTAGAGAAAAAATTAGTTTTTTTGAAGAAGAGGTGATTGTCTTCTTCTTTTTTTGTCTAAAAAAATAAAAAATTATTGACATAGTAAATTATATATAGTATGATTAAGATGTCAAAGATAAGTGATAATAATAATATCGGTCTTAGTTGACTAATTATCATTTTTTGATAAGTGATGTATTATTGCTTTATATAGTAATTGTTCCGAAGATTAGTAAGAATTATTATTGTATTAAAAATAGTAAATATTCTTATTGTATAAGTTTGATTAATTATATTAAATTTAACATTAATTATAGGGGATATCAATCTAACCCATTGGTGCGCACCGACTCATGCATAAAAGAGTATGCGATATATGAGTATAGATGAGAGAGTAAGAATATTGAATATGAGAGATGGACTCAAGTTATTTATGACATTAAACGCCTACTTTTTTATAAGATTAGCTAACTTATGATTATAGTAGAGAAAAAATTAATTTTTTTGAAGAAGAGGTGATTGTCTTCTTCTTTTTTTGTCTAAAAATTGAAAAAAATAAAAATTTTAAAAAAGGCATTTACTAGAATTTTTTTTTATGTTATTATGGTGATAATAGGTGGTGACTAAGATGATGGATGGTCAAAATAGTGGATTAAAAATTATTAAAGCAAGGGTTGAACAAGATAAGTATGCTGCTGTAGAACTTAGAATAATTAAAGCAGATGGTATTAATATTCAAAAAGATTTGTATGTTGAAAGGGATTTTAATGATGGGGATCTTTTTGTAGTTAGTGATAATGTTTTAGTTACTCTTCATAGAGCTTTACGTGCAGGTGAGTCAGCTAACTTACAACTTATTACTAACAAAGGTGAAATATTAATGCCTCCTGAGTTTAGTGAAATTAAACAGATGGATAACAATTTATTTGTAGGTGTTAAAGCTGTTAGTAATATGATTAGTGTTAAAAATAATCAAAGTTTGAAAACAGATGCTTTAAAAGTTCAAGAAATTGCTGTTGATAGTAGAAGTATAAAAGATCAAATGATTAATACTGCAAAAGATGTTAATCCTGTATCTGTAGATGATTTAAAATTTATATATGAGGATGCTTATAATGAGGCTGCTATTTATAAAATAGAAAAAGTTAATGATCATTATGAAGTTAAAAATATAGGCGATAAATGTAGTTTTATTGCAACAGATGGTGTAAATGTTTATACTCATAGTAATATTGTTACAGATACTACTAAGTTAGAACAAATAGGGGAAGAGAAAGTTCTTGTTCAAAATATAGAAAAATCTGGTATGCCTGTATTTACATTTGGAAAAATTGATGATTCTGTTTCTATGTTTGATAAGTTTGCTCCTAAAAAGATGGACAATCCGGTAATTTCTGAAGAGAAAAGTGATAGTAATGAATATGTTAGTGAATTATCTGAAGTAAATGTGGATAATGTTATTTTACCTGATCCTGAAGAAAATAGTACAAATGTAGAAGAAGTAGAAAATAAAGATGAAAAAACTGATTTCTTTGCTGATAGTGAAAATGTTGTAGAAAGTAAAGAAGAATCAGTTGAAGAGGAAAATAATAATCAAGTATTTGATGATTTCTTTGGAATTAGTTCATCTGATAACACTGAAGTTTCTAGTATGATTGATGACTCTTATGATGGTGAAAATGATAAATTTGAACAATTAAGTAGTATGATTTCAAAACTAGTTAATGATAGAAAAGCTTCTCAAGAAAAAATTACAAATTATGAGGAAAAGGTTGAAGAGCTAAATCAAAAGCTTGATAAGGTTAATATGGAACTTGAGTCAAAGACAAAGAAAGTTAATATATTGATAAATCAAAATCGTCAATTTGGTGATGAAAATAGAATGCTAAAAAATAGAGTAAATGGACTTCAAGATAAGACTGAAAGATTAGAGGCAACTAATAAAGAGTATTTAGAAGAAAATGAAAAGTTAAAAGCTAAAGCAAGTAAAGAAAATGCTAAATTAAATGGTATTATTTCATCTGTTAGTGAATTATTAGGTAGCTATGGTGATGTTGATAGTTCATATACAGTAAAAAGAAAAGTAGCTTAAGAGAGAAGACGAGAGTCTTCTTTTTTTATTAATAAGATTTTGACTTTTGGCTTAATAGTGATAAAATATAATTGCTTTTCTTAATGCTACAATTTTTTTAACAAAAAAAGATTATTATAAAAAAGAGGTGATTTATATGTTAGAGATTAAAAATTTAAGTTGTAAAGTAAAAGATATAGATAAAAAAATACTTTCCGATTTTAATTTAAAAATAAATGATGGAGAAATTCATGTTATTATGGGACCCAATGGTACTGGTAAGAGTACATTGTCTAAAATTATTATGGGTCATTATAATTATGAAGTTACTGAAGGAAATGTTATTTTTAATAATAAAGATATTACTAATATAGATACTTGTGAACGTGCAAAAATGGGAATATTTTTGGCTATGCAGGATCCTACTGTAATTAGTGGTGTTAGTAATAGTGAGTTTTTAAAAGAAGCTATGCAAGAGGCAAGTGGCGAAAAAGTTAATTTATATCAATTTGTAAAAGAAATGGAATCTAATATAAAAGCGTTAGAATTGAAGTCTGATATGTTAAGTCGCTCTATTAATGAAGGTTTTAGTGGTGGCGAAAAGAAAAAAAATGAAGTTCTTCAATTAAAAATGTTAAAACCTAAATTTATTATTTTAGATGAATTGGATAGTGGTTTGGATGTTGATAGTTTAAATGTTGTTTGTACCAACATAAATGAATATTTAGAAGAAAATAAAGATACATCTGTATTAATTATTACTCATTATCCTAGAATTTTAGAGTATATTAAACCTAATTACGTACATATTTTAAGAGAAGGAAAGATTGTTAAAACAGGTGATTTTTCTTTAGCTAAAGATATTGAAAAAAATGGTTATAATGGGATAAATGTATTAGGAAAGAATGATTGTAATGAATAAAATAATAGAGAAAGACACAATTTTATATATAGATCGTGGGGATCAAGAAGTTAATATAGATATAAATGGTAATTGTATGGTAGATATCTATCAATTTGTTATAGATGATGACTCTAATATTTCGGTTAATTTAAATTGTGAGGGCGCATCTGTTAATTATTATTATAGTAATATTAATTACCATAATCATGTTGTTTCAGTTAATATTAAACATAATAAAAAAAATACAGTAAGTAATATATATAATCATGGTGTTAATGTTTTAGATAATAAGCTTGATTTTTTAGTGAATGGAATAATTTTAAAAGACATGAATGGTGCTGTTTGTAATCAAGAAAATCAAATTATTAATATTAGTAATGGTAAAAGTACTATATGTCCTAATTTGTTAATAGATTGTTTTGATGTTGAATCTAGTCATTCTGCATATATTGGTAAATTTAGTAAGGACAAATTGTTTTACTTAGAAAGTAGAGGACTTAATAAAAATAATGCATACCATTTATTAATGAAAGGATTTTTGATTCCTAATTATGTTTTAGAGGATAGGGTTAAAGATTATTTAGATGAAATAGAAAAAATATAAGGAGGTGAAACTTATGAATAGAGAAGATTTTCCTATGTTGCAACAAGATATTGTTTATTTTGATAATGGTGCAACTACATTAAAGCCTAAGTGTGTTGTTGATAAGATGGTTGATTATTATAGTAATTATACTTCTAATATTCACAGGGGTGATTATCAAGCAGCTATTAGAACTAATAAAGAATATGATGGAGTTCGTGAAATTGTTAGAGATTTTATAAAAGCAGAAAAGGAGAATGAAATAGTTTTTACTAAAGGTAGTACTGAAGCTCTTAATATGATTGCTTTTGGATATTTTAAAAATATTTTGAGTGAAGATGATGAGGTTTTAATTGATAAGGCTGAACATGCTAGTGATGTTTTACCTTGGCTTGTTTTACAAGAAAAGATAGGAATTAAGGTTAAATGTATTCCTTTAGATGAAAATTATGAACTTACTGTAGATAATGTTAAAAAGTCTATTACTTCTAAGACTAAAGTAATTTCTATTAGTCATATTAGTAATGTTGTAGGTGATATTCGTGATGTTAAAACAATAGGTCAAATTTGTCATGATAAAGATATTTATTTTGTTGTAGATGCAAGTCAAGCTGTCAGTCATATAGATATAAATGTTGTAGACAGTAATATAGACTTTATGGCTTTTTCTGCTCATAAAATGATGGGGCCTACTGGGGTTGGAGTTTTATATGGTAAATATGACTTGCTTCTAAAAATGGAACCACTTGAGTATGGTGGAGGAATGAACCAATATTTTGAAGAAAATGGGGATTATGAATTAAAATTACCTCCATTGAAATTTGAAGCTGGTACTCCACCTATTGCAGAAGTTATTGGAATGGGTGAGGCAATTAAATATATTAAAAAAATAGGTGTTGATAAGATACATGAACATGAATTAACTTTAAAGAAATATTTAGTAAGTGAAATGGAAAAGATAGATAATGTTATACTTTATAATAAATCTAGTGAAAGTGGTATAGTTATTTTTAATCTTGATCATGTATTTAGTCAAGATACTTCAATTTACTTAAATCATTATAATATATATATAAGAGCGGGTAATCATTGTACTAAAATGCTTAAAGATGACTTAAAAATTAAAAATACTTGTAGAGTAAGTATGTATGTTTATAATACAAAAGATGATGTTGATAAACTTATAGATGCTTTAAAGAATAGTAAAGATATTTTCAAAATAGTTTTATAAAGGAGTGGATATTGTATGGATATAGTAAAAGATAAAGAAATGAGAAGAGAAATTATATTAGATAATTATCAAAATCCAATGAATAAAGGACTTGTGGAATCTAGTGATTATATAAAGGAGAATACTAATAATGAATCATGTATTGACAATATCGATATGCAAATGAAAGTTGTTGATGATGTAATAGAAGATATTCGCTTTGATGGTGAGGCTTGTGCTATTTCTACTAGTGCTACTTCTATAATTATTAGAAATTTGATTGGACAAAGAGTTAATAAGGCTAGAGAAATTTTACAAAATTATAAAAATATGATTGAAGAAAAGCCTTATGATAGTGAATTACTTGGAGAACTTAATGTGTATGATGAAATTTATATGCAACCTAATCGCATTAAGTGTGCTCTACTTCCTTATAATGCTGTTTGTAAAATGTTAAATAGATTGGATGAAAGATAATGGAAATTATTGGATTAAGTGAAGAAAAAATATCAGAAATATCTACAGTAAAAAAAGAAAGTGACTGGATTAAAAATTTTCGATTAAAAAGTTATGAAAACTTTAAGAATCTTGAAATGCCAAGTTTTGGTCCTGAAATTAAACTTGATTTTGAAAAGGTAATATATTATAAAAATAATGAAGTAGATGAAAAAATTAAAAGTGATTGGAATGAAGTTTTAAAACCTGTTAGAGATGAACTTGATAGTTTAGGTGTTCTTGAAAGTGAAAATCATTTAGATGGTATGGGTGTTCAATATGAAAGTGAAGTAATATATCATAATATGATTAAAGAATTAGAAGAGAAAAAGGTTATTTTTACATCTATAGAAGATGCTATGAAAAAATATCCTGATATTGTTAAAAAGTATTTTGGAAAGATTGTCTCTAATAATGAAAATAAATTTGCTGCTTTAAATTCTGCGGTATTTAGTGGAGGTAGTTTTATATATATACCACCTAATACTACTTTAGATAGACCTTTACAGAGTTATTTTAGAATTAATAGTCGTAATATGGGACAGTTTGAAAGAACTTTGATTATTGTTGATGATAATAGTAGTTTACATTATGTAGAGGGTTGTACTGCTCCTAGTTATAGTGAATCTAGTTTACATGCTGCGGTTGTAGAAATATATGTTGGTAAGAATAGTAAATGTAGGTATTCTACTATTCAGAATTGGGCTACTAATGTATATAATTTAGTTACAAAAAGGGCACTTGTAGATGAAAACGGTACAATGGAGTGGATTGATGGAAATATTGGTTCTTATAAAACAATGAAGTATCCATGTTGTGTTTTAAAGGGTGATAATTCTCAAGGTACTTGTATTACTATAAGTGTGGCTAGTAGTAATCAGGAACAAGATAGTGGTGCTAGAATGATTCATTTAGGTAATAATACTAAGAGTAATATTATTTCAAAGAGTATTAGTCAAAATGGTGGTAATGCAACGTATCGTGGTAAAGTTTATATTTCTCCATCTGCTAATAATAGTGAAGCTATGGTTAAGTGTGATACTTTAATTTTAGATTCTATTTCAAAGAGTGATACTATTCCTGTTAATATGAATTATAATGAATCTAGTAATATAGAACATGAAGCTACTGTTTCTAAAATTAATGAGGATAATTTGTTTTATATGATGAGTAGAGGAATTACGAGAGAGAAAGCAACTGAGTTAATTATTTTAGGATTCTTGGATCAATTTAGACAGGAATTACCAATGGAATATGCAGTGGAATTGAATCAGTTAATTAAAAGAAATTTGTAAATTTATTTATATAGCTATTTAATAAAAACAAATTGTATAGTACAATTTGTTTTTTTTATGTTTATAAGTTTACTAAACCAGATAATAGTGCTTTTTGACTGTTTAAAAAAATAATGTAGTATATTTAGCTGAAAGGAGGAAAGATATGCTTAATCAAATAGTATTAGTTGGTAGACTTGTTTATGATATAAAAGTAAATAAAACGGATGCTGGTAAAAAGGTTGCTACTATAACTTTAGCTGTTCCTAGAAGTTTTAAAAATAAAGATGGGTTATATGATACTGATTTTATTGATTGTTTACTTTGGGATAATGTGGCTACTAATACTTCTACTTATTGTAAGAAAGGTGATATTGTTGGTATAAAAGGTAGAATTCAGTCCAGAATAGTAACAGATAATGATCAGAATAATAAAACTGAAATTCAATTAATTGCAGAGAAGGTTACTTTTCTTTCTAGTAAGAAGGAAGATGAAAAAAGTAATAATTAATTGTTCACTATTAGTTAACTTTTAACAAAAATTAATAACTAATTTTTATAATTATTTTTGTATTAATGAGGTGTTATTATGTTACTAGGAGTTAGGATTAAAACATTACGTGAAGAAAACAATTTAACTCAGGAAGAACTTGCAAGTAAAATTAATGTTACTAAATCTACTATTAGTTATTATGAAAATAGTAAGAGAGTTCCTACTGTTAGTAATTTACATGATTTAGCAAGAGTGTTTAATGTTAGTTATGATTATTTAATGGGAAATGATAGTTATGAAATTGCAGAAGATAGTAATGCTAGAGAATATGGTATGTATATGGCAAATGAAGAAATTGAATTTATAAAAGAAGTTAGGCGCTATGATAAATTTCATGACAAAGTCATTGAAGATCCAAAAAGATGTGCAGAACTTATTAATAAAAAACTTTTTTAAAAACTATATTAATTTATAGTTTTTTTTTTAATAATTTGATATTCTATTAATAGAATAGAGGGATGATAATGATAAAAGATATTATTGATAAAAAAAGATTAGGGAAAGATTTAAGTTATGATGAACTTAAAAAAATCTTTATGGGATATTTGAATGGAACTGTAAAGGATTATCAGATGAGTAGTTTATTAATGGCTATTTGTATTAATGGAATGAGTGAAGATGAAATTTTTAATCTTACAGATATTTTTATAAATAGTGGAGAGGTTTTAAATTTTGATAATATTCCCGGAATTAAAGTTGATAAACATTCAACTGGTGGAATTGGTGATAAAACTACTTTGGTAATTGTACCAGTTGTTGCTAGTTTAGGAATTCCTGTTGTAAAAATGAGTGGTAGAGGTTTAGGATATACTGGTGGTACTATTGATAAATTAGAGTCTATTGAAGGCTTTAGAACTGATTTATCTAATGATGAGGTTGATGTATCTTTAAAAAGTGTTGGTGCTGTAATAACCGGACAAACTGCTAATTTGGTTCCTCTTGATAAAGTTATTTATGCTTTGAGAGATGTTACTGCAACAGTTTCTTCAATTCCATTAATTGCAGTTAGTATTATGAGTAAGAAAATAGCTGGTGGAGCAGATAAAATTCTTTTGGATGTTAAGTATGGTAATGGTGCTCTTGTTTCTAACTATGATGATGCTCTTGTTTTGGCTGAATTAATGAAAAAAATAGGAATTAAATATAAAAAGGAAGTTAGATATGTTATTTCAAATATGGATAATCCATTAGGTAGCTGTATTGGAAATAGTTTAGAGGTTATGGAAGCGATTGATACTCTTAAAGGTAATACGGATGGTGCTTTTTATGATTTATGTGTAGAACTTGCTAGTAATATGGTTAGTATGGCCAAAGAAATTTCTATTGATGAGGCGGCTGTTCTTGTTAGAAATGTTTTGTCAAATGGATTAGCTTATAATAAATTTATTGAAATAGTTCATAATCAGGGTGGCGATATAAATAAAATGAAGATTAGTTCTAAAACTGAAAAGATTTATAGCAAGAAGGCAGGCATTATAAAAGGAATTAATGCTTTGGAAATTGGTAAAATTAGTTTAGAATTAGGTGCTGGTAGAAGAGAAAAGGAAGATGTAATTGATCATAGTGTAGGAATTATACTTAATAAAATAGTAGGTGAAAGTGTCAAGGAAGGAGATCTTTTGATGACATTATATGTAAATGATAAAAATGACTTTACACTTTCTGACGATGTTTTTGAAATTAATTAACTTTTGGGTTATTTAACAAAAAATATGTGTTATATTATTATTTGTAAGGTAAGGTGTTTTTTATGAAAAAAGAAAGTAATAAAAAGAGAAAATGGAAATTAGATAAGCAGTCAAGTGCTAATATAGTTTTGGCATTTACATTTATTTGTTTTATGCTTACAATGTTTATGTTTTCAAATAGTATTGGTAGCAGTTTTGCAGATGAGAATTTTACATTAAATCTTACTCCAGAAATGTCTACTTTAAAATCTAATTTTACTAATTTTGATAATACTTATAGATGGTGGTTAATTAGAAATGTAGCAGAACCTGAAAGTGATGAGAATTTAATGTTAACTTTGCCATACGATTTTAAGGCAACAGACTCATCTGGTGTTGAACATGATATGTATTGTGTAGAAGGTCAAAAAGGAATTGGTACGGGTACTATAACTTATAGTAATTATGAAATGATGGACGATTCTTATGCTCCGGGACTTGCTTATATTTTAAATAACGGTTATCCAAATTCTACAGATAGTTCGTTTATGAAGTTTTGTGATACTAATGCTCCTAATTATTTTATTAGTACTATTGATAATATTTCAAGTACTGGTAATGTTGATGTAGGAGATAGAGTTAGAGCGTGTAAAAAGTATTTAACACAATATGCTATATGGTATTATTTAGATATGGTTGGTTATAAGGATAGTAATGGTAATACTCAACTAACAGAAGCAAAAAGACAAAATTTAGAAAATTATGCTAATGGTAATGTTACTCAAGCAACTGATGTTGCACAACAAGTTATAAATTTTGCTAATGAGGCAAAATTATATAATGATAAAAGTCATGAGGTTTGTACTTATTCTATTGATACTTCTGATATTAAATATACAGTGACAGATGATGGTAAGTATTTAGAAAGTAACTTTATTACTGTTAGTTCAACAAATAAAAATTTAAATTTATTTTATACGGCTGCTTTTTCTAAAAATAATGTAGAAGCTGTATTTATTGATTCAGATGGAAATATTAATCCAAATTTACAAAATGTATCTGCTAATAATAAATTTAAAATTAGAATACCATTAGATAAGTTAAAAAATATTGATTCTGTTAGTTTAGATATTGCTATGACTGTTTCATATTCTAAAGATGTTGTATATAAATATACACCTTCAGTTGATGGTGCTCAATCTCCTATTGTTGCAGATAAAACAAAAACTACAACAGGATTTACTACGTCTATTTCTCTTAATTTAACTGAGATAACAAAAACTGATATTACTAATGATAAATTAGTTTCAGGAGCTCAATTATCTATTAAAGATAGCAATGGTAAGGAGATTGCTAGATGGATTACTAATAATTATCCATACTATGTTAATTTAAGTGAAGGAGATTATACATTATCAGAAATTACTTCACCAGATGGTTATGAACTTAATCAAGCTTCAGTAGCATTTAAAGTAAAAAATGATGGTACAATAACTAAAGTAGTTATGAAAAATACTCCAACTACAGATGTGCCAAATACTGCAGAAAATATACCGGGATATGTTTATATAATTGGTGGATTTATTTTAATAGTTGGTATTTCTGTAATTTATGTAACTGTTAAAAAGAAGAAAAATTAAATGAAGAAGGAATCGTAAGATTCTTTTTTTGTATAAACTTTATAAATTATTTAAAATTATTTTGTTTTAAAATTATTTTGTGTTATACTGTAGATAGTAAGGTAAGGTGAGAAAATGAATTCTAATAATAGTGAAAAACAAGTAAAAAGAAAAAGGTGGAAATTGGATAAACAGTCTAGTGCGAATATTGTATTAGCATTTACATTTATTTGTTTTATGCTTACGATGTTTATGGCTTCTAATAGTATTGGGGGCAGTTATGCATTGCCTACTGATGAAATTGTACCAACAACTTTGAATTCTAATATAACAAAATTAGAGCAGGGAAAGGCTTGGAGTTTGATGAATGATCAATATTATCAAACAACTGAGTTATCATTGACATATGACTTTAAGGCAACTGATACAAATGGACAAAATTATGAAATGTACTGTATTGAAGGTCAAAAAATGGTTTCAAATAATCCTGTTCAATATACTGATCCTCAATTAGTTTCTAATACTTATGCTCCGGGACTTGCTTATATTTTAAATAATGGTTATGGTTCAGAAGGTTCAACAAAATATTTAAGTAGATGTGATGATAATACTTATACAATTACTTCTAATGATATGCAAATTGGTATGTCTGCAGATGAAAAAATTAAAGCTTGTAAAAAATACATAACACAATATGCTATATGGTATTATATGGATATGGTTGGAGCTAAAGATAGTAATGGTAATAAGCAATTAAGTAGTGATCAAAGTTCTAATATGTTGAAGTTACTTTTGTCTGGTGATTCTGGTCAAGCAAGTGAAGTAGCAAGAACAATAAATTTATTTGCGAATGATGCTGTACAATATAATCAAGAACATCAAGGTGCTGTTAGTATTTCTATTGATAAAGATAGTATTAAATACTCTTTAACTTCTGATGGTAAATATTTAGAGAGTAATGAGATTACTATTACAGGAAATAATTTATCTATTATTAATTATCAAATAGGACTTGCTAACAATACTTATGATGCGGTTGTTGTAGATGCAAGTGGCAATTCTAGTTCAGGAGTTACTTCTTCTAATAATAAATTTAGAGTTAGAATTCCAGTTGAAAAAATTAAGGATGCAGATTCAATTAATTTACAAGTTATGGTTGCAATAAAATATGCTTCTAATGAGGTTTATTCTTATACTCCATCTGATCCTGGTGTTCAAATTCCAATTATTGCTAAAACAGTGAATAAAACACTTTATAAAACTATTAATGTTAATTTTACTCAAATTAGTAAGACTGATATTAGTAATGGTAAACTAGTTGCAGGAGCTCAATTATCTATTAAAAATAGTAATGGAGAAGAAGTTGCTAAATGGACAAGTACTGATCAACCTTATTATGTAAGTTTACCTGCAGGGGATTATATATTATCAGAGATTACTTCACCAGATGGTTATGAACTTAATAAAGAATCTGTACCATTTACAGTAAAAGATGATGGTACAATAACTAAAGTAGTTATGAAAAATACTCCAACTACAGATGTTCCAAATACTGCAGAGAATATACCAATATATATTTATATAATTGGTGGTATGATTCTAGTAATTGGTATTGCAGTAATTTATGTAACTACTAAACCAAAGAAGAATAATTAAGGGTGATGAAAAAAGTTAAAAAGAGTCAAATTTTACTTTTTGGCTCTTTACTTATATTAGTTGGAGTTTTTGTTTTATCGTATGGACATTTAAGGATTTTAAAAGAAGAAGTGTATGAAAGTGTTCGTTTAAGTATGTTAGATCAAACTAGTAGTGATAATAGTGATGATAAGGTGCATGATGCTGGTGAGGTTAGTAATATTAGTGCTAATGATTCCAATTCCACTGGTAGCACTAATAATAATATTAGCAGTAGTATTCCAAAACGTAATTATAATTATATAGGTTATTTAGAAATTCCTAAAATAAGGTTAAAAAGAGGATTTTTAAATAAAGAATCAAAGTATAATGATATTAGTTATAATGTTACAGTTTCTTATAATGCTGATTATCCTGATGTAGTAAATGGTAATTTTATATTAATTGCTCATTCTGGTGATGCTTATATTTCTTTTTTTGCCTATCTTTATAAATTGAAAATAGGTGATTATGCTTATGTTACTTATAATAATAAAAAATATAAGTATCAGTTAGTTAAAATAGAAGTACAACCAAAGGTAGGAGTGGTTGCTATTCATAGACCTAATTATAATATTAACGGATTAACTTTAATTACTTGTACTAAAGATAGTGATACAACACAATCAATTTATATATTTGAACTTGTATAAATAGGGAGGTACTATGTATGAATTTATCTTTTATTGATAAGTTAGGGTTAATATTAAATTATTTTATTTCATCTTTTCTAGGTATCGAAATGTTTTTAGTAATTTTAATTCTATTTATATTTTTGATGTTAAATCTAAAAAAGAATAATATGATTATAAAAATTTGTGTTCCATCTTTTATAATATGTATTTTATTATTTATAAGTGGTGGTTTTCATGGATATGTAGTTTCTTGTATTGATGGTTTTATTAAAAAATTAATGAATTATTATTACTTTCCATCTATAATGCTTTATTATATATTAATATTAGTTGTTACATTTTTGTTTATATATACTATTATTAATGATAATATAGACAAAATAAAAAAGATAATTAATTATATCTTCTTTTCCTTTATTTATTTATGTTTTTTAGGATTATTTAGTTATATTATTAGTAATGGTATTGTACTTACTTTGGATTATAGTCTTTATAGAGATGAATTTATTCTTTCTTTTATACAAGTTAGTAATTTAGTATTATTTATTTGGGTACTTATTACTTTATTTATATATTTTTATAAGTATTTGAAGAAAAGATTTGATCATTAATTATTTTTTATTTTCTATAAATTTAACATAATATTCATCGAATGTGATATTATGTTTTTTTATGTATGTTGCTATTTCTTTACCTACGTATCTATAGTGCCATGATTCGTATGTATAACCTGTTATTTCTGTTTTGTCTTCAGGATATCTTAAAATAAATCCATATAGGTGAGCATTTTCTTGCATCCATTTAAATGATTCCGACTTTTCAAAGTTAGTGTAATTTATTTTTGAATCATCAATATCTACACATAGGCCTGTTTGATGTTCTGAAAACCCTGGTCTTGCTGAATATGTATCTGCGGCTTCTTTGCCATCTGTATTTACATAGCGATTATATAAGTTTACTTGATAATTGTAACTTCTATAACTCGACATTACTCTTATTGTGTAACCATCATTTTTGGCACTTTCAATCATTTTTTCTAATGAGTCTTTAGCACTTTTTACTAGTTTCATACCACTTCTTGAGTAGCTTGTATCTAAGTCTTCTAAATTTTCTGGTATATAATCATTTTCCATATAAATATATTTATTTACTAAAATATAGTCTTTATTTTGATATGGTGTTTTTTTAGTATTTGTATAATATGGTTTGTCTAAACCAATATTTACTCTTGTAACAACATCTTCAAATGATATATTTGGAAATTCTTTTTGATAGGCAGTATATCTTTCTTTATATTCTTTATTATAATAATCTGGTTTTGTTTCTTTATTGTCAACTTTCTTTTTTTCTATTATATTAGTTTTTTTATTAGTTTTAGATGAAGACTTATTAAATAAATTATTTTTTGCAAGAAATATGCTTAGCGTTAAACATAATATTATTACTATATATGTTAAAATATTTTTCATAAAAATCACCTATTAATACAATAGCATATTTTTATTAAAATATGAATAAAAGATTCTTAATGACATAGTTTTTAGTAGGAGTGATTAAATGAAGAAGTTTTTATTTTCTTTAGTTTTATTGGTTTTATGTTTATTTCCTATTAATGCTTTTGCAGAGAATGATTTGATTGTTAATGCTGTTAGTGGAGTGTTAATGGAAGAGTCTACTGGTACTATTATTTATGAGAAGGAAAAGGATAAACAAGTTTCAGTTGCTTCTATGACTAAAATGGTTGCTCAAATTATTATATTGGAAAATATTGAAAGTAATAAAATTAAATGGACTGATATAGTTACAGTAAGTAAGAATGCTGCTGATATGGGTGGTTCTCAAATATATTTATCTGCAGATGAAAAAATGTCTGTTAAGGACTTATTTAAAGGAATTAGTATGGCTAGTGCGAATGATG
Source organism: uncultured Bacilli bacterium (assembly GCA_934167695.1). Lineage (GTDB taxonomy): Bacteria > Bacillota_I > Bacilli_A > RF39 > UBA660 > UBA2730. The sequence goes on along the minus strand of CAKPLP010000001.1, from coordinate 36,846 downwards.
CTACTGTTGCAATGGCTGAATATATTGCTGGTAATGAAGGTAAATTTGTAAAAATGATGAATAAGAAAGTTCAGGATTTAGGTTTAAAAAACACTGTGTTTAAAAACTGTACTGGATTAGATGAAGATGGTCATTTTTCTAGTGCTTATGATATGGCAATTATAGCAAGGGAGCTTCTTTCTCATAAACAAATTTTAGATTTTTCTTCTGTTTATGAGGATTATTTAAGAGTTGATACTCCAAATAAGTTTTGGCTTGTTAATACTAATAAATTAGTACGTTTATATGATGGTGCTGATGGATTAAAAACAGGACATACTGATAATGCTGGTTATTGTCTTGCCGCAACGGCTAAAAGAAATGGGATGAGATTAATTGCCATTGTTTTAGGAGAAAATACTGCTAAAATTAGAAATAGTGAAACTACGGGTTTGTTAGATTATGGTTTTAATAATAAAAAGGTTCAAAATATTAAAAAAAGTAATGATGTTATAAAAAAAGTAACTTTAGATAAAGCCTCAATAAAAAATGTAAATGTTTATCCAAAATATGATATTAATATTTTACAGGATAAAGGTGTTAATAATAAAAAATATAAGATAACTACTAAAATTAATAATATAAAATTACCTGCAAAAAAAGAAAGTGTAGTTGGAAAAATTACTGTAAAAGAGAAAAACAAAACGGTTTATGTTGGAGATCTGGTAATTAAACAAGATATTAGTAAATTAAATTTTGTACAATTATATTTAAGAAATATGCAATCAATGATAATTGGTGAAGTTGGTGAATAGTAAAAAAATGCCTATGGCATTTTCTTGTTTTATTAGAAATTTAGTGTTAATATATTTTTATAATAGGTGATGGGAGTAATTTATAATGGATGATAATTTAGAAAAGAAGAAATTAAATAATAAAATAATTATTTTAGTGATATTTTTAGTTTTGGTTATATTAGGGTTAGTGTTATATATAATTTATGATAAGAGGGTAAGTTTTAATAATAAAACTACTACTGAAGAGAAGTCTGATAAAAATGTAAAAAAGGATACTTCTAATGTTACTAGTAAGATAACGGATGCTAATGTTATAAAGAATTTAAATATAAAAATTGATCAGCTTTCTGGTAGGAGATATGATGCTACGGGAGAGGCTTATGCTGATTTTGTAAGCTTTGAGTTTAATTTTGATTTGTTAAAAAAGTCTATTTTAAGTGATGATGAAAAATTATTATTGGTTTTGAATGAATTAATTTATTCTTCAAAAAGAGAAAGTGTTAATGGTGATGTTAACAAAATATTTCTTCCTAGTAATTATGAATCTTATCGTAGTAATATTAAGTTTCAAATTAATGTAAGTGATGTTAATGAATTGTATAATAGTTTATTTGGTACTACTCCAATTAATAAAACTATTAGTGGTTCTAATTGTCCTATGTTAGTTTATAATGATGATGAAAAAGTTTATTATGTTGTTTTAGGGTGTGATGGTACTTCTGCTAGTTCAGTAATATCATATAAAAATAATTATGTTAAGAATGGTGATTTTGCTTATGTAGATGTATATTATGGTGTTACTGCTCCTGATAATAATTCTTCTTTAGATAATGCTTATAATTTGTATAATTCTTTAAATGATAATATTGATGCTATTATGAGTATCACTCCATATAAAAGTGGAATTGTTAATGATAGTCAAAGTATTATTGAGAGTAATTATAAGGATTTTGAAAAATATAAATATACATTTAAGTTAGATAAAGATAATAATTATACTTTTGTTAAAGTAGAAAAAGATGACAATTAGTTGAAGTTGTCATTTTTTGTTTTTTTAATATAGTGTATAATAATCTTTGGGAGGCGAAGGATGAAAAGAGTTGGAATTATTTTTGCTATGGAAGAGGAAATGGATGCTTTTAAAGATGGAATTTCTATAGTTAATGAATATCAAATATTTGATTTGAAATTTTATGAATGCATCGTAAATTCTGTTTTTTGTATATTAGTTGAAAGTGGAGTTGGTAAAGTTAATGCTGCTAGAACAACCCAAATACTTATTGATAATTTAAAGGTTGATTATATATTTAATGTTGGTGTTGCAGGTGGAATTAGTGATAAATTAAAAATTGGTGATGTTGTAGTTGGAACGAATTTGGTTCAACATGACTTTGATCTGACAGGATTTAATCACGAAAAGGGTTATATTCCACGTATTGGTAAATTTATTAAAAGTGATGAGTATTTGATTAGACTTGCTCAAAATACTTTTTCTAATTTAACAAAGAATCATAAATATAATTATTTTTTAGGTACTATTGCTTCTGGTGATATTTTTTGTACTGAAAGAAAAATGGCTGAAAAAATTCATTTGAAGTTTGAGGCTTTATGTGTTGAAATGGAAGGAGCTTCTATTGCTCAAGTTTGTTTTCTTTCTAACATTCCATTTCTAATTCTTAGAAGTATTTCTGATACTCCTAATGATGATAATGTTGTTACGTATGAAAAATTTTTAAAAGAAGCTTCTATTAATATTAATGAGGCTTTAAAATTAATGTTAAATAAGTTTGAGAAAAATGAGTTATAAATATTCTTTTTTTTTGACTAAAATTACTATTTAGAACGAATAATATTAATGTAGGGAATTTATTAATGTCGAAATATGTCGAACGAAAAAAATGTAATCTTTTGTCGAATAGGTATATATTTTTTTTAAAACGTTCTATATTTTTATGTGAGGTGGGAGAATGAGTATAACAACTGAAGTAAATAGAGGAATTCTTTTTTTAAAATTTGATGGAGTTTTTGATAATACTGCTTTTAATGTTTTTAATGAGGAGATTGATTATTTATTGTATAAGCAGGGTGTTTGTTATTATACCTTTGACTTTAGTAGTGTACTAAGAATAGAAGAAGGTCTGCTCTCGAAATTACAAAGTAAATTGATAGAAATTTTTCTTAATTGTGGTAGAGTTGTTATGTATGGTTTAAATAATTTCTATCAAGAAAGAATTGGTAGTGGAAAAAATCGTTTATATTATGTAGATAATAGAAGGGATGCATTTAATTTATTAAATTTGTGAGGAGATAATTATGGATATTGACTTCATTTTGGATTATGAATGGGTTGTGAATTCTGTTATTAAGAAATTTAGTAATTATAGTAATTATGAAGATTTATATCAAGTTGGAATGATGGCTTTAGTTAAGGCTTATAAAAATTATAATGAAAGCGGTGATTTATAATATGACTTCTTGTAAGAGTGTAAATAGTGCTAAATTTTCTACTTATGCTTATTATTATGTTTTAGGTGAAGTTACTAAATATATTCGTGAAGATAGAACTGTAAAAATTAGTAGAGATATTATAAAGCTTAATAAATCCATTGAAAAAGCAAGGGAATTGTTAAGACAAAAATTATCTAGAGAGCCATCTGATATGGAAGTTTCTATATTTTTAGAGATAGATGAAGAAAAGATAGCATTAGCAAAAGAAGCTACTAATTATATAAAAAGTTTAGATGAAGAGATTGGTGATACTGATAGCAGTGATTATTATAACTCTGTAAAAGTTTATGATAAAAATATGGATAGTAATATAATGGATTTGAATACACAAATTAATCTTCTTAATGAAGAAGATAAAAAAATTATTTATGATAGATATTTTAATGGTTATACCCAGAGTGAAATTTCTAGAGAGATGGGAATTAGTCAAGTACAGGTATCTAGAAAGGAAACTAAGATTCTTGAGAAACTAAAGGTAAGACTTTAGTTTTTTTATGTATATTTTTTTAAAATATATTTAAACTATAAATGGTGATAAAATGGTTAATAAAAAATATGAAGAAATTGTAAAAAAACATAGACCTACGGAGAAAAGAGGAAATAATGCATTAACAGCTTTTATTGTTGGTGGAATAATTGGATCATTAGGAGAAATATTAATAGAACTTTATTGTATGGGATTTCATATTTCTAGATCAGAGGCTGGAGTATTTATGATTGTAACATTAATATTTGTAGCTTGTTTATTTACTGCTATGGGCTTTTTTGATAAATGGGTTAGTCTTGGAAAATGTGGACTTATTATTCCTATCACTGGATTTGCTCATTCTATGATGAGTGCATCTTTAGAATATAGAAAGGAAGGGTTGGTAACTGGGATAGGTGCTAATGCTTTTAAACTTGCTGGTACTGTTATTGTATATGGTGTTGTATCTGCTTGGACCTTTGGTGTTATTCGCTTAATTATTGGAGGTGGCTTAGTATGACATTTAAATTTAAAAATGCTTATTTAAATGAAGTTGCTACTGTTGTTGGTCCTTATGAAAAGAATGGTCCACTTGGTAAATATTTTGATAGAGGTTATAAAAATTTATATTGTTCTGCTGATACTTGGGAAAAAGCTGAAGTTAAAATATTGAATGAAAGTATGAATATGGCAATAAAGAAAAATAAGTTAACAAAGGATGATATTGATTTGGTTATATCAGGTGATTTATTAAATCAAGTTTGTTCCTCTAGTTATGCTGTTAAAGATTTAAATAGGCCATTTTTTGGAATTTATAATGCTTGTAGTACTAATGTTGAAGCTCTTATTATTGGAGCTAGTTTAGTTTCTTCTAAGTATATTAATAAATGTTTATGTAGTGTGAGTTCTCATAATATGTCTAGTGAAAAACAATTTAGAAATCCTACTGAATATGGGGCACCTAAACCTAAGACTGCAACATTTACTGCAACAGGAGGGGCAAGTGCAGTTGTTTCCTCAGTTGTTAGTGATATAAAAATAGAGTCTGGTACAATAGGTAAAGTTGTTGATTATAATCAGAATGATCCTCTTGATATGGGAGCTGTAATGGCTGGAGCAGCGGCTGATACTATTAAAACTCATTTGGAAGATACTAAGAGAGATGCTAGTTATTATGATTTAATTGTTACGGGTGACTTAGGTCTTTATGGTAAAGAAATTTTAAAGGAATTTATGATGAGTGAATATAAAATAGATTTAAGTAAAAATTATAATGATTGTGGGGTTATTTTATATGATACTAAAAAGCAACCAGAGGTTTTAGCTGGTGGAAGTGGACCGGTTTGTAGTGCTCTTGTTTTATATACTTATATTATAAATGAAATGAAAAAGAAAAATTTAAAAAGAGTTTTAGTTGTTGCAACTGGTGCTTTGTTTAATCCTAATTTTGTTTTTCAAAAGGAAAATATTTTAAGTATTGCTCATGCAATAAGTTTGGAGGCTATATGATGAAAATAATTTATTCATTTTTGTTTTGTGGAATAGTCTGTTTAATTGCTCAATTAATTCTAGATAATACAAAACTTACCCCGGGTCATATTACTAGTATGTTTGTTGTTATAGGGAGTTTCTTAGATGTTTTTAATATTTATGATAAAATAGTAGAAGTAGTAGGAGGAGGCGCAATGGTTCCAATTACAAGTTTTGGTCACCAATTAATCCATGGTGGTCTTGCTAAAACTGTAAGTGTTGGACCTATTGGTATGATTATGGGTATGTTTGATTTAACAGCTTCTGGAATAAGTGCTGCTATTATATTTTCGTTTTTCTTTGCACTTATATTTAGTCCAAAAAATTAACAACTTCTTATTTTGAAGTTGTTAATTTTTTAAGGTAGAAATCTTTATTATTAAATCCATATTATCATCTTTAGCAATAATATTTTTATGATATTTTTTACATTTATTACATTGATAAATAATTTTATATGTATCTTTAAATTTTTCAATGTCGATTGGTTTTAATAATCCTTTACAATCATTTTTTCTATCTCCCGGTAGTACATCAACATGTTTTGAATATAGACAATATGGACAGTGATCTCTTGCTGTATAGTTTAGTTTTTCAACTCTTTTTCCACAGTTTTCACAAATAAATTCTTCATCGATCATATTAAACTTTTTCATAAAATTCACCTTTTTAAATTATATCAAATGTTATAAATATATACAAATTTATTAAAAATTGATATAATTAATGAGATAGGAATGATTCGATGGAGTTAGAATTTGTAGTAGATGATTTTGAAGGACCTCTTGATTTATTATTGCATCTTATAAAAGAAAATAAGATGAATATTTTAGATATTGAGATAGAAAAAATAACTGAACAGTATTTAGAATATTTAGATAAAATGGAGGAAATGAATTTAGATGTTACTAGTAGTTATTTAGTAATGGCTAGTGAGCTTTTATATATAAAATCTAGAATGTTACTTCCAAAGCAGAAGCAGGAAGATAATCCGGAAGAAGAAGTTGATCCAAGGGAAGAACTTGTTAATAGGTTATTGGAGTATCAAACATATAAAGAAATATCAAATACATTAAGAGAAAAGGAAAATTTAAGAAAAGAAATTTATACTAAAATGCCAGAAGATATTAAAAATTATAATATTAAAGAGGTTAAGGTTACATCTGATGTTACTTTAGATGATTTAGTTAATGCTTTTGAAAAATTTTTAATACGTCAAAAGGAGGCTAAGCCTTTAAAGACAAAGGTTACTGAAAGAGAAATAACTGTAAGTGATAGGAAAATAAAAATAAGATCAGTGTTGGGAATTAAGAAAAAAGTTAAGTTTTTTGAACTTTTTGAGGATTATAGTAAGGAATATATAGTTGCTACTTTTTTGGCAATACTTGAAATGGCAAAAGAAAATGAATTAAAAATAATACAAAATAATAATTTTGATGAAATATTTTGTGAGGTGGCATAATGAATAAAAAAGCAGTATTAGAAGGATTACTTTTTGTAGTTGGAGAAGATGGTCTTAGTGTTGATCAAATTGGTGATGTCTTGGATATTAATAATGAGGAAGTAAAAGAACTTATTATGAATTTAAAAGATGATTATGAAAGTGCAGATAGGGGACTTAGGGTTGACTTTTTAGGCAATAGAATTAAACTTACGACTAAAAGAGAACATAAAGAGTATTATCAAAAATTAATAGAAAATCCAGAAACTAATTTATTAAGTCAATCTGCACTTGAAACTTTAGCGATTATAGCTTATAATGAGCCTGTAACTAGAATTCAAGTAGATGAAATTAGAGGGGTTTCTAGTGCTCAAATGATGAGAAAATTAGTTGCTAAAGGTTTTATTAAAGAAATGGGAAGAAGTACTTTACCCGGTAGACCTATTTTATATGAAACAACAAGTGATTTTTTAGATTATTTCGGTCTTAATAGCATAGATGATTTGCCCGATATGAGGCAATTTATTAGTTCTAGTCAAGAAACCAATGATGATGCAGTTGATTTGTATCATTCAAAGTATAAGGAGGAGGTATAATTATGGCATTAAATGTTCCATCACCAGAAGTATTAAATAAAATAGTTAATAGATTAGTAGAAAAAAATGTGGTTACACCAGAAGATTTGAATAATATAGCTTATTTACAAAAAAAGAAGCAAAAAGTTTTTAGAAAATGGAGTGATTGGCAAATACAAAATAAGGAGTTTAAAGGTACTAGTTCATTCAAACGTACTGATAATGCTTTTTTACGTGATCAGGCTGAAATTGCCTTAGATATAAAGATAAAACAGGCAGATTTTGCTCGTAGAAATAATTATGTTAAACGTCTTAATACGTATGTAAAATCATTACTTATATTTGAAGGTAGAGAAGAGTTAACATTATCTAATAGTGTTATTAGTTTTAAGGATGTTTGTTATGCTCTTTTAGTTGCTGCAAAAAATCAAAGCATTGAGGAACTTGAACTTGATAATAAGGTAATTATTTCTAAGTTAAGTTTTGAAGATTACTATAGTATTGAAAAAGATAATAAATATTATTTAAATTCTGAGCAAGAAGAAAAGTTAAGAGAAAAGGAAAAAAGTAATAATCAAAGAATAGAGGAACTTAAGACGCTTTCATTAAAGAAAAAGGATTTAGTTTCTAGTGATATAACATTTGAAAAATTAATTCATTCAAAAGCGATTGATGTATTTGATGCTCTGTCTAGTACTCTTTTGGAAAAGAAAGAAGAAGAAAAACAATCTCCTTATAATCAATTACTAGAAATCTTAAATGAAGCAGTAGATGAGAGTGAGATTCCTAATCCTAAAGTTGTTAAATAAAATATGATAAATTACTTGTAGATTATATTAAATTTATGATATAATTTATCTGTAATTGCTCGTATGGCGGAATTGGTAGACGCGGTAGACTCAAAATCTACTTTTCGTGAGAAAGTTTCGGTTCAAGTCCGAATACGAGCACCAAATTAAAAAATAGAATATTTTGTATTCTAGTGTAATAAATATAAAAAGGGCTTTACTAAAAGTTCTTTTATTTTTTATAAGGATTGTGAACTATATGGATTATAACAGTATTATTAAAGATTTAGAAGATGAAAAAATTCAAATTATGAAAGATTATTACTATCATGCATTTTATTATGAAAGAGAGACTTTTAATAAAATGATAAATGAGGGGATAAAATCTGCTTTTTTAAGAGATGAAAAGGGTTGTGGTAATAATGGTAAGTATTATATTAGTTTAACTAAAAGAGAGGATTGTGAGTATTCGGCGTATGAAAATTTAAAGCATTTACCTATGTTTATTATTGATGATGGCATTAAAACTGTAAAGGCTAGAAATTATCGTAGAAAAATACAATATCCTTTATGGTTTACTAATACTATTTTGCCATTTAGAGATTGTGGTTACGATAATGAATACCAAAAGTTTTTAATAGTGGAACCTTCATCTATTAAAGGAATACAACTTAATATATATTCAAATTACATGGATTATCATGATAATGATTTTACAAAAAGACAATTATTAATTTTAAAACAAATAGTAAAAGATTTATACATCCAACAAATTGACTTACCAATAGTTGATTGTTCTACTTTTAGTAAAATTAATAAAGAGAAAATATTATCATTAAAATTAAACTAGTTTGACTAGTTTTTTTTATTATTGTATGTTATATTTATTATAGTTTATAAGATAAAAAGAGGTGTGTGTATGATTATTTATTTTTTAGAGTCTAATAAAATTTATACTTTTAAACTTCCTCTTGAAATATCAGGAAATTATATCTTATCTGATTATGACGTTAATGGTAATAAACGTAGTTTAGTTAGTGTTGAAGCAAGTAATGGTAATTGGGTTATAAAGGATAATGATGAGGTAAAAATCTATTATGACTCTATGTATAAGACGGAAGCAACTTTGCAGTTATATCATTTTTATCAACTTGTTGTTTATGGTACTGATACTGTTTTAATGTATGTTGCACCTGCTTATGATAATAGTTTTGTTTGTACAAGAATTTCTACTAATGCCACAATTACTTGTGGTAACAGTGGATGTGATATTAATTTTCCTAGTCTTGGAGAAAAACAATTAGAGTTAAATTACATTAATGGTGATTTTTCTTTTAAAAATTTGAATCCTAATATACCTATATATGTAAATAATGCTAGAAAAGAGAGTGGAACTCTTGCTAATTTTGATATGATTTTTATTATGGGACTTAGAATTTTAATTTTAGGTGGAAATATTTATGTTAATAATCCTAATTCTTTAGTAACATTTTTATCTAGTAAATTTAGTCAACCTCAACTAAATTTGGTTTATCAAGATTATAAGGCAAACTCTGATTTTTATAAAGATTTTTATGATGAGAAAGATTACTTTTATAAAACTCCAGTGTTTCAAAATGCTTTAGAGGAATTTAAAACAACAGTGGCATCACCTCCTCAGAAAAACACGAACAAGCCAATGCCTGTATTCATGCAGGTTATACCATCAGCTATAATGAGTGTTACTTCTTTATATAGTGGTTATAAAGCTTTTACTAATATTATAACTAAACAGGGATCAATGGAAGAAAATATGTTAAATATTGTGACTTGTGCTACTATGTTAATAGCTAGTATCCTTTGGCCCTTTGTAGAAAATATTTATGAAAAAATAACTAATTTTGCATCTGAAAAGAAAAGAGTGAGTCGTTACAGTAAGTATTTAAGGAAAAAAGAAGATGTTTTTGCTGATGCTGCCCAAAAACAAAAAGCCGTTTTAATAGAAAGATATTTATCACTTCCAGAGTGTAAAGAAGCAATTTATAATAAAAATCCTAATTTATTTTCTAGAAATTATGATAGCGATTATTTTTTGTCTGTAAGATTAGGAGTTGGAGATGTCTTATTATATTCTGATGTTTCTTTTGGTAAAGAGGAATATACTGAGGTTGATGATAAATTAGTGGATAAGGCAGCGGATCTTGTTAACAGATATAAATATTTAAAGGATAGTCCTTATTCTATTTCTTTATATGAAAAAAATATTTTGGCCTTTATTGGACCAGATGAATTAAAAAATAATTATCTTAATGCTATTTTATTACAATTAGCAACATATCATGTTTTTACAGAACTTAAACTGGTAATATTAACAGATAATGCGGCTCCTACTGTATTTGGTTATTTAAAAGAATCAAATTATTGTTTTAGTGATGATAAAAGTTTTAGATTTTATGCTAATAACTTTGATGATGGTCAAATACTTTCTGAATATTTAGAAAAAGTTTTTGCAAGTAGAAATAAGGAAGAAAGTAATAATAATTCAAGCGTAAAGGATAAAAGTAACTTTCCATATTATTTAATTGTTTCTGACAATATATCCATGTATAAGAATTTAAAAATTATTAAAGATGTTTTGGAACAAAAATCGAATAAAGGTTTTGGAATTATAATGTTTGATTCACGTGTAAATAATATTCCTGATGGATGTGAAAATTTTATTAATTATACGGCAAAAGAGGGCTATTATTTTACTGCTGAAATGAATGTTGATTCTATTAGAAAGTTTAAACCAGAGTTTATTGGAACTAATTATATAGATATTGATGTTGATGATTGCATTTCAAGAATTTCTAATATACCTTTAAAAGTAGAAATTAGTGATTCTGGACAATTACCTGATAGTTTAGGTTTCTTGGAAATGTATGGAGTTGGTAGAGTAGAGCAACTTAATATTTTAAAAAGATGGGAAACTTCTAATATAGTAAATAGTTTGGCAACACCAATAGGTGTTGATGCTAATGGTAATTTATTAAACTTAGATTTACATGAAAAAAAGCATGGACCACATGGTTTGATTGCAGGTATGACTGGTTCCGGAAAAAGTGAGTGTATTATAACTTATATTTTATCTCTTGCTGTTAATTACAGTCCAAATGAGGTACAATTTGTATTAATTGATTATAAAGGTGGAGGACTTGCCGGTGCTTTTGAAAATAGAAAAACTGGTATTAAATTACCACATTTAGTTGGTACAATTACTAACTTGGATCAGGCTGAAATGAAAAGAACTCTTGTTTCTATAAAAAGTGAACTTCAAAGAAGACAAAGAATATTTAATGAAGCCAAGGAAAAATTAAATACAGGAACTATTGATATTTATAAATATCAGAGATTGGTTCGTGATGGTAAACTTGATGAACATTTAGCTCATTTGTTTATTATTTGTGATGAGTTCGCTGAACTTAAGGCTCAGCAACCTGATTTTATGGATGAATTGGTATCAGCAGCTCGTATTGGACGTAGTTTAGGAGTTCATTTAATTCTTGCAACTCAGAAACCAAGTGGTGTTGTTGATGATCAGATTTGGAGTAATAGTAAATTTAAAATATGTTGTAAGGTCCAAACTGCAGAAGATAGTAATGAAATGATTAGAAAACCTGATGCTGCTTTTATTAAGGAAGCTGGTAGATTCTATCTACAGGTAGGGTATGATGAATACTTTGTAAAAGGCCAATCTGCTTACACTGGTACTGGTTATATTCCATCAGATAAAATTAGATCAAAATATAGTACAGCAGTTGAGTTTATTAATAATTTAGGTGATATTATTAAAACTGTTTCCAAGGATGGTAAAACAGATAGTCCTAAGGTAAATTTAGGTGAGGAACTTACAAATATTTTGAACTATATTATAAAACTTGCCAATGAATCTGGATTTAAGTATCAGCAACTATGGCTTGATAATGTTCCAAAAATTTTATATTTGGATGATGTTAGAAAGAAATATTCAGTTGAAATAAAACCATTTGATATTAATCCATTAATAGGAGAGTATGATGATCCTAAAAATCAAAAACAGGGTCCAGTAAGAGTTGATTTGACATTTGGTGGTAATACCTTTATTACTGGTATCGCTGGAAGTGGAAAAACGACATTGTTGTCTACTATGATATATTCAATTATAACTACTCATACTGTTGATGAAGTTAATATTTATGTTGTTGATTTAGGTGCTGAAACTTTGAGAAAATTTGCTCCAGCACCACAGGTTGGAGATGTTTTAACAATTAATGAAAAATCTAGAGTTGAAAAAATGTTTTATTTTTTACAAAGACAAATGGAAAAGAGAAAAAAACATTATTCTGTAAATGGTGGCAGTTTTGAGAATGACGTGAAAAATGGTAAGAGCATATTTCCTAATATTTTAGTTATGATAAATGGTGTTGATGTTTTTAAAGAACAATTTGAGAATATTTATGATGAGTTTTTAGGACCATTTACGAGGGAATGTAATAGATATGGTATAACTATTCTTTTAACAGGAGTATCAACTTCTCTAGGATATGTTATTGAGTCAAATTTTAAGTCTACAATAGCTTTGAAGTTAGCGGATTCTAGTGATTATTCTTATATTTTTTCTCAAAGAGATATAATTCCTAATGATAATCCAGGACGTGGAATAATAAAGATTTTAGATACTGCTTATGAGTTCCAAACTTCTCTGATTTTTGATTATAATAGTTATGATGAAAAGATTAATTATATTATATCTGAACTATCAAAAGCTATGCCAAAAAAAGCAAAACAATTACCAACTATACCTAATCATGTCACTATAGCATCATTTAAAAATGAAACTATATCATTGTCATCAATACCAGTAGGAATAGAAATTAAAAGTGCTTGTCCGTATTTTTATAATTTTGACAATTTAATAAATATGATTATTTTTGGAAAAGATACTAGTATTAAAAGTTTTTTACCAGCTATATTAAATTTATTTACATATTTAAATAATGTTAAAAATATTGTTTTATCAGCCTATGATTATTTGAATATTACTAATGATAAAATAAAATTTTATGATGCTAATTTTAAATCTGTACTTATAGCATTAGATAAAAATATTAAAAAGGCACTAAGTGATACAAATAATAATAATAAATATATTATTACTATATTTGGATATAGTAAATTAATGTCTCATATGAAAAAATTAAAGGAAGAAAATCCGGATGATGAAATAATTAACATTGATGATTTAATTATGCTAGCAAAAGATAGCAATAAAATTAGGTTTATCATATTGGATGCTAGTAATTTATTAAAGAGTGTTGATAATACTCCTTGGTATAATTTAGTGGATTTAAAAAACGGCATTTTAATAGCCTCTAATCCTGATGATCAAGAATTATTTAATGTAGAAAATGGTTACAGTGATTCTAATATTAGTAGAGATGATGCTATTGTGATTAAAAATACTCAAAAAGATTTTATAAAGTTTATTAATAAATGATAGTTTGCATTTTAGTAGAAAAAATAGTATTATATAATTGGGAGGAATAATAAATGAATGATGATTTAAACGATATTGATGTACTTGAAGAAGATGAAGATGAAGAAAATCTTGAAAATATTAAACTTAGTGAAATTGCAATAGATGATTCAATGCCACCTGAATTAAAAGAAGCTATTTCTAATTTTAATTCATATGTTTCAAGTAGTAATGAGCCAAGTAATAATGAAGTTTCTTTGAGTGATGTAGATGAAGAAGACAATGAAAATGCAGTTTCCGGAATTGAGAGTGATATTGCAGAAAATGATGTAGAAGTAAATATGGACGATATATTTTAATATGGTTATACTTTATTAGAAAATGTAACTTTATGTCAACTATTTGTTTTTTTTGTTAAATAGATATTGACTTTTAAAAAAGATATTATATAATTAGATTGTAAGATAGGAGGGAAAATTATGAGTAGTAGTTATAATAGCATATCAGCAAAGATTAATAATATAGCACCAAGTTTTAAAAATATGGATGCTGCAGATAACGTTTCTTTATCTCCAAGTGCAACAGCTTACATTAGTGGTATGAAGAAAATTAATAAGCAAATTGGTAGTTGTTGTGATGAGATGGCAAAAGCATTAAAAAAGGTAGCAAATAGATCTGATACTGGTTCAGAATCTAGAAAGGCATTAGAAAGTTGTATTAAAAATATAAATGCTATTAAAAGAAAATGTAATTACAGATTTAGTTACATATCTGATAAGTTTAATGAGGATTATCAGATTCAAATGCAAAGAATGTTGGATTGGTGGCAAAAATATCAAGAAGCCTCTCAGCAAACAACATCTGCATCAAATGAACAAGATTATTAATTATTGAGAAAGGAGAAGATATATTATGGCTAAAAAACCAAAGTTTTATATTAATTCTAAAGCTGGACAAAATGCTTTGAATAAAGTTAATAACCAAATGCAGAAATTAGTTACTCTTCTTGGTACTACTGGTGCAGCTGTGAATGGTGGTAATACAAATTCTTTTATTGCTTGTTTAGAGTCATTAAATGGTGCATATTATAATGGTACTCGTGCTACAAAGGCTTATAATAAAATACAAAATTTAACTTTTAAAAATATTAGAAATTGTTTAACGAGTTTAGATCGTGAACTTACTACTTTATCAAGTAACGTTGATTATAGTAAATATTATAGTAATGATTAATGATAATTAGATTTAACTGCATTTGATATGATGCAGTTTTTTTTTGAAAAAATAAGATTAATTATTCTCTAAATGTGCAGATACTAATTAGTTTAAATTAAATAATATATTCTAAAAGGTAGTGTACGTGAATTTAAATTCGATAATATGCTAATAAATGTTTTAAATATTTATGATATTTTTAATAAAATAAAGCTGAGTTAAATTATTTTATGATATACTATTATTATATTTATAGTATGAGGTTGATAATTTATGGATAAAATTTTGATTAGTGTGTATGTTTTAGCGATAGATGAGGAATATGATATGTTTATTCCTATTAATGAAAAGGTTTCGAATGTTGTTGATTTGATTCAGCAATCTGTTAATGAGTTGTCTGGTGGCTATTATCAAATTAATTCTAAAGCTTTGCTTTATAATGGTATTGATGGTAATATTATTAATAGTAATAATATTGTTAAATTCTCTGGTTTAAAGAATGGTTCTAGACTATTATTAATTTAAAAAGGATTGTGTATTATTTACACAATCCTTTAGTTTACCCAACTTATAAATTGATCCATTGTTGTTGTTTTGTAAATTGGATATCTTGGTATTAAATATTTATTATCACTTCTTTTGGCTTTTCTATTTCCTCCAGCGAATGCTACTTTAAATCCTAACTGTTTAATTGCCTCAATGGCATTATTGTTATATGTGTAGAATGGATAACAAAATGCTGTATTGGTATTTAATTTATTTATTGATGTTTGAAAGTCTGTTATTAGTTCATCTTTTGATAAACAGTGGATTTTTGCTTTTCCACATGTTCCTACGATGTGAATATCATCACCATGTGATTCAACATCTAAGTATTTAGATGAATAATTGCTTTTATCCCACCATGCTGTTATTAGAAATAATGTAGCGTGCATTTTGTATTCTTCTAATATTGGAATTAACTTATTTCCATTTATAGAACTTGTTCCTAATGCTCCATCATCTATGGTTATTAAAACTGATTTTTCTGGTAATTCTATTTCATTGTACATCCACTTGGTAAATTCTTCTATTGTTAGAGTTTTGTAATTATTATTTTTTAAATAATCTAATTGTTCTCTAAAATGTGATGTTTGTAGACAAATATTTTCATTACATTGTTCTGTTTGATCATCATAGAAGAAGTGGTAATTTAATACTGCTATTTTTTGTTCTTTTGTTGAATTAGTAATAGAAAGTGTAGGTTTTATTTCTTCTACTACTTTTTCACCATTTACCATCTTTTTAAATATATCATTTGTTGTAGATTGCTTTATTTGATAACTATTAATGCTATCTTTTGAATTATCCTTTGTACTTGCTTCATTGTTATTATTTAGTTTTATATCAGTTCTATTACTTATATTTTCAATCGTAAAATTAAATTCTTTTAGTGTTTTTTCAGTTTCTTCTGATATTTTTTCACTTACTAATAATATAGCTTTTTCTTTTAATAAAATATTTCCTTTTATCCAATTTTGATATTCATCAATACTTATAGTATAGTAGTTGTTTTCTTTTAAATAGTTTAAGTTTTCTTTAAGTAGAGTATCTTTAATACAATTTGTACTGCAATTACTTGATATTTCAGGATAGTTGATAACACTGATATAACTTGCTTCTTTTTCTTCTGTATTTTTATTATCGACTGTTTTGGTTTTATCTTTTTTTACTTGTAATAGTTTATTTAAATATATAACATAGTAGTATTTGTCATCCATATATTTTATTGGTATATTTACATTGTTTTTTACTGATAATACTTCTTTTTCATCCTTATAAAACTTAATGTTATTTTCCTTTATATTTTTATTAAATTCTAGATAGTTTTTATTTGATGTTTCAATATCAATTTTTTTAATTTTTTTAATATCTTTATAATAAATATAGTAGTTGGTATCTTTTATTTTGAAGTATTCGTCTTCTTTACTTTTTATTGTTGCTTTTTCTAAGTTTAATTCAAAGTTTTTTGTTATCTTACCAATTACCTTGTTATTTTTATTGTATAGATTTGTTTTTTTGATTGTTTTTACAGTTTGGTTGTAATGTTTTTTTATGTCTTTTATTTTTTCTTTTTCTGTGTAGTTTTTGTATAATATTAGAATAATACTTAATATTATTAATACTATGGCAATTATTAATAGTATTTTGTGGTAATTCTTTTTCATAAAAATCCTCTTTTCTATATTTATATGTTAATTATATTATAAAATGTATATTAAATAAATATTTTTCTGTTTGTTTTGGAAATATTTATATTTTGTTATATAATATATGTAGGTGATTTTTATGAAAAAGGTTTCTATACTTGCTTTACATCTGGGGTATGGTGGCATAGAAAAATCTATTGCTTCTCTTGCTAATATATTGGTTTCAAGATATGAAGTTGAAATTGCATGTACTTATAAGTTGCTTGATAAACCTGCTTTTTATATTGATCCTAGGGTAAATATTGTATATTTAACTGATGATAAGCCTAATAGAGATGAGTTTAAGGCTGCGGTTAGTTCTCATAAATATATAACGGCATTAAAGGAAGGGGTTTATTCTTTAAAAATATTACGGTCTAAAAGAAAAACAATGATTAAATATATTAGTAATAGTGATAGTGATATTATTATTGCGACTAGGGATATATTTGATGAGTGGTTGGGTACTTATGGAAAAAGTGATACTTTAAAAATTGGATGGGAACATAATCATTATCATGATAATATGAAGTATGCTGAGAAGGTTGTTAGATCTTCTAGTAATTTGGATTATTTAGTATTAGTTTCAAATTCTTTAAATGCTTTTTATGATGGAAAGCTTAGAAAAACAAAGTGTAAAACTAAATTTATTCCTAATGTTATTGAATATATTCCGGATGATGATGATATTTCATCTTTAGAAAGTAAGAGGTTAATTTCTATTGGTAGACTTTCTGAAGAGAAGGGTTATTTAGATTTGTTAAAAATATTTAATATTATCTCTAATGATTATCCTGAGTGGCATTTAGATATTATTGGTGATGGTGATCAGAAGGAAAAATTAGAAAAGTATATTCACTCTAGTAAGATTGATGATAAAGTTACTTTACATGGTTTTAAAGATAAAGACTATATTTATGATATGCTTCGTAAGTCATCTATTTACTTGATGAGTTCTTATACAGAGTCTTTTGGAATAGTTTTATTAGAAGCGATGAGTTGTGGACTTCCATGTATAGCTTTTTCTTCTGCAGAGGGTGCTAATGAAATTATTACTAGTGGAAGCAATGGATATTTAATTAAACATAGAAATTTTTCGGCCTATATCAAAAAGGTTGAAGATTTAATAGAGGATGAAAAAACTAGAAAGAAAATTGGTCTAGAGGGTAGAAGAACGATAAAAAAATATAGTCCAGAAGTAGTTGGCAAAAGTTGGTTTGAGTTGTTGGAGAAAAAGTAATTATGAAAAGAGTATTATTTATTTCAAGTACAGGTGGTCATTTATCAGAGTTAATGAAGTTAAATGGATTGTTTTCCAAGTATTCATATTATATTGTTACTGAAAAAACAAAATCTAATATGTATTTAAAAGATGATTATCCGGGGAAAGTTAGTTATTTGCTTTTTGGAACTAAGGATCATTTATTTACTTATATTTTTAAGTTTTTATTTAATATTTTAAAGAGCATATATTTATATTTTAAAATCCATCCTGATTATATTATAACAACTGGTACTCATACTGCTGGACCTATTTGTTATTTTGGTAAATTGTTTGGAACGAAGATTATTTATGTTGAAACTTTTGCTAATATTAATACAAAAACTATTACAGGTAAACTTATTTATCCGATTGCTGATTTATTTGTAGTACAATGGGAAAGTATGTTGAAGTTATATCCAAAGGCAAAATATGGAGGTTGGATTTTCTGATGATTTTAGTAACACTTGGAACGCAGGATAAAAGTTTTGTTAGACTTTTGAAAGCGATTGATAAACAAATAGAACTTGGTAATATTAAGGAAGAAGTAATTGTACAAGCGGGTTATACGAAGTATGAATCAAAAAATATGAAAATATTTGATTTAGTTAGTCCAAAAGAGTTAGATTCACTAATGAAGAGTGCTAATATTATTATTACTCATGGTGGTGTTGGTAGTATATTGGGTGCTTTAAAATATGGAAAACCTGTAATAGCTGCAGCAAGACTTTCTAAATATGGAGAACATACTAATGACCATCAAAAACAAATTATTGATGAATTTTATAAAGCCGGATATATTATGGCTCTTAAAGATTTTAATAAGTTAGATAGTTTATTGTTAAAGAGCAAAACATTTAAACCTAAAAAGTATAAATCTAATAATAAAAATTTCGTTAAACTTATTGATGATTATATAGAAGAGTGTGATCATATTAGTTGGTGGAATAGATATAAGAAAATAATATTTATTTTACTTTTAGTTATCTGTGGAATAGTTTTGTTGAAAATATTTTTTTAATATGGGTAATTTAAAATTCTTGCCTTTTTCCTTTTATATGGTATACTTTTAATGTAGAGTAGGTGTTTTTATGAGTAAAAAGAATAAAACAATAATTACTATTATTTGTATAGTTGCAGTTATTGTAATAATTATAGGATTGTTTTTTAATAGTATTTCTAAGGATCGAGAGAAAACTAATAAGATTATGAATTTGATTGTTAAAGATTATGATAAGTTTGAAGCTAGTGTTCTTAATTTTAATGATAAGAGAGATAAAATATATTCTTCTGTTTTTGAGGATACTTATTATGATACAATTAAACAGAATTATGATGCTTGGAATAATTCATTTAGTGATTATGAAAAAACTGTAGATGATGTTATTAGTAAGTCTAAGAATTTGAAGAAGTATTGTGCTAATAATTATTATTCTAAGAATGATATTAATAGTAAATGTAGTAGTTTTTCTTCTTTATATGAAGAGGTTATAAATAGTTTTGTTAGTGATATAAATAGTTATAATAAACTTATTGATACATATAATGAATATGTTAAGGAAAATAATGGTACTGATACTTTGAATAAGTATAGTACTAAGAAGAAATTTATTGATTTTAATAATGATGGTGATTATGCTGGTAAGGAGTAAGGTATGGTAAAGAAATTTAAGGTAAGAAAGAAATTGGGAAAAACTAAAAAGGTATTTGTTGCGATATTTGGTGGTATAGCTTTATGTATTTCAATTTTCTTTTTCCTTTTATATGGTCCTTATGATGGTTTTAGAAATTTTTGGATTACTTCTAGTATGACTACTATGTCGCATCAATATTTAGCTAAATGGTTTTTTAGTGATAAGGAAATTTATAAAGTTCTTTCTATGAATGGTATTATTGAAGCTACTGGTAGTTCTAATCCTGATTTAATTAGTATTAAGAAATATAAAACAGGGGCCAAGGTATATAAAAATAAATATGAAAAAGAAATTTTAACTAAAGATGAAGGAAATGATTTGTATAAGGTTATAGAAGTTAGTGGTAATTTTTATAAGGGATATTTAGTTGCAATATATGATCCTTCTAGAGTTTCTCTTGCTACTAGTAGATATATTGGTACAAGGGGAGAAGCTATTACTACTGTTGCTAAAAATAATGATGCAATTATTGCTATTAATGCAGGTGGTTTTTATGATCCTGATTGGAATAGTAATGGTGCTCTTCCTCATGGTGTTGTAATTTCGAATGGTAAATTGGTTAGTAATTTTTCTAAAAGTAATGTTGGTGGTGGAATAGTTGGTTTTACAAAAGATGATAAATTTGTTTTAGGAAAATGGAGTGCTGATCAGGCCTTAAAAATGGGAATTCGTGATGCTGTTGAATTTGGACCTTATCTTATTGTTAATGGTAAAAGTTCATTTGTAAAAGGTAATGGTGGATGGGGTATTGCACCTCGTACGGCAATAGGTCAAAGAAAAGATGGTATAGTTTTATTTTTAATTATTAATGGTAGAATACCTTCTAGTATTGGAGCGGATATGTCTGATTTAACAGAAATTATGGAGAATTATGGTGCTTATAATGCTGCTAATATGGATGGTGGTAGTTCTACAGAATTGGTTATTAATAATAAAATTATTAATAAACCAGTGGCAGCCGGAAAAAATGGTTTAAGAGATTTACCTACTTTTTGGATAGTTAAATAAAATTAAGGGTTATGTAAAATAACTCTTTTTTGGAAAGGATCTTTATATGACACCAGAAAATATAGAGTTATTAATGAATTTAAATAATAATCAGGGTTATAATTTTGTAAAAAACAATTTTGATATACTTTTAAAGTCTATACCTAAAGGTTCTTTATATGCCTCTATTAAAAAGTTATATGGTTATGATGAGTTAAAAGCAGTTATGAATGAACGATTTTTTGATACTTTAAAAAAGGCTAAGAAGTATGAGGTTATTGATATTATTAGTATTTATTTAAGTGATAAAACAGTAGAGGAGCGAGTGGATTTTTTAAGGGATAGATTTGTTAATATATCTAATTATATGGATAATTATATGTTATATAAATATTTAGATTATAAAAATATTAGTAGAGAAGTAAGTGAAAAATTTAATACTAGAATTAAGGAAAATAAGGAGCAATTTATAAGGGAAACTATGATATATAGAAATAAGAATGCATGGGTTTCTTTTAGTGATAGTACAGTTTTTTTACTTGAAAAGTTAATTGAGGAGTTATTAGAAGCTGAAAAGTTGGATTGGGTTGATATCAATTATATTGGTTCTGGTACTTTTTCACAGGTCTTTGAAATAGGATCTAAGGTACTTAAAGTTGGTGAAAGTAGGCAAACATATAAGATCCCTTATGATAAAAGAATATTGCAACCTCTTATTAGAGTTGATTTATCTGAGATTTCTGATACGGATTATGGAGTAATTGAGGTATGTGAAAAGGTTGATACTAGTATTAGACCAACTAATGAAGAACTTTATTCAATATATAAAGAAATGAGAGATAGAGGTATTGTTTGTGCCGATATTAAGGCTACTAATGTTGGAATGTTATTAAGGGATAATAAAAGATGGTGGCATAATGATTTAGGGGCTTATAAAAAGCCATTGGGATTTAAAAATCAGGCTAATGATAGTGAGGTTTTGGATTTAGAAGATGATGTTTTAAAAACTGGAGAGTTTGTTATATTGGATTCTGATTATATTTATTATGAAGATGATGAGATATTTTGGGGAAATCAGCTTGCTGAGTCATTTGAAGAGCGTTATCAGCTTGAAAAAGAAAATTATAATGTTAAAAGTAGATGAAAATAATCTATTTTTCTTGTATCATTAGTGTTTTTAAGTTATAATATTGCTTGTTGGAGGAGAAATTATGGCAAAAGAAAAAGAAGTTAAAAATAAAGAAGAAAAAACAAAGAAAAATGTAAATGAAGTTGTAATTAAAATTGACGGCGAAGTTTGGAAAAATGCAATGGACAAAGTTTTTGCAAAAAAACAAAAAGAAGTTAAAGTTAATGGTTTTAGAAAAGGAAAAGTTCCAAGAGATATTTATGAAAAGAATTTTGGAAAAGAATCTTTATTTATGGATGCTGCAGAGGAAGTATTACAAGATGCTTATACTAAAGCAATGGAAGAGTCTAAACTTATCCCTGTTGTACAACCATCAGTAGATTTAAAAGAAATTAATGAGGATGCTGTTACTTTTACTTTCAAAATTATAACAAAACCAGAGGTTTCAATTAAGAAATATAAAGGTTTAAATATTAAACCAGAAGAAGCTAAAGTAACAAAAGAAGAAATAGATCATGAAATTAGTCATTTATTAGAGCAATATACTGAAGCTGTTACTAAAGATGGTAAGGTTGAAAATGGAGATATTGCAGTAATTGATTTTGAGGGATTTAAAGATGGAGTAGCATTTGATGGTGGAAAAGGTGAAAATTATTCTTTAGAAATCGGTTCTAATACTTTTATTCCTGGATTTGAAGAAAAAATTATTGGTATGAAAGCTGGAGAAGAAAAAGATTTAGATTTAACTTTCCCAGAAGATTATCAAGCTGAAGATTTAGCAGGAGCAAAAGTTGTTTTCCATGTAAAGGTTAATGAAGTAAAAGGAAAAGTTCAAAGAGAACTTGATGAGGATTTCTTTGAAGATTTAGCTATGGAAGGTGTTAAGGATGAAAAATCTTTAAGAGAAGAAATAGAAAAATCACTTTTAGCTCATAAAGAAATGGATGTTGAAAATAAATATGTAGATACTCTTCTTGCAGAAGTTGGAAAAAATGTTGAAGTAGATATTCCAGAAGAAATGGTTGAAGAAGAAACTACTCGTTTAATTAACCGTTTTGCACAGCAAATGCAAATGCAAGGTATAAGTTTAGATATTTATTATCAATTTACTCAAAGTAGTGAAGAAGATTTGAAGAAACAAATTGAACCTGAAGCATATCAAAATGTTTTATATCGTTTAATGCTTGAAGAAATAATGAATCTTGAAAAAATTGAAGTATCACTAGAAGATGCTCAAAAAGAAGCAGAAGAGATGGCTAAAAAATATCAAATGGAAAAAGAAGAATTCTTAAAACAATTTGGTGGTATTGAAATGATTCAATATGATTTAGAAATGCAAAAAGCTGTAGATTTATTAAAGGAATACAATAAATAATTAGGTAGAAATACTTAATTATTTTTTTGTTATATTGCAAATTTGATGAAAAGATGATTAAATATAATTATATAAATAATAGAGGAGTATAGTTATGGAAATTTCAAAAAGAAAAAAATTAAATATTAGTCAAGTTGATGGTATTCGTAATTCTAGATGTATAATTTTAAGAACACTTACAGTAATATTATTAGTTTCATTATGGTATAAGATAGGTATTAATTCTAATTGGCATTTTAATGAAGTTGTTCCTGAGGTTATATCTGTTTTTGTATTAATTGTTATAGGTATTTTGGCAAATATTAAAAATGATTTACCAATATTTCAAATGAGGAGATTAGAATTAAATAAAGAATTTTTATATTCAATAATATTATCTTTTACTCTTTTATTTTTCTTTATTATATATAAGAATATTGTTGATACTAATTTTATTAATTATATTGCAGAACTTAGTTTTCATGATACTTGTTCACTTGTTGTATTTTTAGCTCCATTTTTTTTATTAATGATTTATTTAATATATCTTGGATTTAGACTATTTGATAAAAATCTTAAGAAAAATAAAAGAAAAGTATATGATGCTATTGTAGAAAGAAGATTTGCTTCATATAAAAGTTTAACTATTAAAATTATTAGTTTAATTATGTTTATGTCTTTATGGTATAAGGTTGGTTTTACAACGACTTTTACTTTATGGGATGTTTTAGTAGAAATAATTTGTCTTCTTACTGTAGTGATTTTATTTATAAGTGGAAATGTTGTTAATGATTTACCTGCGTTATATAATAATTATATAGTTGTTAATAAATATTTATTTTATTCAATATTGTTACCATATTTTTTAGTATTAGTTTATTATTTAATTAATAAACAGTTTAGAGGTTATATTTCATTAATGTCTTTTAAGGGATTAATTTCTATTGTAGTTTATATGTTTCCTTTATTTTTGGCTGCTTCATTACTTTTTTATAAGGGATGTTTTATTGCAAATAAGACTGAAAAAGTTCGAAAGAATGCTAAAAAGAAAAATAAGATTATTGAAAATGCTCTTATATCTTTCGGTCTTACAGTTATAAGTGGATTTTTGTTATTTCTATATATATATACTAATATTTTAAAAGTATATAATTTGGAAAATATTTTACAGGGAATTATTGTTTTTATACCATTATGTGTAATTATTTATTTGATTTTGTATTCTGGTATTAAATATATTAATAAGTAAGAATCTTTTAAATAGATTCTTTTTTTGATATAATTTTGGTGGAGGATTTATTTATGAAGAATTTTAAAATAGCTTTAAAAGATATTAAACCTTTACTTGATTGGGAAGGGCCGAGCGGTGCTATAGCAACTGATAGAATAATGGTTGATGGCTTTAAGGTTGGTTATATGTATAGAGAAAAGCCTAGTCCAGATTATCCAGATAGTGGTTGGAGATTTTTTCAAGGGGAAGAAAGTGATGAGTATGTAAGTGATATAAAGAACTCTGGTATTTATGATTTGAATACTATATGTAATTATGATCCATCAATTATTCCTTTATTAAATTCACCTTATGGTGTAGCTTATTATAGAGATAAAATGGGAACTTTTAGAGGTGAGAAGTTAAAATAATGGTAAAACTTGTAATAGTAGAGGCTTATTTGAAAAAATATCTTTCTAATGATAGATATTTGCATTGTAAAAGGGTAATGGATAAGGCTTCTTTATATGCTAAAATATATAAAGTAGATGTTGATGTTGTTAAACTTACTGCACTTGCTCATGATTTGGCACGTGAATTTACTGCCGATGAAAATTTTAATTATATAAAAAAATATGCTTTAAATTATAAACTGTTGGAGAAAATCAATTATCCTTTGTTACATGGTTTTATTGCTGCTGATATTGTAAGAAGAAAATTTCAATTTACAGATGAAATGTGTTCAGCTATTAAATATCATACAACTGGTAAGAAAAATATGACTATGCTTGAAAAAATTGTTTTTTTAGCTGATAAATTGGAAGATGGTAGAGATTATCCCGATGTTGATAAAATTAGAGATGTTGCAAATACTGATATTGATAAAGCAATGTATTTAAGTTTAGAAAATAGCATAAATTATTGTAGAAAAAAGAATGTTTCTGTTCATCCGTTGTCATTAGAGGCATTTGATTATTATAAAAATTTATGAAAATAATGTGAATTTTTAAATTTTTTTAAATACTGGTGTTATACTATTTATAGTTGGTTGGAGATGATATTAATGTATTGTAAAAAATGTGGAAAGAGTATAGAGAGTGATTCTAAGTATTGTACTTATTGTGGTAATAAGGTAATTAGTGGTGATAATGATAATTCTAATAATAAAAATAGTTTATATATTAAAATATTAGCAATTTTTATTTTAGTAGTTTTGGTTTTTGGTAGTTCAATTTTCATAGGTAAGACAATAGTTAATTATATAAACTCTGTAAGAAAAAGTTCTGCTGTAGTGGATAAAGATTTAAGAGATGATTATTTTGATACAGCCGAAGATAATGGTCCGGGGGAGTTAGAGGAGAATGATAATACTGCATATCAAGATATATTTAATAATATAAGCGTTGATGATTATCTTTCTTTAAAGAGCTCATCTGATTTATCTATTGTATATATTGCAAGACAATCTTGTAGTTATTGTGTACAAGAAAATATGATTTTGTATGTTCTTGCAAGTAAATATAATCTTAAAATAAATTATTTGGATATTAGTAATATTAGTACTGAGGAGTATACTAAACTTCAGGAGTCTGATTCTTATTTTAATGGTAATTGGGGTATACCTGTAATAGCATTGGTTCAAAATGATAAAATTGTTGATGTGGTCAATGGGTATCAAAGTATAGAACAATTAATGATGTTTTTTAATAAAAATGGTTTATTAAATAATAATGAAAGGTAGATAATTGCTGTAATATATCCTTTTGTAGTATAAAAAGTTATGAAGGGAGTATATTAAGTGAAGAAAATAAAAAAGAAATATATATTTATAATTATAGGAATATTAATAGGATTAGTAATTTCAACGGGAGGAGTATATGCTGCAGTAACTATTACAGGAAATAACGTAACATATGCAAATTCTTCATCAGGCTTTACTTCTACAAATGTACAAGGGGCAATAGATGAATTAAATACTAAAACGGATATAAGAAAGATGTCTAATTTTGTTGTAGCATATAAATATAGTTTAGCAACATCAACAAAATGTATCACAGGTGAAGAGGATACATGTGTAAAAACTACTTGTTATAAGACAAAAAACAGTGGAAGCTGTCCTGCGGGAACGATTATAAGATTAAGGTAAATAATAATACAATAGTAAATTTTCATGGAATGTTTGATAATGGATCTACTATGACTATGCAAAGTCAAAGAAATACTGTATACAATACCTATTGGTCTAATGATTCTAATATAGATAGTGGACCACTTCCTGCTTTATCAATTTTGGAAAGTGTAACTGCAGGCTGGGGTAATGTAAATGATCTAACATATACAATGGGTACTACGGTTTTTAAAGATAATGCCTACACAGGTTGTAATTCATCTAGTTCTTGTACAATTAACACTTATACATTGTCATCAAGAACAGCGAAGGCAAGAATAATAACAGTGCAAGAAGCTAAAGCCTTAGGATGTTCAGAATCTACTAAATCATGTCCAATCTGGATGTATAATTATTTATATAAATCATCAAGTAATGGTGGTACTGCTGTTAAATTTGTTTGGGGTATAACTATTACTTTTTCTAATTTGAGTAGTATTGAAGTACCTAACTTTCCTAAGAATGGTGCACGTGTAGTAGTTGTTTCTAAGTAGTTTATTATTAGCATAAAGATTTAAAATAGTTTGACTTTTTTTTTGTTTATGTTATACTTTAATTAGTAATCATTACTATTAAGGAGTTGGTGCTTTTTTGCGAAATACGAAACAAAAAGAACTAATTTTAGATATTATTAATCATAGTTATTCTCATCCTAATGCTCAATCAATTTATGAAGAGTGTCGTAGGAAAATTCCTAATATTAGTTTAGGAACGATTTATAGGAATTTAAATTTATTAGTTAATAATTCTATGATTAAGAGAATAAAAATGCCTGATAATACTGATCGTTATGATAAGATTTTTCCTAATCATGCTCATTTTATTTGTATACGATGTGGCAAGGTTATTGATCTTGATAATATTGATCAGAAATTTGATATGATTAATAATAATAAAGTATTGGATTACGAAATTAGTTTCAAAGGAATTTGTAAAGATTGTTTAGATAAGGAGAGTGAAATTTATGGAAAAGGAACTAAAGGGAACTAAAACTGAACAAAATTTAATGACTGCTTTTGCAGGGGAAAGTCAAGCTAGAAATAAATATACATATTTTGCTAGTCGTGCTAAAAAAGATGGTTTTGAACAAATTGCAGCTATTTTTGAAGAAACTGCTAATAATGAAAAAGAGCACGCTAAAATGTGGTTTAAAGAATTGAATGGTATTGGTTCAACTGCAGAGAATTTACTTGCTGCTGCAGAAGGTGAAAATTATGAATGGACTGATATGTATAAGGGATTTGCTGAAACAGCAAGAGAAGAAGGTTTTGACCGAATTGCTTATTTGTTTGAAGAAGTTGCTAAAATTGAAAGAGAACATGAAGACAGATATCGCAAATTATTAACTAATGTTGATAATGGTTTAGTCTTTACTAAAGATGGTGACAGAATTTGGCAATGTCGTAATTGTGGACATATTGTAATTGGTAAAGAGGCTCCAGAAGTTTGTCCTGTTTGTAATCATCCACAAGCTTATTTTGAAATTAAAAAAGAAAATTATTAAAATGATACTCTAGTTTGTTAGCTAGAGTATTCTTATGAAAGGAAAGTTTATATGAGGCAAATAGTTTCTCAATTAAAAAAATTAAATAAAACTATTGCTACAATGGAATCTTGTACTGGTGGTGCTGTTGTTAATAGTATTACTAATATAGAAGGTGCTAGTGATGTTTTAAAGTTTAGTGCAGTTACATATTCAAATGACTATAAAATTAAAATGGGAGTTTCAAGTGATATTATCGATAAATATAGTGTTTATAGTATTGAAACTGCCGATGAAATGAGTAAAAATATTTCTCTTTTTGCTTGTAGTGATTATGGGGTTGGTATTACTGGTAAACTAAATAGAATTGATAAAAACAATTTATACGGGGAAGATAATGTTGTTTTTATAAGTATTTATGATAGTGAAAATGATAAGTTTTATCATTCTGAAATAGTAGCAGCGAAAAATACTAGAGAAGAAAATAAAGAATTAATTATAAATCAAATTATATTGATGTTGCATGATGTTCTATTTTAATAGTTAGTTGTATAAAATTTATTGGTGATTATTATAAAAAATGAAATGAAGATTACTTATCCTAGAACTAAATATTTATATTTAAATAATTACATTTCTTTAAATATTGGAAAGGTAATTAACGAGTTCTTGGAAGGTGGTAAAGTTGTAGCGGAGCCTTTTTTTGATTATTATTTAATAATAAATTATGATGAATTTAGCTATAAAAATTATTTATCGTATGTTTTTTATGTATCTATTTATACTGGTGGTGCTCATCCTGATAATAGAATATTTACAATTAATTATGATAAATTAAAAAATAAAATTATTAAAATAGACGATATTGTTAATAATAAAGCTTTATTAGATATATCTAGAGAGAGTAGAAGACAACTATTATCTGATAAGAATATTGGTCATGATCAGAATTCTCTGGAAATGCTAACAAGTGGTACTGCCCCTAATAGTGAAAACTTTAAAAATTTTGTTTTTACTGATAAAGGAATTGTTATTTATTTTGAACAATATCAGGTTGCTCCTTATGCTGCAGGTAGTTTTAGTGTTTTAATACCATATAATTTACTTTAAATAAAATAATGGTTTTATATCATTATTTTTTTTATAACTTTGAATTGTATGTTATAATTTGTTTAGGATAGTTAAGAAAGTAAATTATGTGGATTTATATTATTATTGTAATAATATTTCGATATAGTTTTATAGCCTGTTTAAAGTTAATAGTAAACTATATGAATATGAGTATGATGTTTCGGGTCATAAATATTTTGCAGAATTAAATGGTATATTTAAACCTAAGTCATCTATAACTATTAAATACGATCCTGATAATCCTGCTGAATATGAAATTCCATCTAAATTTAATTTTTCAACGATATCTGGAATGTTAATTATTTTGAAGGCAATTATTGAATTTATAGGAATATTGTTTTTGGGTAAGTTAGGTATAAAAAAATTAAACCGTCAAAATGTAAAATGAAATTAATAATAAATATATAAATATGGGAGTATTGCAAATGAAAATAGGAGTAGATATAGACAATGTAATTTCTAATTTTAATGTGGTATTACTAAATGAGTATTTGATACATGATAAACTATTACGAAATAGTGGTATTGTAAATAAAAATGCAAGATATATTAGAAATGGAATGTTTGATTGGACTGAGGATGAAGATAATGAATTTTATAAAAATAATATAGAAAAAATAGCAGTTAAATTACAAGTGATTGATAGTGCTAAAGAATATATAGATAAACTCCATGAAGCTGGTCATTTTATTTATATTATAACTGGGCGTGATAATGGTGATTATTCTAATCCTTATTATATGACTAAAAAATGGCTTGATGAAAATAATATTTATTATGATAAATTGGTATTGACAGATGCATCTGATAGTCATGCTAAGACTTTGAAGTGTTTGGAATATAATATTGATATTATGATTGATGATTCTGTTCGTATATGTAATGATTGTATTGATAGTGGAATAAAGGCTGTTTTAATGGATACTCCTTATAATAAATATTCTAATGTACAAAGGGTTAGAAGTTGGAAGGAATTTTATGAATTAGTTTTAGGTTATAGAAAAAATAAAGTTAATGTAATATTTGATACTGATACCTATAATGAGTGTGATGATCAATTTGCACTTGCTTATATGTTGAAAAATCAGGACATATTTAATATAGAGGCTATTACTGTTGCTCCATATTCTCATAAAACAAAAAATGTTTCTGTTAATGAGGGGCAAGAACTAAGTTATAATGAAATATTAAAAATATGTAAATGGTTAAATTTTGAAACTAGGAACAAAGTATTTAAAGGATCAACAGATTATATTCAAAATGGATATCATGAAAGTAATGACGCTGTTAATAAAATAATAGAAGTTGCTTTAAAAAATGATAAAACATATATTATGGCAGTAGGTGCTATTACTAATGTTGCACTTGCTATAAAAAAAGATCCTAGGATAATCAATAAAATAGAAGTTATATGGCTTGGTGGAAATGAATTGGGATATAAAGATAATCTTGAATATAATTTTGAACAAGATGTTGAAGCTGTAAAAATAGTATTTGAGTCAAAAGTGAAGTTAACTATACTTCCTTGTAGAAATATTGTTTCTGAATTAAGAATTGATATTAATACTTTAAAGAAATATTTAGAAAACAAATCTGAATTATGTAATTATTTAATTGAAAGATTTTATAATGATGGATATCATGGGATACAAGAATCAAGAGTAATATGGGACATAGCTGTTATAGCCTACATGATAAATAAAAATTGGTTTGAAACGAAACAAATAAGTTGTCCAAATATAAAAGATGATACATCTTATGAAATTACTGAAAATAAACATAAGATAACTTTTGTTACAAAGTTAAATAAAGATGAAATATATGATGATTTATTTAATAAGATAGGAGAACAAAGATGAAATTAACAATTAAAGAAGCAAGAACATTATTAGAAACAGAAAGAAAAAACACAACAGATGATAGATGGATAGAACACTGTATATCTGTAGGTGAGAGTGCTGGTAGAATTGCACGAGCATTATGTGAAAAAGGAATAAATGTAGATATAGACAAAGCAATTACTCTAGGATATTTACATGATATTGGTAAGTATAATGGTGAGTCACATGGACATGTCATGAGAGGATATGAATACTTAAAAAATAAAGGTTATGATGATGAATACACTAATATTTGTCTTACTCATTCATATTTAAATAATGATATAGTATGTACTGCTGGAGGAGTTCCAAATCCAAAAGACAATCCATTTTTAACAAATTTTATAAAAAAACATGAATATACAATAGAAGAAAAATTAATAAATTTATGTGACTTGATGTGTCCACAAGGAAACAAAGTATTTACAATTGATAAAAGGCTGATTGATATAATGATTAGAAGAGGTGCATATTCTAACACTCAATATCATATTAAAGAAACATATAAATTAAAAGAATATTTTGATAGTTTATTAGGTTATAATTTATACGATTTATTTCCAGAGATAAAAGAAAATTTATAATTTTTGTAAGAGGAGTGATGCTCATGGGTGGACTTAGTGTAATATTTCTTATGAGTATATTATCATTTATATATTTCTTTTTTATTGCTATATTTATATTTGTTGTATTATATACAGTAGTTAGTTATACTTTTGAGAGTATTTCAATTATGGCTATGAGTAAAAGTATTGGATATAAAAATTCTGGTTTTGCTTGGATACCGTTTTACAACAAATATTTTTTAGGAAAAATTGCAGGTAATAATGTAATAGGTATAATATCAGCTATTCTAACATTTATATCATTTTTTTTAGGATTTTATTTTTATATTTATAAAGAATTAGGAAATGTTTTGTTTATTATTTTAATAATTAGTTTAATAGTTGGCTTTATATTAGATACAGTAGTAGCACATAAGTTATATAAAAGTCGTACATACAAATATAGTGATATTTTAACTATATTTACTGTTTTATCTTTGGGATTATTAAGACCATTATTTCTTTTTATTATTCGAAATAAGCCAATTAAAAGTATAGAAGAATAAATTATAATTTAACTTTTGTTGAAAAAAATTAGTTTGCGGAGAGTAGGTGTTGCTTATATGTCTTTTACTATGTATTTAATGATAATATATTTAATCCTGTCTATTAGTGATATATTTGCATTTATGAATGGTGTGAAAAGCAAAAAGTGGGTACCATTTATAATAATTACTACTGTAATGGTTATTGGAATAATGATTTTAGGGTATTTATGGATTATTTCTCCAATGTAATTTTTTATTAATAGACTAAAAATGGTATGGTAATTCTATAAAAGATATATATGATGTCGTTTATTGTTGATTGATAAGTAAAGTATTTTAGAAGTTCTGATAAATATTATTATAAAAATCAAATTGTGAAGCGAAAAAATGAAGTGGAGTTGTAGTATGAAATGAAAAAACAAAAGCATATCAAGATGCTTATAATTTAGGTAAAGGTATAAATTAGATGAGTAGTCATTTGAAAAAAATAGGTATAGGTAACAGTGATAATCTTGATATTAGAAAATTACTATTAGATAAGGAAGTGTGATATGAAATTAACAAGTAAAGAGGCTTTAGATTTGTTGAATGAAAATATTGGTAAGACTTCAAGTGATAAATGGATAAAACATTCTAAAAACGTAGGTTACGTAGCAGGTGTTATAGCAGGTAATATAAATTTGGATAGTGATTTTGCAAAGACCTTAGGTTATATTCATGATATTGGTAAAAAGTATGGATGGAATAGTAATGATGGAGTAATACCGCATGCTATAAATGGTTATAATTATATTAAGTCCTTAGGTTATGATGAAGAGTATGCAAGTATATGTTTAAAGCATTCATTTTTAAATAATGATATTGATTGTTTAGCAAACAATAGAGATTATACTGATTCAAGTAATCAATACTATGATTTTATGAAAGAATATATAAAAAAAGAATATACAATTTATGAAAAAATAATTAATTTATGTGATTTGATGTGTACTGATAAAATATATACAGTAGATAAAAGAATAATGGACTTACTTTTAAGACACGGAGTATATAAAAATACTCATTATCATATAAGAGAATCATATAAATTAAAAGAGTACTTTGATAGTTTACTGGGATATAATTTATATGACTTATTTCCAGAGATAAAAGAAAATTTATAAAAAGTATTAGTAATTACTATACAAGAATTTGTGTAGGAGTATAAATTTAATGCAAAATGAGGATTAAATTATTTTGATATTTTTTCCTCTTTTTTTAATTCATATTTATTTAAGATATGGAGGTTATGCATGTTTAAATTTCTCTAATAAATTAATTATATTGCTTTCTTGTATATTTTCAAAGGGGTATGGAAAAAAATTGTATTTTAATGTATAATGATTTAATGATTATACTTGAATTTTTGGAGGAAAAATGAATTATAAAAAGGAATATAAAAAATATTTAACATCATCTATTTTAGATACTGCAAATAACAAAATAGCAAGTAATTCATTTATTACTGCATTTGCAGTCTATCTTGGTTTATCAAACTTTGCTATTGGAATTTATGCGGTATTAGATACTATAACAAATATAGTTCAAATATTTGCGGCACCTTTATTTTCAAAAATTGGTCAATCAAAATTAGTTGTATTAACAAATTACACAATTTATAGATTATCATCTATATGTTTTGCATTTATACCATTTTTGACTGATGATATTGGTATTAGAACATTCTTATTTTTTATACTTGCTTCAATTTATGCTATAACTGGAGAATTAGGATATATAACATTTGTAAATTGGAGAATGACTTTAGTAAAAAAAGAAGATAGAACTAAATTTGCTTCAACAAGAAATATTTATAAAAATACATTAGTCATGGGATTTAGTTTAATAATGGGAGTTATATTAGATAAGTTTACTGCAAATGGATATGAATTATATGGTTTTATGATCTTATTTGCAATCGTGTTTTTAATTGCATTTATTGATATTTTTATTAGAATAACTACTTATAAACCTCCGATTGAAGAAAAGAATATAACAATTAAAGAAACAGTAGTAAAACCTGCACAGGATAAAAGTTTTAGAAAAATTCTTATTATAGGTGGTTTAAATAGATTTGCTTATGGAATTGGTATAATGTATTTAAATGTATTTTTATTAAGGTATTTGAATGTTGATTACATATATTATAGTATTTTAAATATTTTGATTAATTTTTCAGAGGCACTATCTAGTAAGTTTTGGGCAACTAAATCTCAAGATAGAAAATGGAATAAAGTATTAGCACCTATGAGTATTATATATATTTTTGTTTTTATATTATTATTTACATTAAATAATAATGTATTAATCTTCTGCTTGCCAATAATTTATATTTTACTTGGTTTTGCGAATAGTGCTTATGAGATGTTTGATCATATAGCAATATATGAATATTCAAAAGAAGATTATAGAACATCTTATGTTACATTTGAAAGATTTATAGAAGGAATTGTTACAGCAACACTTCCAATAATATCTTATTTAGTTTTTCCAGAAAATTCTAATTCAATTAAAATTACGTTTTTACTTGCTATAATTGTATATTTTGT
Organism: uncultured Bacilli bacterium; assembly: GCA_934167695.1. Classification (GTDB taxonomy): domain Bacteria; phylum Bacillota_I; class Bacilli_A; order RF39; family UBA660; genus UBA2730. The sequence goes on along the minus strand of CAKPLP010000001.1, from coordinate 1,866 downwards.
TTTATTAATATATGTTAAATTTAGAAAACAATATTTAGAAAATAATGATAATTAACATAAAGATAATGCTTCTTAGTTGGCATGTCTTTTTTTTTAGATGGTTTTAATTTGTCATAATTTTTTCTTATATTTAGGTTTAGGTTAAATTTTTATTAGGTTTTAAATTTTCAATTACTTTAAATTCAAGTATGAAAAAGTTCCTCCTTTCTGTGATAAGAGAACTTTTAAAGTTTTGTATAAAATAAAAACTCACGAACTTTTAAGTCCGTAAGTTGATTTCAAATGGAGCAGTTGTCGTAGGCATCTACAACTTTTGTTAAAAAGGTTTACATATAAATCAAATAGAAAATATTCGCTAAATATATTTTATTATTTGTAACTAATATTATTTATATTTTGGTGATGATTTTTGATTATTTAATTCTGTAAAATGATTTACGACATCTGCTAACCAAACTTCACTTGGTTCTTGAATAAATTCAATATTCTTTTTTTTAGCTAGTAAATATCCAATTTCAAACATAACAGTATTTCCAACATATCCATCTTTATTACATACAATAATACTTTCTGCTTTTAAACAATCTTCAATGAATTCTGATTCTATTGTGATAGGATTATCACTTAAATCATCCTCAAAAATTATAAAACCATTTTTATCATTTTTAATATTAGATATTTTGGGTGCCAAAACTTTATAACTATTTTTCTCAAATTGTAGTGCTTTTTCTTTAATAGTTTCTAATTGTTTTCTCAAACTGCCTAACAATACAAGTGTATTTTTTCTGCTTTTTTGATTTTTCACTTGTAAATTAAATTCTGTATTTCTATCAACTCCAAAATTTCCATCTTTAGTAACTATTAATTTACCATATTTTCCTGGTGGTAAATTTGATTTTTTATCTTTAAATAAATACGGATATGCAAGGGTTCTAATCATTTCTAAAGGAAATTGTACAACTTCTTTATATCCATTATTATTTTTCTGAGAAATACAAGACATTAACCATTCAGATTTATCTATGTCATTCCAAAAGAAGATTTCTTGTTTCATGGCCATTAAATAACCCAATATAAGCATTGTATATTTATCTAAAACTCCATCTGAATTGCAAACATAAACAGCATCACTTTTTAAGCACATATTTATTTGATTAATTATATCTGTTGCGGATAAATCAGGCATATTTGACGTTTTAGGTATTCCGCCATTTTCAAATATTTTATTAAGGCCTTTATTATCAATTATTATAGGACCTCTTGTTCCAAAATAATATGCAATATTTTTTAAAAAAATTTCTTTTTCTTCATCTGCTATATTGTATTTGTCACAATAATAAGAATTGACATTTTGTGATAAAAATAAATAATACATAAAAATCAAATCATAAGTATTATTTCCTAATAATGCAAAATTAGCATAGACATCAGTTGGTTGACTTCTCATAAGAACCACCTCTTTGTTTAAATATTATATCATATTTTCATACAGTATAAAATTAATTGAATTTTATTATAACAGAATATTTAACCTCCTAGGCATTTTAACATAAATATCAAAATTTATCCTCAGGTATATTTATACAATAAAAAAATTAATCGTATTTCAGATTAACTTATATATTAAGTTCGAAAAGTTCGAACAGACTCGTCAATGGAGCGAATAAACAACAGGTTACGAACTAAGTTCTCTTTCAAAAAATATTATATAGCAATTAGTACATTTTTTCAATGTCTTTTAGTAAAATTCATAAAAAGTGGAATTGGACACTTTTTTGGAAATGGATTCTTATTAAATTTCAATGGTAGTGTAGAAAAATTTAACGACTAATGGTATAATTTTTTTAGCTAGTTAATTATAAATTG